>WYBJ01000203.1 GCA_011525945.1 Burkholderiaceae bacterium | reverse complement strand
GACTATTCCGTCGGGATCGAATTCGAAGGTAGCGACGACGTCATGTACGAAGACGCGCAATACCAGACGGGCGCGGCCCTGATATCCACCTTGCGGGCGGTTTATCCGATCCAAGGGATCGCCGGGCATTGCCACGTTGCGCCCGGGCGTAAGACCGATCCCGGCGCGTCTTTCGACTGGTCGGCCTTGGACCAACCCAGCGCGTTGTTCAAGCGCTGAACACCAGAGCCTGCGATTCTGGACTCGCGTTTCCCCGTGCGCCGTGTGCCATCCGCGCAACGCCGAGGTACTGCCTGCGGGCGCGCTTGCGGAACCTGTTGACAACGTTGTCGCAGCTACTAGAATTAGTGCGACCTTGGAGCCAAGCCACAATATATGGTGGTTGTCCTGCTTCGGCTCATTGAAGTTCTTGGCGTCACACAATAAGTAAATAAAGTTTCAGCCCAAGGAGACCGCACATGCATGTTGCGACCGAAACTCTCGCCTCGCTGCCGAACGTCGCTCTTGACGGCGAGGCGCACGCCCCGGAACGCGATGCGCGCTACGGGCAGTACAAGGTGATCCGTCGCAACGGCGCGGTAGTCGGCTTCGAGCCAACGAAGATTTCGATCGCCATGACCAAGGCCTTCATCGCGGTCAATGGTGGCGTCGGGGCGGCGTCGGCGCGCATTCGCGAACGTGTTGCCGGGCTGACCACGGCGGTGGTGAACGCGCTCATGCGCCGTCGTCCGGAAGGCGGCACCTTTCACATCGAGGATATCCAAGATCAGGTCGAGCTCGCCCTCATGCGCAGCGGAGAGCATGAGGTCGCACGCGCCTACGTACTGTACCGCGAAGCCCGGGCGCAGGAGCGCGCGCGGCAGCGTGAAGCGCAGGCTGCTTCTGCGGCCCAACCTTCAATCCGGGTGATCGATGCCGGCGTAAGCCGTCCGTTCGACCGGGACGCCTTGAGCATGCTGGTGGAGGAGGCCTGCGCGGACTTGGGTGCCGATGTCAGTGCGGCACCGATTCTGCAGGCGACCGTGCGTGACATTTACGACGGCATCCCGATGGACGAAGTTCGCAAATGCGTCGTGCTCGCAGCGCGCTCGCTGATCGAATCCGCGCCCGCCTACAGCTTCGTTACTGCGCGCCTGCTCCTGAACAACCTGCGGCTGGAGACATTGGGCCACGAAGTGAGTCATGCCGGCATGAAGGCGGCCTATACAGAGGCGTTTCCGCAGCTGATCCGAGCGGGAGTAGACGCTGAGCTGCTGGATCCGCGCCTGGGCGAATACGATCTGGGCTGCCTGGCGCTAGCACTCGATCACAATCGTGACCTCAAGTTCGGCTACCTCGGCCTACAGATCCTTTACGACCGCTATTTCCTGCACGTTCGCGGCCGACGCATCGAGCTTCCGCAGACCTTCTTCATGCGTGTCGCGATGGGTCTTGCGTTGAACGAGAAGAAGGACGAGCGCGAGGGGCGTGCGATCGAGTTCTACAACGTCCTTTCGAGCTTCGATTTCATGAGCTCGACACCGACCCTGTTCAACTCGGGTACGCGCCGCTCGCAGCTTGCCAGCTGCTATCTCACCACGGTGCCGGACGACCTGGACGGGATCTACGAGTCGATCAAGGAGAACGCCATGCTGCAGAAGTACGCGGGCGGCATCGGCAATGACTGGACGCCAGTACGGGCGCTCGGCGCGCACATCAAGGGAACCAACGGTAAGTCTCAAGGCGTGGTGCCATTCCTGAAAGTGGTGAACGACACCGCGGTTGCAGTCAATCAGGGAGGCAAGCGCAAGGGTGCGGTGTGTTCTTACCTGGAGACCTGGCATCTCGACATCGAGGAATTCCTCGAGTTGCGCAAGAACACGGGCGACGACCGGCGTCGCACGCACGACATGAACACGGCGAACTGGATACCCGACCTGTTCATGAAACGAGTGATGGAAGACGCAGAGTGGACCCTTTTCTCACCGTCCGACGTACCCGATCTGCACGAGAAGCACGGGCGCGATTTCGAACAGGCTTATCTCGCCTACGAGGCCAGCGCCGCGCGTGGTGATCTCGTCTTGTTCAAGCGTATTCCGGCGGTGCAGTTGTGGCGGCGCATGCTGTCGATGCTGTTTGAAACAGGCCACCCCTGGATCACGTTCAAGGACCCGTGCAACCTGCGCTCGCCGCAGCAGCACGTCGGAATCGTGCACAGCTCCAATCTGTGCACCGAAATCACTCTCAATACCGGTCCGGACGAGATCGCGGTATGCAATCTGGGCTCGGTGAACATGCTGGCGCACCTCAATCACGAGGAGCGCTGCATGGATCTCGACAAACTGAGGCGCACGATCGGCACCGCGATGCGCATGCTCGACAACGTGATCGACCTGAACTACTACTCGGTCGGAAAGGCGCGCAACTCCAACTTCAAGCACCGCCCGGTCGGGCTGGGGATCATGGCGTTCCAGGATTGCCTGCACGCGCTGCGAATTCCCTACGCGTCAGCCGAGGCGGTCGAATTCTCCGACCGGTCAATGGAGGCGATTGCTTATTGCGCGTATTGGGCATCGACCGATCTGGCCGAGGAGCGCGGCCGCTATGCGACCTTCGACGGATCGCTCTGGGATCGCCATATCTTGCCGCACGAGACGCTCGGGTTGCTTGCCGATCAGCGCGGCGGCTACGTCGAGGCCGATACCGAGACGCGGCTCGATTGGGAGGCCCTGCGCGCGCGCATCGCGCGGGTCGGCATGCGCAACTCCAATTGTCTCGCCATCGCGCCTACCGCGACCATCGCGAATATCACCGGCGTTTCACAATCGATCGAGCCGACCTTCCAGAATCTGTACGTCAAGTCCAACCTCTCGGGCGAGTTCACCGTCGCCAACCAGTACATGGTCGAGGACTTGAAACGGCTGAATGTCTGGGATGAGGTCATGATCTCGGATTTGAAATACTTCGACGGTAGCTTGGCGAAGATCGATCGGGTGCCTCCCGAAGTACGCACGCTGTACGCGACCGCCTTCGAGATCGAGCCGCGCTGGCTGGTCGAGTGCGCGGCGCGGCGGCAGAAATGGGTGGACCAGTCGCAGTCCCTGAATCTCTACATGGCGGGCGCTTCGGGCAAGAAGCTCGACGACACCTATAAGCTCGCCTGGTTGCGCGGCCTCAAAACCACCTATTACCTGCGTACCCTCGGCGCGACCCACGCCGAGAAGTCGACCGTGCGCGCCGGCGCGCTGAACGCCGTCCCGGCCGCCGGCGAATCTGGTGCCGAGCTCAAGGTGTGCTCGATTGACGATCCCGAGTGCGAAGCCTGTCAATAGACGGCGGCCGGCCAGTGGAACGATACCTACAGGAGCAAGAAATGCAATCGACCGAACAAGAAGTGAATACGGCGGTACGCGGCGTCGTGGGTTCCGGTCTGGCTGACGTACAGCGGTCGCGTAATTTCGACGCGTTCCACCGCGTCTCGGTCGACGACAAGCGTGTCATCAACGGTCAGACCGACGTCAATCAACTGGTGCCGTTCAAGTACAAATGGGCTTGGGAGAAGTATCTTGCGGCGTGCGCGAATCACTGGATGCCGCAGGAGATTCCGATGAGCCGCGACATCGCCTTGTGGAAGGACGCGGGTGCTTTGAGCGAGGATGAGCGTCGCCTCGTGAAGCGCAATCTCGGATTTTTCGTGACGGCCGATTCGCTCGCCGCCAACAATATCGTGCTGGGCACCTACCGCCACATCACGGCACCCGAGTGCCGTCAGTACTTGCTGCGTCAAGCTTTCGAAGAGGCCATTCATACGCATGCCTATCAGTACATCGTAGAGAGTCTTGGCCTGGACGAAGGCGAGATCTTCAATGCCTACCGCGAAGTCCCCAGCATACGGGCCAAGGACGAGTTCCTCATTCCGTTCATCGATACCTTGACCGACCCGTCGTTTCGAACCGGTACGGCGGAGAATGATCAACGCCTGTTGCGCAGCCTGATCGTGTTCGCCTGCCTGATGGAAGGTTTGTTCTTTTACGTGGGATTCACGCAGATCCTGGCGCTAGGACGGCAGAACAAGATGACAGGAGCCGCCGAGCAATATCAGTACATCCTGCGCGACGAATCGATGCACTGCAACTTCGGCATCGACCTGATCAACCAGATCAAGCTTGAAAACCCGCACTTGTGGACGCCAGAATTCCGCGATGAAGTGCGGGAACTCGTGCGCACAGCGGTAAATCTCGAATATCGCTACGCGGAGGACACGATGCCGCGGGGGGTGCTCGGATTGAATGCGACGATGTTCAAGGAGTATCTGCGCTTTATCGCCAATCGGCGCTGCCAGCAGATCGGGATCGACCCGCTGTTCCCCGGCAACGGCAATCCGTTTCCGTGGATGAGCGAAATGATCGATTTGAAAAAGGAGAAGAACTTTTTCGAAACGCGCGTCACCGAGTACCAGACCGGCGGTGCGCTGTCATGGGACTGAGTCTCGAACGGATGCCGCGCCGGTCGCGCCGGCAGTACGGCCCGGCCATTGAAAGTTGCAAGGCCGAGGCCGACTACTCGCTGTGGCTGCTGTTCGACGACGGATTGGAAGGCTACGTCTATCTCGGGAGCTTGGTGGATATCGTCGATTTCAGTATCTGGCGTGACGTCGAACGATTTCTCGATGTCAGCGTCGACCCTCAGACCGGCGCTGTGCGATGGCAGGGCGGCATTCGGCTCGACCCGGGCGCGCTGTACAAGGATCTCGCAAGCAGGGTTCGTGCGGCGTTACATTAGCGTGGGCAACCCAGTGTCTTCATAACCGGAGGCAAACATGGCAGCGAGAAACAAATCGGCAGCCAAGAAATCGGTGAATCGATCGGCGCGCAAGATCGCTCGAAGGCCCGCGAAAAAGGCAGCTCGGCGCGCGTTGTCTCGGCCGACGGCGAAGAGACCAAAGTCAGCTGCGCGCAAGGGCGCCGTCGGCAAACGCCCACTGCGCATGGCGGCCGCGAAGAAGCGGGCTGCCGCAGGCAAGCGCACGGGTGCCAAGAAAGGCGCGTCCGCGAGCAAGCAGACGGTCGCCAAACGCGCGAGCGTCGCGGAGCGGCTGCGCGGCGTGAAACCATCCGGATTGCCAAAGAAAAAAGCCGCGGGCACTAAGCCCGCGGCTCGTAAGGCGGCTAAGAAGCCAGCAAAGACAATAGCCGCGAAGAAGACTGTACCGCCAGTTGCTACGATCGAACCAACACCGGTTGCAGACAAGCCCACGGCGATCGAATCCGAATCCCCAACGACACCTGCTGCACCGCCAGCGTCCCCGCGACCGATTTTGATCCCTGGAGCCTGGCCCTTTCCGATGGGGAACCGATCTTAGGCGCGGCACTGTGCCAACGGGTCGGTAACGCGGACAAGAATACCAGAAAAGCGAGCGATCGGAGCCGTTTTTGCGGGTTTTGCGGCGGGACGATACGCGATGCTGTGCGTTCCGTATTGCGAGAAGTGGTATAACCTCTTGAATAGAGGCGAGGAATTATTTTGCGTTCATTTCACGTAGTGGAAAGTGAGGAAGTGTCGCATGCCGATATCTCTTCCGGAGCGTGAGATGGCATGCGGGGCGACGTAGCCGAGGTACTTGACAACGAGCGCGCGTTGAGCGTTGCCTTCTACGCTCAGCACTCGAGCGATGCTTGAGTGCGTGCTGCTTGCCCTGTGAAGAGGACAGCGATCCGATGGAACGCAAACGCGTGAACTCCACTTCTATTCGCTCGGTCGGCTACGATCCGAGGGTGCAAATTCTCGAACTGGAATTCTCCAGTGGATCGATCGTGCAGTACGAGCGTGTTTCGCCCGAGGTGCACCGGCGCTTCCTGGCCGCGCCGTCGCTAACGAGTTACTTTCGCGATCAGATCGAGGAGTCGTTCGCTGCTCGTCGCATTCGCTAACGCCATCACGTCGGTCCCCGGCGAGCGCGAATGAGGCAGTCGACAAACTCGGCGAAGCCGTTGCCTGCACGACCTTGTGTTACGTAGTGTGGCAGTCGTCGCATGTGCGCGAAGTCGCGTACATTGGCGACACCCACGCTACAGTCGAAGTACCCGAACATCGGTTCGTCGTTCGGCGAATCGCCAATAAACGCGTAATTCTTGCGTACCGCTTCGGCGTCGGTACCGAATTGGGCTGTGAGGAACTTAAGTGTTGTGGAAAGTTTGTCGAAGCTGCCGAACCAACCGTTGACGTGAATCGAACTGACCTTCACGGTCAGGCCCCGTGCCTGCATCAGCATTACGATGCGTTCGACGTCGCGCTCCGGCAGGCGCGGCACGTCCTCGCAGAAGTCAATCGCGAGATCCGACTCGCGATAGCGCTGGTCCGATGCGATGCGTGCTCCGGGTATCGCGTGCAGGATCTCGGTGGCGATACCTTGCAGCCTCGTAGCCTGCTCGCGTCTTGTCTCGGCGGAGTCAACGAAATGACGCAGCATCCGGCGCTCACCGCGGTCGTAGCGAAACCAGAATGCTCCGTTCTCACCCACGACGCCTTGCACCGGCCACATACGCGCAATGTGGTCGCACCATCCCGCGGGCCGCCCGGTGATCGGTACGATGGTCAGGCCCGAAGCTTCCAGGCGCTCCATAGCTGCGTATGATTGCGCCGGCAAGCGGCCATCGGTTGTGAGTGTGTCATCGATATCGGTCAACACACCGTGCAGTCGCCGCAAGGTCGATGGCGGGCAATCTCGCAATGCGCGCATCAGCAGTCCGCCCCCTTTTCGGGTAGCGGCCGCGGTATGCGCACAAACCCGAGCCGGTTGGGCGTCTCGTCGGCCGGCAGCGGACGGAGCGCGACCGCACGGCCGCCATAACGCAAGCGGATACCGCAGTCCCGTCCTTCCTGGGTGCTCTCGAGCAACTCGGTGAGTAGATCTTCGGGCGGCCTCCGGCCGGTAGCATCCGAGATCCAGGGCGCAAGCGACTCGATATCGCGATCGTCGACTGTGCCCGCACCGTGCTCGGTATGCAGGGTGACGATACCCTCGCGATCCATCCATGCGCTCGAAATCACACGCACCACCTTGGCCGTGTGGGTGATCAGGTATTGTCCGGGGACCAAGCGCAACACCAAGGGCGCGTAGGCGAGCGTCGCGAACACGCGTTGCGGTCCGTTCTGGAAGAACCAGCGACCGCTCGCATCGCTGCCGTAATTACGGCCGATGAACTCGATCAGCCGCGCGTTGCCCACGCGTTCCTGGCGCAGCAACCATCGTCCGCGCATGTCGAGAGATAGCCATCCGAACGCGGCGGGTACATTGGGCCACCTGGCCATTGCGCGCAGAACGGAGTCGTCCATATCCTTCGCTTCCGTAACAGTCGGCGCGTCGATGGGAAGCGATCGCAGCGCGTACGCGGAGGAAAGATGATGTGCCCGCCGCTATTCTTCCTCTTCGTGCGCACTTTTGTGGCTTGCGGCAATCTGCTGCTGCACTTGCGGCGGAACCTGATCGTAGTGGCTGAGCTCGATCGCGTAGGAGCCCTGGCCGCCCGTGACCGACTTCAAGCGACCCTGGTAGTTGCTCAACTCGGACAGCGGAACCTTACCGGAGATGACGATCGTGCCGCCTGGGAGACTGTCGGTTCCGCTCACCTGGCCGCGCTTGGCTGACAGATCACCGGCGATGTCGCCCATTGCCGTCTCGGGCGCGCTGATCTCGATGTTGACAATAGGCTCCAGGACGATCGGCCTTGCCTTCATCATGGCGTCGAGCAGTGCTCGCCGGCCCGCGGTGATGAACGCGATCTCCTTCGAATCGACGGGATGATGCTTGCCGTCGTAGACCGTCACCTTCAAATCCTGGACGTGGTAGCCGCCGATGGGACCCGATGCGAGCACCTGGTGGATGCCTTTCTCCACCGCGGGGATGAACTGGGTCGGAATGGTTCCACCTTTGACTTCGTCGACGAACTGAAAGCCCGTCCCGCGCGGCAGCGGCTCGACACGCAGGAAGACCTCCCCGAACTGGCCTGCACCGCCGGTCTGCTTCTTGTGCCGGTGATGGCCGTCGGCCTTAGCCGTGATCGTCTCGCGATACGGTATGCGCGGTGGCTTGGTGTTGACCTCGACGTGATATTGCGCGGCCATCTTCTCCAGCACCAACCGCATGTGCAAATCCCCTAGGCCGCGAATCACGGTTTCATTGGTCGCTGCGCTGTGCTCCACCACGAAGCACGGATCCTCGGACGCGAGCTTATGCAGAACGTCCGAAATGCGTTGCTCGTCGCCGCGCCGCTTGGGCTCCACCGCCAGTCCGTGCATCGGCTGCGGGAACTCCATTGGCTTCATGTGGATATGATCCTCGTCGTGCGAGTCGTGCAGCACGCTGTCGAGGGTAATCTCCTCGACCTTTGCGACCGCCGCGATATCTCCCGGTCCCGCAGATTCGACCTCGACGTGGTCCTTCCCCCGTAGCATCAGCAGGTGTCCAACCTTGAAGGGCTTGCGGCCATCGCCGATGAACAACTGCGTGTCCTTCGACACAGTTCCCTGATAGACGCGGAAGATGCCCAGCTTGCCGACGAAAGGATCGATGATCACCTTGAACACGTGCGCCAGCACGTGCTTGCTCGGATCGGGCACCGCCTGTATGGGAACGGCCGATGCGCCTTCACCCTTGTAGAACGGGGGTGGATTGCCTTCGGCCGGATTGGGCATGAGTTTGACGAAGATCTCCAGCAGTTCCGCGATACCGACCCCGTTACGCGCCGAAGCAAAGCAAATCGGAATCAGGTGCCCTTCCCGCAAGGCCGTTTCGAACGGCGCATGCAATTGTTCGGGGCCGACCTCACCCTTTTCCAGGTAAAGCGCCATCAAATCTTCATCGACTTCGACCACTTGATCGATCAAGGCCTGGTGGGCAGCCTGCGCCGAAGAGAAGTCCGAATCACCGGAAGGATTGAAGAAACAATCGACCACGCGGCTGGCGCCGTCCGCGGGCAGGTTGATCGGGAGGCATTCCTTGCCGAAGGTTTCCTGAATTTTCTGCACCAGGGCCGGGAGATCGACGTTCTCGGCGTCGATCTTGTTGACTACGATCATCCGGCAAAGCTGGCGCTGGGACGCCCACTGCATCATGCGCCGCGTGATCATTTCGATCCCGTTCTGGGCGTTGATTACGACCACCGCCGTCTCGACGGCTTCAAGCGCGCCGATCGCGTTGCCGACGAGATCCGGCGCACCCGGCGTGTCCAGCAAATGGATACGCCGAGCCTGCCATTCGAAGTGGACGACCGCGGATTGGATCGAGTGCTTGTGGCTCTTCTCGAGCGGATCGAAGTCGCACACCGTCGTGCCGCGTTCGACGCTTCCCGGCGTAGCGATCAGACCGGCCCTGGCCAGCAGGCATTCGGCCAGCGTAGTCTTGCCGGACGCGCCATGGCCGACCAAGGCTAAGGTGCGGACGGCTTCGGTCGTGAACTTCGCCATGCTTTCCTCCTCCGGGTGCCTCGGGCCAGTATAGAGGCCGGGTTAGGGCGCCGCAAGGCAGACGCCGCGGCCGTAGCCGCGGGATCTAACCCGAATCGGTCCGGCGTGCGTTCAATGGCTCGAATAACCATGACGAGAAAGGCACGGCATGCATGCCCGCGAGGACGGTGAGCGCGATGGTGCCGGCGCGGGCTCCGTGCTGCGCTTGCGCGCGATTGCTGGTTCGACGTCCAATCCTGCGCAGGCAAGGCAGCCGATGAAGGAAGCCGCTCAAGCGAGCGACGAATCGCTTATGAGTGCTTATCGCGACGGCGACTGCCATGCTTTCGAGATGCTGTACGCACGTCATCGCGGCGGACTCTACCGCTTTCTGTTGCGGCAGTGCGGCGCGGCCGGGATAGCCGAAGAGTTGTTCCAGGACGTCTGGCTCAACCTGATCCGCGCGCGCCAGCGCTACTCACCGCAAGCGCGGTTCGCGACCTATCTGTATCGGATCGCGCACAATCGTCTGATCGATTACTACCGCCGCGCCGCACATCGGCCTGTGCTCGAAAGCGACGACGAGGACGACGATCCGGTTGCCAGGCTGGCGGACCGTAGCAGCCTTCAGCCCGACATCCTCGTTCAGCGCAAGACACAGGTGGAAAGGCTCATGACATTGCTGGCGGGCTTGCCCGATGTCCAGCGCGAGGCGTTCGTCATGCGTGAAGAGGCCGGCTTGAGTGTCGAGGAGATTGCACAGGCGACCGGCGTGAACGCCGAAACTGCCAAGAGCCGGTTGCGCTATGCCGTCGCCAAATTGCGTCGAGGTCTGCAGGAGTTGGTGTGAACATGGACGCCGATTGCGAATTGTCTAGGCTCTACCGAGCGGGTGCGTGCGAGCAACCACCGGTGCGGCTCGATCGCGCGATCCTGGCCGCGGCGGAACGCGACGTCGCACCGGTAGGATCGTGGGCGAGCGCGCGTCGGCGTTGGTCCTGGCAGGCGCCGCTCGCTGTGGCGGCAGTGCTGAGTCTCGCGGTGAGCCTCGCGCTGATCCTGGAGGGGGAATTGGAACGTACGCCGCCTTCGCGCGCTTCAGCGCCCACCCAAGTCGTCCCGTCCTCGCCCGGGAGCAACGGACGCACCGACGCGGAGCCGGCACAATCCAGCGACGCGATATCGCGCGGAGGCGAGGGTATTCAGGCGCAGCGAGAGTTGCCGGCCGCGACGCCGCAGCCGCGCGCATTACAACAGAACGAGGCGTCCGAGCATCGCGCGGCTCAGCGAGCACAGCCGGAGTCTATGCCGCGCGAGACTCCCGTGGCGCCCGCCAAGGAGCGCGAACGCGCGGCGGTGTCGGCGCTGCCGCACAGGCCGTCTGCGCGGGTATCGCCAGCCGCGCCGTTGCCACGCCCGCTTGGAGGAGAGACGCAGCGCGCCGATCCGGTTCCATTCGCGGAAATCAGCGCGGGTGCGGGCAAGATTGCTGAACGAGCGCCGCGGCTGAGCGTGGAAGCTCGCAGCGCAGATTCGGTGCCGCCGACTACGAGACGAGAGGCTGCTCGATTCGGTCACGAACCCGACAAGGCGCTCGCCGTACCCGCGCCCGGCGCTGCCGCGGCTGTACCCTCCGGGACGCACGGCCCGGAGCGCCGGCAAGCCGATCGCACCGAACAGCAGAGCGGCGTGCTCCTGGAGGCTGAGCAGTGGTTGCGTGAGATCGATCAACTGCGCCGCGATGGGCGCGAGGAACTGGCCCGCGCCCGTCTGGATCAGTTCCGGAAGCGCTTCCCCGACTTTCCGCTTCCAGAATCGTTGCGTTGAGCGATCAAGCACTTATGCCTTAGCGCCAATTCGTCGCTGAGAAATGGTGTCGCGCCGGATGCGCACCATGCGTGTTCGATCGCCATCTGCAGGTGCTCGTGCGCTATTGACGAGCAGATGCCCACCTGATGAGCAGTTCCCCTCATCGAAGCCGCTGGTCAGGCAGCCAGCAGCGTCGATTGATGCGGCGCAGCATAAAAGCCTTGCCAGGGCTGGCGGTCATCTGGCAAACTCCCGGACGGTTCACCAAGCCCGCCTCGCTGGTGGCAGTCCGGGCGGGTTTCTCACAGCTCGATCCGCGGTCTCGTCGGCTGCGCGAGTCGACACCCGAGAGGCATGCACGTCCGAATCCGAGGCCTTCTCGGTGTAATGCCGCACAAGGGGGGAAATGCGGGCCACTAGGGCCTGTCGAGATGAACGAAGCCGCGCCCCGTGCGTCGGCGCGACTGAAGGTGCAGAAGATGATCGATCGCCCATGCATCACCCGAGGTTCGCTTTCCGCATTTGCATTTAATCTCGGGCCGGCACTTGCCGGTTTGCGGGCGACTCTCGTGGCCGCCGCCGGCATCGTTACGCTGGTGTCGCTGCCCGGTTGGTTGCGCGCTCTTGAATCCGCGCCGTTTCCGATCCCGGCGCTGCGGTCCGTCGGCCCCGCGGCCGCGCCGGCGCAGATGGCGGCCTCCCTGCCGCAAAAGGATGCACTCCGCTATCAGGCGCTGGCGGACTTCCTGGCGAAGCGCTACCGCGTGTCGAGCGACTCCCTCGAGCGTTTTGTCCGCTTGGCCTACGCTGCCGGCCATTCTACCCAACTCGATCCGCTTCTCATCCTGGCGGTCATGGCGGTTGAATCCAGCTTCAACCCGATTGCTGAAAGTGTCATGGGCGCCAAGGGCTTGATGCAGATCATCCCCGAATACCACAAGGACAAGCTGCGCTCAGCCCACGGCGGCGAAGTAAACGTGCTCGATCCGGAGGTCAACATCGTCGCCGGCGCCAAGGTGTTGCGCGAGTATGCGACCCGAACCGATGAGGATCTTACGGCCGCATTGAGGCTTTATGGGGGCACCGGCCAGGATCCGCACAATCCGTATGCCGCTCGGGTCTTATCGGAGCGCCAACGCCTAGAGCAGATTGTTCGCAAGGTGCAGGATCGCCGGGTGGTTCACGGCGACCGCTCCGCTGGCAAGGTATGAAACCCGGCGCAGCGCCGGCGCGGTAATCCGCCGCGACAGGTGTCGCGTGCTGTCGCCGGGCTCGTCGAGGCGGCTTTGTGTTCCTTGGTGCCTGGAGGTGCCCGCATGGCGGACGATATCTGGTCGAAGGATATGCTCGAGTTCATGCAGAAGATGTGGAATCCGCTCGGCTTTCCCTTGCCGGGAATGGTTGCGCCGACGGTCGACGTGGAGGAAGTCGCACGCAAACTCGCCGAGTTGCGCAGCGTAGAAAGCTGGCTCAAGATGAATCTCGGCCTGCTGCAAATGACGATCAAGACCCTAGAGATGCAGAAGTCCGCACTCGAGACGCTGTCGGGTATTGCTACAGCCAAGCCGGACGAAGAAAAGAAGTAGCGCTGCGGAGTCAATGACCTTGGCGCGGGGTTCAGCCCTCGACGCCGGCACGCGAGCACGGCGAAAACCCGGTGGCGGCACTCCGAGCCGGGGCGAGGTTAGGGCATGCCGCGCTGCAATGTAGGGAGACCGGCGCCGACCGTTGTACCGGCTTCGCCGCAGGAATCTTTCAGCGCTTCCGTGGCGTGTAGCAGTGCGGCCAGAATTCCCGGTTCCCAGGCCGAGTGGCCCGCGTCGGGCACCACGACGTACCGTGCCTGCGGCCACGCCCGTGCGAGCAGATCCGCCGTCGCGATCGGACACACCGCGTCGTAACGCCCCTGGACGATCCAGCAGGGCAGATGGCGGATGCGTTCCACACCGGCTAGCAGGGCGCCCGGCGGCATGAAGATATCGTGCATGAAGTAGTGCGCTTCGATACGCGCGAGGCTCAGGGCAGTCGGATTGGTCGAACTGTGACGCAGGACCTCGCCATTCGGCCGCAAGGTCGAGCACGACCCCTCGTAGGTGCTCCAGGCGCGTGCAGCGGGGCCATGGACCTGTGGGTCCGGGTCAACCAGCCGACGATGATAGGCTTTCAGCAAATCAGTCCGCTCGGATTCGGAGAAGTCGCGAACGAAAGCTCGCCAGGCTTCCGGGAAGAAGCGGCGCAGTCCGTACAGAAACCAGTCGATCTCGTCGCGGCTGCCAAGAAAGATCCCGCGCAAGATGAAGGCAAGGCAACGCTCATGATGGGCGGCGCCATACGCGAGCGCGAGTGTGCTGCCCCACGAGCCGCCGAAGATCGCCCAACGCTCGATCCCCAGATGCACGCGTAACCGCTCCATGTCGGCAACGAGCAGCGGCGTGGTGTTGTCCGCGATCTCGCCATGAGGGAGCGAGCGGCCCGACCCGCGTTGGTCGAACACGATGATCCGGTAGAAACGCGGGTCGAAAAAACGGCGGTGATCGGGGGTGCTGCCGGCCCCTGGGCCGCCGTGCAGAAAGACGACGGGAACGCCGTCCGAGCTGCCGCATTCTTCCCAATACATTCGATGACGCGCATCGAGCTCGAGCATGCCGCTGATACGAGGCTCAAGAAAAGGAAACACGGCGGTGGCGGCTGCTGAATGGACCGGCATGGCGTCGCGACTGAGCGCTCGGAATGTTAGCATGGGGGCACCATGACACTGCCCTTGTTTACGGCATCGTTCGCTTGTTGGAGGGCGGCACACGACCTGATCGCGGAGCTGCCTGCGCGCAAGCCCGCGCTCGATGCGATCGTCAAGCTCAGCATCAAGACCATTCCCAATGCGCGGACTGCCGAGACCCTGGGCGCCGAGCGCGAGGGCAGCGGTGTCATCATCGGCCGCGACGGACTCATCGTCACGATTGGCTATCTCGTGCTGGAGGCCGATTCGATTCTGGTGCTCGCGCCCGATGGGCGGGTTTTTCCGGCCGTAGTGATCGGCTTCGATCATGCTACCGGGTTCGGATTGCTGCGCGCCACGGCCGCCATCGCCTCCCGGCCGATCGCGTTCGGCGATTCGGATTCCGTGCGCGAGTTCGATCAGGTCATGGCTGTGACGCATGCCGCCGGCGGTGGTCCGAGCGGTGCCTACGTGGTCTCGCGGCGGCGTTTCACCGGCTACTGGGAGTATATGATCGACGGGGCGTTGTTTACGGCGCCGCCGCGCTTCGATCATAGTGGCGCCGCCTTGCTCGATCGAGACGGAAGGTTGATCGGTATTGGCTCGCTCTGGGTTGGTGATGCGCTCAACACGGGCGTGGCATTCCCGGGCAACATGTTCGTGCCGATCGATCTGCTCAAGCCCGTGCTCGACGAGCTCGTCAGTCACGGCCGACGGCGCGAGCCCGCGCGGCCCTGGCTCGGGATCTACACCGAGGAGGTGGAGAACCACGTCGTCGTGACCCGGGTACTTCCCGGTACGCCGGCTGCAGACGCTGGCATGCGGCGCGGCGACGTGATCCTCGGCGTTGCCGGCCAGTCGATCGGCGGGCAGGGAGAGTTTTATCAACGACTGTGGGCGAGCGGGCCTGCCGGCGACGACGTCGTTTTGCATGTTCTTCGCTCCAAGACCGTGCAGCAGGTCAAGATTCGGTCAGTGGATCGGCTCGCCTACTTGCGTGCGCGCTCGATTTCGTCCTGAGAGAGTCGACCGATGAACGATACCGATCGCCTGCGCCAGTCCGCGCTCGACTATCACCGCCTGCCGGTTGCGGGCAAGATCGCCGTTGCCCCGACCAAGGGGCTGGTGAACCAGCGTGACCTTGCGCTCGCGTATACACCCGGGGTTGCCATCGCCTGCGAAGCGATCCGCGACGACCCCGCTCAGGCGCGCGATCTGACCGCGCGCGGCAATTTGGTGGCCGTAATCACGAACGGGACCGCCGTACTTGGGCTGGGTGCAATCGGACCGCTTGCCGCCAAGCCAGTCATGGAAGGCAAGGCGGTACTGTTCAAGAAGTTTGCCGGTATCGACGTGTTCGACATCGAGATCGACGAACGCGATCCGCAGCGCCTGGTCGACATCGTCGCCGCGCTCGAGCCGACCTTCGGCGGTATCAATCTGGAGGATATCAAGTCGCCCGAGTGCTTCCATGTCGAGCGCGAATTGCGCGAGCGGATGCGAATCCCGGTGTTCCACGACGATCAGCACGGTACGGCCATCATCGTCGGTGCGGCGGTGCAAAACGGCTTGCGCGTGGTGGGCAAGAACATTGGTGACGTGAAGTTGGTGGTATCGGGAGCAGGCGCCGCAGCGCTCGCTTGCCTCGATTTGCTGGTGAGCATGGGGATCGATCCGGAGCGCATCTGGGTCACCGATATCGTCGGTGTGGTCTACGAAGGGCGCACCGAGGAGATGGATTCTTTCAAGGCGCGCTACGCGCGCAAGACCGATGCGCGTTCACTGGCCGACGTAATCGCGGGGGCTGACATTTTTCTGGGGCTGTCTGCCGCCGGCGTGCTGCAGCCCCACTTGCTCGCCGGCATGGCGCCGCGACCTCTGATCCTGGCGCTCGCGAATCCCTACCCGGAGATCATGCCGGACGTCGCGCGTGCGGTACGCCCCGATGCGGTCATCGCGACCGGCCGTTCGGATTTTCCAAACCAGGTGAACAACGTTCTGTGCTTTCCGTTCATTTTTCGCGGCGCTCTGGATGCCGGTGCCACCCGCATCACGCGAGAGATGGAGCTTGCGGCGGTGCATGCGCTTGCCGAACTGGCTCATGCGGAGCAATCCGAGATTGTGGCGATGGCCTACGGTGGCCAGGAGGATCGCTTCGGCCCCGAGTACCTCATCCCGCGACCGTTCGATCCGCGCCTGATCGCGACCATCGCCCCTGCCGTGGCCAAAGCCGCGATGGCAAGCGGTGTGGCAACGCGGCCGATCGAGGATCTAGACGCCTATCGCGATCGGTTGATGCAGTTCGTATGGCAATCCGGGCTGATCATGCGTCCGGTATTCGTCGCCGCCAAACAGGCGCCGAAGCGTATCGCGTACTGCGAAGGCGAGGACGAACGCGTGTTGCGCGCCGCGCAGGAGGTGCTGAACGAAGGCCTTGCCCGTATCACGCTGATCGGCCGGCCCGAGGTGATCGAGGCGCGTATCCAGCGCCTCGGATTGCGGCTGTGCTCGGGTGTGGATTTCGATCTGGTGAACCCCGACAGCGATATCCGTTATCGAGAGTATTGGTCCGCGTACTACGACCTCATGCAACGTAAAGGCGTCTCGCAGGACCAGGCCAAGCTCGCGATGCGCCGGCGCGCGACTCTGATCGGCGCGATGATGCTGCGCCGGAACGAAGTCGACGCAATGCTGTGCGGCACAGTGGGCAGCTACCAGCGTCATCTCGGCGTGATTGCCGATGTCATCGGTCGGCGTGAAGGCATTTGTTCCTTCGCGACCATGAACCTGCTGGTGCTGCCGCGGCGCACGGTGTTCATGTGTGACACCTATGTGAACGTCGATCCGGGTGCCGAGCAAATCGCCGAGATGACAGTGCTCGCGGCAGAAGCAGTACGCCGCTTCGGGGTCACGCCGAAGGTCGCGCTGCTGTCGCACTCGAGCTTCGGCAGTTCCGACGCCGCCTCGGCGGCGAAGATGCGCGCCGCCCTGCAGATCCTGTGGCGCATCGCGCCCGACTTGGAGGTCGAAGGTGAGATGCACGGAGATGCTGCGCTCGATGCCGCTTTGCGCGCGCGCATCTTTCCGGGCTCACGCCTGAAGGGCGAGGCGAACCTGCTTGTCATGCCCACACTCGATGCCGCCAATATTGCCTACAACCTGCTGCGAGTGGCGACCGGTGAGGGTGTCACGATCGGACCGATCCTGCTTGGATCGGCGATGCCGGCGCATATCCTGACGCCATCGGCTACGGTTCGTCGCATCGTCAACATGACAGCGCTGAGCGTGGTGGACGCCGGCGCGGTGCGAATCCGCTCTGTTGCCTGAACGCGCGGCGGACACGCAAGCCGGCCGTCGCACGCGGGCGATGCAGCCACGCGTGCGGGGCGCCTGGTCGCCGAGGCGCGAAACGCCGTGCCGGAGCAGGTGCCGCCCGCTAGAATCGCTGCATGGTCGCCTTCAATCGGGCCGGTGGCGGTCCGAGCCCTTCCACGTCCGGGATGCCGGTTGGGCTGTGCTTCGAGCCGGATGCTCTCGCCACACGCCTTGCGCGTGCAAGCGCACTCGTGCAAACGCATGCGCACGACCTTTGGCATCAGCAGCGCATCGAGCCCGGGCAGAGAGTGAAGCATGCCGCCGTACTGGTGCCACTGGTGGCGCGTAACGACGGCACGCAGGTGCTGTTCACCCAGCGCACGAGCCATCTGCACGACCACGCCGGCCAGATCAGTTTTCCCGGCGGTCGGGTCGAACCGGAAGATCGCGATCGCGAAGACACGGCGCTGCGCGAAACCGAAGAGGAGACCGGCTTGTCCCGCGCGGCTATCCGGGTGCTCGGTGCGCTGCCTGACTACGAGATGCAATCGGGCTTTTGCATCACACCCGTTGTGGGCTGGATCGTCCCACCTTACACAACCGATCCCGATCCGTTCGAGGTGCAGGATATATTCGAAGCGCCGCTGGCACATTTTCTGGCGCCGCAGCATTACCAGCGCCGCCGCTACGCGCTGGAAGGACTCGACCGGCGCTATCTGGCGATTCCGTACGGCGGCCGTTACATCTGGGGCGCGACCGCCGGGATGCTCTATACGTTTTACCAAATCATGCGTGCGGGCTGAGATCGCCGGTGCCCGCGACGCGCTTAAATTCGACTCGCGAACGGCCGTTATACCGCGGTAGCGGGCGAATACCACGGACGCAGGGAGGCGACAGGCATGATCGATCGCAAACGCAAGCTCGCGGGCGGCAGGGCAATCCGCAAGCGAGGCAGCAAATCGGTGCGCTGGCTGGGCGCCGAGATCGAACTGATGATTCGCGAGCGCGAGCGGTTGCTGCACGCGGCAGGGGCGGCTGCGAGCTTGTTTACCGCGCTCGATATCCGCGACTTGCCGGCCGAGGCGCGTGGATTGTTGTGCCGGCTCGGCGCCACACTCGCCTCGCTCTCCGACGAGACGCTTACGGATGCCATGGAGCACGTATTGGGCGGGGAGCATCGGTTGCGCATGATGGCGCATTCCTAGCTCGCTTGCGCCGCTCGTGGGTGCGCCGATGGAACTGAGCAACGGCGCGCGCCCGCGCCTGGCGATTGTCTTGACCGGTGGCGGCGCCCGCGCCGCCTACCAGGCGGGAGTGCTGCGCGCCATCGCCGATCTGGTGCCGAAGGAGGCCGGCAATCCATTTCCGATCGTATGCGGTACCTCGGCGGGCGCGGTCAATGCGGTCGCCATAGCCGCCGACGCCGCCAATTTCCGCCGCGCCGCGTTGCGGCTGCAGGCGGTATGGAAGAATTTTCACGCCGAGCAAGTCTACCGTACCGACCTGACCGGGGTGCTGAGCAACAGTGGCAAATGGCTGCTCGCCGCGGTTACCGGAGGTCTTCGCCGGCAAGCGGTGTCGCTGCTGGACAGCACGCCGTTACGCGAGCTATTGGCGGCGCGTGTCGATTTCGGTTCGATCGGGCGTTGCATCGAGCAGGGCCGACTGTACGCGCTCGGGATTACGTGCTCGGGCTATTCGTCGGGGCAATCAGTGTGTTTTTTCCAGGGTGCGCAAGGTATCGAGCCGTGGCGGCGCGCGCGTCGCATCGGCATTGCGATGCCTGTGGGCATTGAACACCTGCTCGCCTCGTCCGCGCTCCCGTTCATTTTTCCCGCCGTGCGCATAAACCGGGAATACTTCGGTGATGGCTCGATGCGACAGATCGCGCCGCTGAGCCCCGCCCTGCACCTGGGAGCGGACCGTGTCCTGGTCGTGTCGGTCGGCAGGCAGCATTCGCCGGAGCGGACACCGGCACGCGCGCGCGAAAAATCGCCCGGCTACCCGACGCTTGCGCAGATCGCCGGTCACGCCCTCGACAGCATCTTCCTGGACAGCCTGGAGGTCGATCTGGAGCGGCTGCAACGCATCAATCGGACGCTGAGCATGATTCCGGCGGAGGTTCTGAAGCGCAATGGCAGCCGCCTGCGCCACGTCGATTTCATGGTGATCTCGCCCTCGGAGGAACTGGACAAGATCGCATTGCGGCATGCGGACTCGTTGCCGCGCACCATCCGAGCACTGTTCCGAAGCGTGGGTGCTATGCAACGCGGCGGTGCCACACTGCTCTCGTACCTGCTGTTCGAGCGCGCCTTCTGCCGCGAGCTGATAGCTCTGGGCTACAAGGACGCCATGGCCCGTCAGGACAATCTGCGCGGATTCCTCGGCTACGCCACGCAGTGGTACTGCGAGCTGCGAAACAACGCGGCTTGACGGCAGACGTGGCGTGCCCACCGCGGCGGATCCCTCCGTGCCGTTGCGGCAGGCTGTTAACATCGAACTAAGCCCGCGCGCCAGATCTGGTGCAAGTCGGCGCTGGGCTGGTCGATGAATCTGCTGGGCGTCGAGCAGTTCATGCGGCAGTGAGCCTTCTGGTGATGGCTCACGCTGACGGATTACGCCTCGCCACTCGAGGAGCGGCGTAAGGCGTCGGCTATGCGTCGGTGTCATGGGCGCTGCGCGCTCGGCTCGCCGGCAGCGTCGATCGATTGCGGCGGGCGAGCCAGTAGCGCGACCACTACCGCCAGCGCCGACAGCGTTGCAAACAGACCGAACGAGGCCGTATGCGAGCCCGAGAAGTCGCGTAATACCCCGGCCGCCAGCGGGCCACAGGCCTGAGCGAGTACTTGCAGCGAGAGCGCCACGCCGCGAATCGCGCCGTAGCTCACGCGGCCGAAGTAGTCGGCCCAAACCACGGGCAGCAACGCGAGCATGCCGCCGACCCCGAGGCCAAACGATCCCGCGCCCAGGAACCCCGTTGTCGCCGCAGTGGCGACGATGAGGCACAGTACACCGATGCACATGAGCGCGCCGCACAGGGCGAGTACCCGGCGAATCGGCCAGCCTCGCGGCAGCCATCCCACGCCGATGCTTGCCAGCGCCGACATGAATGAAAAAGTGCTGACGATCAACGCTGCCGTGGTCGGATCGACGCCACGCTCGATCATGTGCGATGCCTGGTACAGGCTCACACCGGCCTGGCATGGAAACACCAGCGCGGCGTAGAGCGCAAGCAGCCAGAATGCCGCTGTGCGCAGCGCCTGCTCGCGGCTGAAGTGCGGTTCGTGCCGCGTATGCCCCGGATTGTCGGACGCCGCCTCGGCTGTGAGCCCGAGGTCTTCCGGACGGCGTGCGAGCAGCAGCCACACCGGCACGAATCCAACGCTCAGTACGCTGAGGCCGATCGCGATCCACCCCGCACGCCAATCGGCGCCGTGCATGGCTGCGGTTGCGAGCAAGGGAAACGCGACCAGACCGGCAAGCTGGATAAGCGTGGCGATGGAGGCCGCGCGTGCACGGCGCGCGACGAACCAGGCGTTGAGCGCACCGTACAGACCGAGGTCGAACGGCCCGGCCCAGTTCATGCGCGCAAAGCAGAACAGCAGGTAAAAGGTGATGACCGATTCGATCTGCGAGATCGCCATCGTCGCGAACCCCGTGCCGATCACGGCGAGACAGAGCACGAGACGCGCGCCGCGCCGATCGAGCAGGTGGCCGATCGAAGGCGACACGAGCGCGGCCAGCATACCCCCGATCGATACGGCCCCGCCGAACGCGGTGCTGGACCAGCCGAGGTCGCGCCGCATCGGTTCGACGAATACCGACAGCACGGCAACCGCTGCACCCTGGCGCACGAAGCCGGCGAAACAGACGCAGGCGAGGATCACCCAGCCATAGTAGAACGGTAGCCGCGGGGCGAGCAGACGGGCAAGCGGCGGTGCGCGCATGCTCCGAAGCTAGCATGCGGAGTATCCGCGTCTCAAGGCGCGGGCTGAACGCGGGATGACCCATGCCCGGCTACGTTGCCTCGCTGCGCCTGCGGTAGACTTGGCGCGCGCGGTACAAACCAGTCAGGGGACGATGCTCATGAAAGTCGTGTCTGCGGTGTCGGGTCGGTTACTGATCCTAGGGGCTGCTGCCTTCCTTTGTCACGGAGCCGTTATGGCGGCCGACTATCCGTCGCGCTCGATCCGCTACGTGGTGGCGTTCAATCCCGGCGGGCTGAACGACGTGGTTGGACGGGTATTCTGTCAGAAGCTAAACGAGGCCTGGGGTCAGCCCGTCATCGTCGACAATCGCCCGGGGGCGGGCGGCAATACCGGTGCGGAGTTGGTCGCGCGCTCCTCACCCGACGGTTACACCATGCTCAGCATCAGCACTGCGCACGCGATCGGGCAGACGCTCTACCAGAAGTTGGGATACAGCCTCGAGCGCGACCTCCTGGCCGTTTCGATCCTCGGCTCATCGCCGCTCATCACGGTGGTGAACGCGAACATTCCGGTCAAGAGCGTGCCGGAGCTGGTGAAGTACGCGAAGAGCAACAGGATCGCGTACAGCTCTGGCGGAGTCGGCGTGATCAGTCACCTGTCGATGGAGATGCTCAAGCACGCGGCCGGATTCGATGCGACCCACGTTCCGTACAAAGGGGGCGGGCCGGCGCTGGTCGACCTGCTCTCCGGCCAGGTCCAGTTCCACAGCAACGACATCGGCCTGGTGCTGCCCGGCATCAAGTCCGGCAAGTTGCGCGCGATCGGTATGATGACCGAGAAGCGCCATCCCTTGCTGCCCGACGTGCCGACCTATATCGAGCAGGGGTACAAGGATTTCGTCATGGGCAATTGGATCGGTGTGGTGGTTCCTGCGGGCACCCCCAAGGCGATCGTCGACAAGCTTGCCGGCGAGCTTTCGCGCATCGCCAAGCTGCCGGAGGTGGTGCAGCGTTTCGCTGGCCAGGGCTTCGATACCAGCGGCAGTACGCCGGAAGCTGCGGCAGCGCTGGTGAAGACGGAAACCGCGCGCTTTGGCGCGGCGGTGAAGGCATCGGGGGCAAAGGTCGATTGAGAATCGCAGCGCGCGCGTATCGTGATTCGTTTCGCGTGATGGCGCAGGGCGGTGACAAGCGCAGCCCCCCTTTGGTGCACGGCGCCTGCGTCGGCATGACGCAGAGCGCCGGACACTTGCGCAATACGCTACGATAGCCTCGCTCATCCACGGAGGCGGCCATGGCACAGATCCGGCATATCGCGATTCAGACGCAGGACGAGGAAGCGACCGCGAACTTCTACGTCGAGAACTTCGGCCTCAGCAAGGTAAGAAAGCTCGATAGCGAGCGTACCTCAGGCTACTACCTGACCGACGGCCACATCAATCTCGCCATATTGCGCTTCAAGAACGACGTCGTGGCCGGTGCCGAGCGCGGCAAGGGCTGGAGCGGGATCCACCACATCGGCTTTCAGGTCGACAACCTCGAGGACACTGAGCGCAAGCTCGAAGCAGCAGGCGCCAGGCCGCGCGAGGACATCAACGCCGCGCTCGGTATCGCGCACGGCCGCCCGAGGGACGGTGGGGGCAATGTCGAAGTACGCTACGGCGGCCCTGACAATGTCACCTTCGACATATCGCAAACCGGCTGGGTCGGCACGCCCACCAACAAGGTCCGCACGTGACGAGGAGCTGAACGATGCGCAGTAAAGTGCAATCCCTGGCGCAGGCCGTCGGGCGCGTCGGCGACGGTGCGCGGCTGGTCATGAGCGCGAATCTGCAGCGCCCGCCGATGGCTTTCCTGCGCGAGCTGGTGCGGCGGCGCGTGCGAAGCTTGCGCGTGATCGGCGTCGTTGGGGGCGACCTCAACATCGATTTCCTGGTCGGCGCCGGCGCGGTCGCCGTGGTCGACACCTGCAGTGTCACGCTCGGCGAGTTCGCCCGCACGGGGCCGAACTTCGCGCGTCACGTCATCGCTGGCCGGATACGCGTGCTCGATAACACGTGAGGGGTGCTCTATTCACAGGCCCAGGCTGGGTCTATGGGGGTACCGTACGTACCGGTGCTGGGACTGGTCGGCACGGATCTCTTACGGCGCCGTGACGACATGGTCGTCGCGCCCGACCCATTCGGCGACGGCAAGCTCACCGTGGTCGCCAAATCGATGCGACCGGATGTGGCCGTATTCCACGCGCACAAGGCGGACCGGCAGGGCAACGTGTCGTTCGGCTATCCGGTGGACGCCGTGATTCTCGCCGAGGCCTCCAGGTACGTCATCGTCACCGCCGAGGAGTTGGTCGATCGCCTCGACGAGCGCGAAGCGCTCGGCACGTTCCTGCCCTCGATCCTCGTCGACGCCGTCGTGCATGCGCCGTTCGGCGCGCATCCCGGCGGCTTGACGAACCGGTACGCACCGGACAAGTCGGCGATGGCGGACTACGTCGCGGCCGCACGCAGCGACAGCGAGTTCAATGCGTACCTGCAGCGCGTGGTGTTCGACGTCGATAGCCACGAAGAGTATTGCACGCGCTTCGTTCCGCAGTACGCGCGTAGCGCCGATCATGTCAGTTGACGTCTCGAGGGCGCGCGTGCAGCCGATCGATGCTCCGGACTATAACGACGACGAGCTGCTGGTCGTGCTCATGGCGCGCGAAGTGCGCGACAACGAGGTCTCGGCCTGCGGCGCGCTCTCGCACTTGCCAGCAGCGGGTCTGCTGCTCGCCAAGGAGCTGCATGCACCCAGTGCCGAGCTGATCATCCTCAATACGGTGTTCCGCCCATTCCAGACTTCGCGCCAGTTTCACTTCCTTGCGCAACGCGGCGAACTGGGGCTGTTCTTTGTCAGTGGCGTGCAAATCGACCGCCACGGCAACTACAACCTGCATCAGCTCGGTGCCGACCCCGATCGTCCCGCAGTACGCTTTCCCGGCGGTTACGGCGGCGGCATGCTCTATTACGCGGCACGGCGCAACATCGTCTTTCGCACCGAGCACACGCGCCGGTCTCTGGTCGAGCGGGTCGACTTCATTTCGGCAGCCGGTAGCTCGCCTCAGAACGTTGTGCGCCTCGGCGGGCCGACCAAGTTGATTACGCCCAAGGCCACATTCGCGTTCGACCAGACGGCAAGATGCCTGCGCCTCGAATCGATCCATCCCCCGTATGCGCTGGACGAGATCCGCGATAACACCGGGTTCGATCTCGGCGTCGATGCTCCTGTACCCGCAACCCGAGCACCGAGCGCCGAGGAGCTTTCCGTTCTGCGCCGGGAGGTTCGGCGCAAGATGATCGACACCGGCACCTACGCCAACTGGGCCGAGCGCGCGCTCGGTGTACTCTGAGGCATGCGAACCGACCTGGAGTGCCTGTTCAATCCGCGCTCGATCGCCATCGTCGGCGCTTCCGCCGAGTTCGGCAGCATCAGCGGCCAGCCGCTCGATCTTCTGATCAAGCGTGGCTATCCCGGCATGCTCTATCCAGTGAATCCGAAGTACCCGGAGCTGCTCGGCCGCGCCTGTTATCCATCGCTCGACGCGCTGCCCGAGACGCCGGATTTAGCGCTCATCATGGTGAATGCAAGGCTGGCGATCCGCATGCTGGAGGCGTGCGGACGGGCAGGCGTTCGGTTCGCGATCGTGTTCAGCTCCGGCTATTCGGAGGCAGGCGAGGCGGGCGTCTCGATGCAGGAGGAACTCGCCGCGATCGCGCGCCGCTACGACATCGGCCTCATCGGACCCAACTGCCAGGGGCTGATCAGCGTGCCGAGCAAGACCTACGCGGGTTTCGGTTCGGCGTTCATTTACGACTACGTGCCGGGTCCCGTCAGCATGGTGAGCCAGAGCGGCGGCTTCGGCTTCTCGCTCATGTCGCTTGCGGCGATGGACGGCGGCGTGGGCTTTCGCCATGTCGTGACCACTGGTAACGAGTCCGGCATCAGCTCGCTCGATTTCATGCGCTTTATGGTCGACGATCCCGGCACGCGCATCATCACCGGGTACATCGAGGGCATGAAAGACGCGCACCGGCTGCGCGAGCTGGGCGAGGCAGCGCTCGTGGCGCGGAAGCCGATCATGGTGTGGAAGGTCGGTAACTCGGAAGAGGGTCAACGTGCGGCCGCCTCGCATACCGCCAACCTGGGCGGTGCAATGGCGCTCTATCGCGCGGCGTTCGAGCAGACCGGGATCCTGCAGGTCGAGGACATGCAGGACATCATCGACTACGTGCCCGCATTTCTGAGCGAAAAAACCCCGCATGGCAATCGTGTTGCGATCATCACGATTTCGGGCGGTGCCGGGATACTCATGACCGACGAGGCGATCGCCCGCGGGCTCGCCGTGCAGCCGCTGTGCGATGCCACCGTGGCGAAACTGCGCCCGCTGGTGCCTTCGTTCGCCGCGCTCGGCAACCCGATCGATCTCACCGCCGCGATCTTCGATGACACCGATCTGTGCCGTAAGGCGCTCGGGCTCATTATCGAGGATCCGCAAGTGGACTCGGTCGTCATGGCCAATGCCGGGCTGCAAGGCGAGATTGCGACCAAGGTTGCGCGCGAGGTGGTGAACGTCGCAGCCCGCTCCGACAAACCCGTCATGCTCGCCTGGAGCGCCCGCCATCAGGTTGCGGGCGAGGCGTATGCGCTACTCGATGCGGCTGGCGTACCGCATTACCGATCGCCGCTGCGCTGCGTGCGTGCGCTCGCCGCGCTGACGCAGCACGCGCAAGCTTGCCGCAGACACGACAA
Source organism: Burkholderiaceae bacterium (assembly GCA_011525945.1). Classification (GTDB taxonomy): domain Bacteria; phylum Pseudomonadota; class Gammaproteobacteria; order Burkholderiales; family WYBJ01; genus WYBJ01. The sequence goes on along the minus strand of WYBJ01000203.1, from coordinate 23,069 downwards.
TCGCAGAGCTGAGCCCGTACTCGAGCTGCACGCAAGCGAGGCGGTCGCTACCCTGCGAGCGGCGCGTGCGGATCTCACCGAGTACCGTGCCAAGGAGCTCATCGGGCTCTACGGCATAGCGACGACCAGGGAGATGATGGCGGGCGATGCGCAGGAAGCCGCACACATCGCCGAGCGCATAGGCTATCCGGTCGTGCTCAAGGTGCAGTCGCCTGACATCGCGCACAAGACCGAGGCGGGCGGCGTGCGCATCGGCCTTGCGAGTGCAGGGGAAGTCGAGCGCGCCTTCGAGGAGATCGTCACGTCAGCACGCGGACATGCGCCGCACGCGACGATCGAAGGCATCCTGGTGCAGGAAATGGTGGTGGATGCGGTCGAGGTTATCGTTGGCATTAACAACGATCCCCTGTTCGGGCCCGCGATCATGGTTGGTCTGGGCGGCATCTTTATCGAGGTGCTGAAGGACGTGGCGTTTCGTCTTGCGCCGATTACCCTTTCGGTGGCGCACGAGATGATCCGGCAGATCAAGGGTTACACGTTGCTTATCGGAGCGAGAGGCCGCCCGAGGGGCGACCTCGAAGCGCTGGCCGATGTGCTCTGCCGCATGTCGGCCATGGCGGTCGATCTGAAAGGGGAGCTTGCGGAGCTCGACATCAATCCGCTGTTCGTGTTGCCTGCGGGGCGCGGCGTGATAGCGGGGGACGCCCTTATCAAGCCGCGCCTGCAGGCGTAGCCATTATGGCGGTTGTGTCGCGTGCGGCGGTATTTCGGCGTTGCTATACAGAAGTCGACGACGCTTCGCTCCGCTGCTCGCTACGCGTGGCGCGCAATGAGCAATTTGGCCACCCCTCAAGGCTCATGGCCCAGCCAAGCGCAGCGGCACGGGACTTGCCTGGCGTACATTGCGGCCTCCGGTCTTGCCTTCAACGCGCAGCCGATGAGGAACCCTCACAGGAGCTGGTGAGGGCCCTTCGGGTCATGGGAGCCTGCGCAACCGGGGGCGCCGCTCCGCGCAGCTGTGAGCGTGCTTCGTCGTGGTAGCGTGGCGACGAATTCGGGGAGCTTGAGTGGCACGCTTGCGAGCGCGGCATCGCGCGGCCGCCGGACGGGTATGGGTCCGGCGGCCGCTCGCTTATCCGTGCGCGCAAAACCTCGTGATGCGTGTATTCCGACGCGCGCTCCGTAACGTCGCATGGCGGCTGTTCCTTGCACGGCGCGCAACGGCATTTAGGCCGATGTGCGCACGGTAATGGAGGGAATCGAGCGTCAAGCATTTACCGAAAACTCGGCAATACGCCCACTACGAATGCGGGAACAGACACCGGGGCGTAGCTCGAGATTCGCGCACGGTGGCATCTCAACCGGGCTAGCGTCTTTGATCCCGTTGCGTACCTGCGTATCATCCGTGAGGTGGGAACGAACCCACCGGCCATGCACGGAGGTATATTGCCGGCTGCGGCGCAAGCCGCTGCCACCGCGTTGCGGGTCCGTCGCGCGCTGAACTTGCATCATGGCGGCGAGTCTGCTTGACTTGCATGCTATCGCACACATCTACGACTCATGGCCGTGACTTCCGATCGATTCCACGTTGACTTCTGCCGGCACGACGCCACCGTTGCGCAGGCATGGGCGCGAACGCCCGTCGAGCCGCCTGCCGCGAGGCGGCAGGAGCTCAAGGCGCGTGTGCGCCGGCTGTTGCGCGAGCAGGATGCCACCTTGCTTGCGCACTTCTACGTTCATCCCGACCTGCAGGATTTGGCCCAGGAGACCGGTGGATGTGTGGCCGATTCCCTGGAGATGGCACGCTTCGGGCACGAGCAACGCTCTGCCACCCTGGTCATCTGCGGCGTGCGCTTCATGGGCGATACGGCCAAGATACTCAATCCGGAAAAGCGTGTGCTCATGCCGGACCTGGAGGCGACCTGCTCGCTCGATCTTGCCTGCCCGGCTGACGAGTTCGTCCCGTTCTGCGATGCCCATCCCGATCGTACGGTCGTCGTCTATGCCAACACCAGCGTTGCGGTGAAAGCCCGAGCCGACTGGGTTGTGACGTCGGCCATCGGGTTGGACATCGTGCGCGAGTTGCATGCTCGCGGCGAGAAGATCCTATGGGCGCCGGATCGGCACCTGGGTAACTACATCCAGCGTGAGACCGGGGCCGACATGCTGATCTGGCAAGGCGCGTGCGTGGTGCACGACGAGTTCAAGGCTAGCGAGCTGGAAGCTCTGATCGCAAATCATCCGCAGGCGAAGATCCTGGCGCACCCCGAATCACCCGAATCGGTACTGCGCCTTGCGCACGTGGTCGGATCGACCAGCCAACTGATACGCGCGACCCGAGAGCTCACCGCGGAAGAGTTCATTGTCGCCACAGATGGCGGCATCATTCACCAGATGCGCAAACTCTCGCCCGGCAAGCGCTTCATCGAGGCGCCCACGGCGGGCAATGGCGCGACGTGCAAGAGCTGCGCACATTGTCCGTGGATGGCGATGAACGGGCTCGAGAACCTGGCTCAGGTGCTCGAGACGGGAAGCAATGAGATCGAGATCGAGCTCGAGGCCGGACGCAAGGCTTTGCGCGGCATCGAGCGTATGCTCGACTTCGCTGCCAGTCGCGCGCGCCACAAGCCGCCCGTGCGCGACTACAGCAAGGTCTACGCCCACGGAATGGGGCCCGCTTAAGGGGGCATAGTTTTTTGGGCGGGCTGGGCGTGTTGAACGCAGACGCCGTTGGTCGGGCCAACGAGGCAAGATCCGCGCGTTGCGCGACGCAGCGGTCGATTCCCGCCTTCCGACCCGGGCGCGCTGACGAGCAAAGACGAGCGCGCGCCGATCGTCGCTTGGACGGCGGTCGCCTTCAGGCGCTGGCCGCTGGCGGAAAGCGAAACACGTTGCAGGGCTCGGCCGAGCGCTCGGGCATTCGCCGGACTCGGTCAGCCATCGCCAGAACATAAGGCGCGGCTTCCAGCACCAGCGTCATTTGTCGCTCATCGAGCGGCAGACGCGCCTTCTTCACCAGTGCCCGCACCAAGTCGGCCTGTCCCGGCTCGAGCGTATCCGGGATACGCGGCTCGTGACGTCGCGCGATGAGCCGCGGTTGCGGCGTCCCTGCCGCGAGCTCCGGGACGTGCGTATGCCACTCGGTCGCCTGCTCGTAGGCGTGCCCGATCCGCAATACGGTCGCTTCGTCGAACGGACGGCCCATGAACTGCATGCCAAGAGGCAGGCCGCTCGCACTGAAGCCGTTGCACAGCGCCAGCGACGGACAGCCCAGCACGTTCGCCATCGGATTGGCGTTCGGCCTGGCCCAGAAATTGAGGGAGTCGTACGCGTCCAGCCGCGGCGCCGGCCCGAACACGATACTCAGCAGCGCGTCGTAGCGCCGCCACAGCGGCACGACTTCGTCGATCATGCGCCGCTGCTCGCGGCTCGCGGCGACGTAGTCGCCGGACTGGAACAGGCAAGCCGGCAGCGCACGCACGAGGAAGTCTTCACCAAAGTCGCCCGGTCGGGTCGCAAGGTCGGGATAGTTGATGGTGTGGATCTCGGTCTCGGCGAGTACTACCTTGACATCGCTGTACTCGAGCGCGGGCCGCACGCGCACGTCCTCGACCTTCGCCCCCAGCTTACGGAGCACACCCAGCGCCGCGTCCATCGCGCGAACGACTTCATCGCTCTGACGCACGTCGTGTTCCCAGACGTGGCGCAGCACGCCGATCTTGAGCCCCTTGATGCCCTTGCCGAGGCCGCTCCGGTAGTTCGGGATCTTCGCCGCGATGCTGCCGCCGTCGGCCGCATCGTAGCCGGCGATCGCCTGCAGCATGATGGCGCAATCCTCGACGGTTCGGGCCATGGGACCGCAGTGGTCAAGAGTGAACGAATTGGGGATTACGCCGGTTCGGCTGACAAGCCCCGCGCTCGACATCAAACCGACGATGCCGCAGAAGGAGGCCGGACCGCGGATCGAGCCGCCCGTATCCGTGCCGAGCGCGCCGGCAACCAAGCGTGCTGCCACTGCAGCTCCCGAGCCGCTGGAGGAACCGCCGGTGAAATGTGCCAGGTTCCACGGATTGCGCGCCGGCGGCCACGGCAGGTCGAACGACGGGCCGCCGTGCGCGAACTCGTGCGTTTGCAGCTTGCCGAGTAGTACGGCGCCCGCTTCGTACAGCCTGCGCGTGCAGGTCGCGTCCTCGCGCGGGATGCGATCGGCGCAGACCTTGGAGCCGCCGGAAGTGAGTATGCCCTTGGTATCGTAGATGTCCTTGAGGCCGAACGGAATGCCATGTAGCGGGCCGCGGTGCTCGCCGCGCATGATCTCGCGCTCGGCCCGCCTGGCCTGCTTGCGCGCCAGCTCAGCAGTGACGGTGATGAAGGCGTCGAGCTGAGGCTGGAATGTCTCGATGCGGGTGAGATAGGCGTCCGCGAGCTCGAGCGGCGAAAGCTTGCGAGCGCGGATCAGCCGCGCTGAATCGGCGATAGTTTGATTGCATGGATCTTGCGACATGATGGCTCCCGGACAAGCTTCGAGCGAAGGAATTGGCTGCAAGTCTTTGCGCGCTACGCCGGTCGTGTCAAGTGAATGCCCAGATGCTGTAAGCTTGTCTGCACCGTCACGACCGAGCAACCGGGGCGTCGACCTTGCATCGGCGCACGTGGCCGCGCCGCTTTTGAGTGCAGGGAATCGGATATGAACCGTCGCACTTTCCTTGGTTTCGTCGGTATCGGTGCCGCATCTGCAGCCACAACGCTGCTGCGGGCGAATGCGGCCCAACCCGGCGCCGGTATGGACTCGATCGCTCAATTGCAGAAGGACTGGAAAAACCTTCTTGCACCCGGCGCTGTGGTCGAGCTATCGAGGCAGCCGCTGCAACGCGGCAACGCCGAGTGGAAGAAGATCCTCACGCCACAGCAGTACGACGTGTTGCGCGACGAAGGCACCGAGCGTCCGGGGAGCAGCCCGCTCAACCAGGAGAAGCGTCCGGGCGTATTCGTCTGCGCCGGCTGCTCCGCGCCGCTGTTCACCTCGGCCATGAAGTATGACAGTGGCACCGGCTGGCCGAGCTTCTTCACCGCCATCCCGCAGGCGTTCGGAACCCGGCGCGATTTCAAGCTGATCTTACCGCGAACCGAATATCACTGCGCGCGTTGCGGCGGCCACCATGGCCATCTGTTCGACGACGGCCCGCCGCCGACGGGACTGCGCTACTGCAATAATGGCGTTGCGCTGCGCTTCATCCCGAAGGGGTGAGGCAATGGCGAGGGCTGGCCAAGGTCGAAAGATCACGCTTACATCGAGGCGCCAGCGGCGATGCTGGGTGCGGCATAGGGGGTGACGGGGCTGTTCGCTGATTCAGCGTCGCCTCTTCGGACCTGCACTCTCACTTATCACGCTTCATCACCGTCACCGGCTTCGTGACCGATTCAAAAAAATCATTGCCCTTGTCGTCGACGACGACAAAGGCGGGGAAATCCTCGACTTCGATCCGCCAGACTGCCTCCATGCCAAGCTCCGGGTACTCGAGTACTTCCACTTTGCGGATGCAGTCCTTGGCGAGCCGTGCCGCGGGGCCGCCGATCGACCCGAGGTAGAACCCGCCGTACTTGCGGCAGGCTTCGGTGACCGCCTTGGAGCGGTTGCCCTTCGCCAGCATGACAAAGCTGCCGCCGCTCGCCTGGAACTGCTCGACGTAGCTGTCCATGCGCCCGGCCGTGGTGGGTCCGAACGATCCGGACGCATATCCTTCCGGGGTCTTGGCCGGGCCGGCATAGTAGACGCAGTGATCCTTCAGGTACCCCGGCAGGCCGCGCCCGGCATCGAGCTCGTCCTTGATCTTGGCGTGCGCGATGTCGCGTGCAACCACCATCGGCCCGGTCAGCATGACACGCGTCTTGACCGCGCAGCCGGAGAGCTGATTGCGGATATCGCGCATCGGCCGGTTGAGGTCGATGCGCACCACCTCGGCGCTCAGCGCTCCGGTTTGAACTTCCGGCAGAAAGCGCGCCGGATCGCGTTCGAGCTCTTCCAGGAACACGCCCTCGGAGCAGATCTTGGCGAGCGCCTGGCGATCAGCCGAGCACGATACGGCAATCGCCACCGGCAACGAAGCGCCGTGGCGCGGCAGGCGTATGACGCGTACATCGTGGCAGAAGTACTTGCCGCCGAACTGCGCACCGATGCCGAAGCCTTGTGTAAGCGTGAGCACGCGGCTCTCGAGCTCGCGGTCGCGGATCGCGTGGCCGCGGGCGTTGCCTTCGGCCGGCAGGGTATCAAGGTAGCGCGTCGAGGCAAGCTTGGCGGTATCGAGCGCAAGCTCCGCCGAGGTGCCGCCGAGCACGATCGCCAAATGGTAGGGCGGACACGCGGCCGTGCCCAAGCCGCGCAGCTTCTCGTCCAGCCAGTTGAGCAGCGTATCCGGTGCGAGCAAGGCCCGCGTCTCCTGGTAGAGCAGGCTCTTGTTGGCCGAGCCGCCGCCTTTGGTGATGAACAGGAACTTGTACTCGTCGCCCGAGACGGCTTCGAGCTTGATTTCCGCCGGCAGATTGTTGCCGGTGTTGGTTTCCTCCCAGGTCGTGCGCGGCGCCATCTGCGAATAGCGCAGATTCAGGCCGACAAAGGCGTCGTGCACGCCATGCGAGATAGCCGCCCGATCGTCGCCGTCGACCAGAACCAGGTCGCCCTTCTTCGCCTTGACGATGGCTGTGCCCGTATCCTGACACGAAGGCAGCACAAAGCCGGATGCGATCACGGCATTTTTTAGCAGATCCAGGGCGACGAAGCGATCATTGGCCGATGCTTCCGGGTCATCCAGGATGTTGCGCAGTTGCTGCAAGTGACTGGCACGGAACAGATGCGAGACATCTCGCAGCGCTTCGCGAGTGAGCGCGCGCAGCGTTTCGGCCTCGACCCGCAGGAAGCGCCACCCGGCCGCTTCGAGCACGTCGATGCCGCCCAGGTCGAGCTTGCGGTAGCGCGTCGCGTCGGAAGCGAGCGGGAACATCTCCTGATGAACGAACGGCGTGGGCGCATCGGTACGACGCTTGCTCATGGCGGAAATCGATCGAAGAGGTCGCGGGGAACCAATTATCGCGGGCCCGAGCGCACCCGGGCAACTGTGACGGAGTTCCTGAGAACACGGGACGCGCACGATTGACATCGTCGCGCGGCGGGCCGTATAGTCAATCGCAGCAAAGCCTAGCTCGCGCGAGCCTGCGCGAGTCTTTTCACTAAAAGAAATATATCCCCTCGTAGCACGACAGGAGGGACCATGTCGCTACTCACACTGAAGCAGGCCGAGGTCGTGATCGACCAGGCGCTGGCAAAAGCTCGCCAGATGCAGCTGCCCCCGCTCGCGGTGGTCGTTGTCGATGATTCGGGCTACATCAAGGCCGTCAAGCGCGAGGACGGCGCCAGCATGTTCCGAGTCGAGATCGGCCAGGGCAAGGCTTGGGGCGCCGTTGCCATGGGCTGTTCGAGCCGTGCGCTCGCCAATCGGGCCAAACAGAATCCGAATTTCTTTCTAACCCTTGCGGCAACTTCTGCGGGCAGGTTCTTGCCGCAGCAGGGGGGTGTGCTGATTCGAGACGCCCGTGGCGCGGTCCTGGGTGCGGTCGGCATCAGCGGCGCCAGTGGCGACGAGGACGAAGCCTGCGGTGCCTATGGCGTGGAACAAGCGGGCCTGAAGCCCGACGTCTCCGGTTAGAGCGGCGGCGCGTTCGCCGTAGCCCGAGCGAGATCTGCGCCGGGGTACGGTTTTCGCAGTGCGGCCCTTCCTACGGAGGCTTTCATGGCGCAGGGCAAGGTATGCTTGGCCGCCGACGTGTCGGTGGTCGCGATGACGCCGGATCTCGGCGCCGAGGTGCGAGGCGTGGATCTGTGCGCGCCGCTCTCGGACGCGTGCTTCGCACGCATCGTCGAGATCTTCCATCGCTACGGCGTCATCTACTTGCGCGAACAGGCACTCGATGCGCGCCTGCTCGCGCGCTTCGCGGCGCGCTTCGGCGAGGCCGAGCCCACGCCGAGCGACGAGCACGCACTGCCCGGCTTGCCGCAAGTGGGTGTGCTCGTGGATTCGACCCGCACTGCCGGGCACGCGCGACCGGAACCTTCGTACTGGCACTCGGATCGTTCGCACGATGCGACTCCGCCGGCGGCGACACTGCTCTACGCGGTGAACGGGGCGGACACCGGTAGCATTGAATTCGTCAACATGTACGCGGTGTTCAGCGCGCTTGCACCGGAGAAGCAGCTACTGGTGCAGAAACTGCGCGGCCTGCACGTCGCGCTCAGCCCCGAACCGCATGCGGGGGTGGAGGCGAACACTGCCCAGCGCCGGGGCACCGAGCATCCGCTGGTGCGCATTCATCCGGAAACCGGCAAGCGTGCGCTCTATCTCGCCAAGGAGGTCGTGGTGCGCGCCGCGGGGCTGCGCGAGGAGGACAGTCGCAAGCTGATCGAGCAGCTCGAAGCGTTCGCCACGCAGCCGCGATTCGTCTATGCTCACCGCTGGCGCAAGGGCGATCTGCTCATCTGGGACAACCGCTGCACCTTGCATCGCATGCTCTCACACGGGAGCGATCGTACGCTGTACCGCATTCGGGTGAGGGGCGAAGAGCCTATCGCGGGTTGAGCCCGCGCCCGGCCTGGCCACATCGCGGCACGCGCATCGCGACTTGCGCCGCTGAGCTTTGCGCGGCAGCGAGGATGAAGAATGGCGATCGAGCGCATCGGTTTCGTGGGCATCGGCAACATGGGCTGGCCGATGGCGGCCAATCTGGCACGCGCCAGATTCGAGCTGATTGTGCACGATGCCCGCACGGAGCGGGCGCGCGAGTTTGCCGCGCAGCACGGGGTGACGGCGGCGAGCTCGGCCGCCGATCTCGCTGCTCAAGTGCAATGCGTACTCATGATGCTCCCCGATCACCACGACGTGCGGCACGCGGTGCTTGGCGATGGCGGCGACTGTGTTGCAGCGGGCCTGCGTCCGCACGCCATCGTGGCCGACATGGGCACCTCGGATCCGACAGCGACACGCGCTTTAGGTGCGGAATTGGCGGCGCGCGGCATCCGCTTGGTCGATGCTCCGGTCATGGGCGGGGTGCCATTCGCCATCGACGCTTCGCTCGATATCATGGCCGCGGGTGATATCGAGTCGTTGGACGAACTAGTGCCTGTGTTCGCTGCACTGGGGCGCAAGGTCTACCGCTGCGGCGTGCTCGGCAGTGGTCACGCACTAAAGGCGATCAACAACTATATCAACGCCTGCGCCTTGATCAACGTCGTCGAAGGCCTGACCATAGGTGCGAAGGCCGGCATCGATACCGCGCTTATGGTCGAGACCATGCGGGCGATGTGCATCGGGCGCAATCATCCGCTCGACAAGAAGATCGTTCCGCAGATTCTGACGCGGAAGTTTGCTACTGGCATGCCGATCGGGTTCATCGCCAAGGACCTGAGAATCGCGCTCGATACGGCGCGGCAGATCGGCGCGCCTGCACCGCTCGCGGACAAGGTACTGGAGCTGTGGCAGGCAGCCGGTGCCGCGCTCGGCGCGGAGCGTGACCAGGCCGAGGTCGCGCGTTATTGGGAACGCGCGAGCGGAGTTCAACTGTAGGGAGAAGATTGATGCGGGTTGCATTCATCGGTATCGGCGCCATGGGCGAGCCCATGGCGGCCAACTTGTTGCAGCACGGGCTCGAAGTCTCGATCCTGCGTCACCGGCGGGCGGAAGCGGCCGCGCGGCTTGCCCAGCGCGGCGCTCGAGTCTGTGCCGGGGTCGCCGAAACCATCGCCGGTTGCGAGATCATCGTCCTGAGCCTGCCGACGTCGACTGAAGTGGAAGCGATCGTCGCCGGCGCCGACGGGGTCCTTGCCGCAGCGAGTGCGGGCACGCTGGTGCTGGACTGCACGACGAGTGATCCCGCAAGCACGCGACGACTGGGTGCGCAGCTCGCTGAGCGTGATATCGCTCTTGTGGATGCTGGCATGACGCGCGGCGTGGCCGGCGCCAAGCAGGGCAAGCTCGCGTTCTTCCTGGGCGGCGAGCCGCGTCACATCGAGCGGGCAATGCCGGTTCTGAAAGCGCTCGGCGATACCTTCGTTCATGTCGGCCCGCTCGGTCACGGCCACACGGCCAAGCTGATCAGCAACGTGCTGAGCTACGCAACGGTCGCGTTGGTAAACGAAGCGTTCATGCTGGGCGCGCGTTCGGGGCTCGACTTGCAACGCTTGTTCGAGGCGTTGAACCAGGGCGCGCCGAGCAAAGCGCTGGAGTCGTTCGGACCGCGCCTCGTGGCGGGCGAGTACGAACCTGCGCGCGTAACCGTCGAGCATGTCTGTGACGACATGGTGATGCTTCAGGGGCTGGCTGCGAGCACCGTATCCTCCGTGCCGATACTCGCCAGCGCGCAGGAACTCTACCGGCTGTTGCAGTTGCGGGGCGAAGGCGCACGCGACTTGTCGGTGATTGCCGAGCTGTGGCGATCGGCTGGGAAGGGGCTGCCATGAGCGTGATCGATTTTCGCCTGCGCCCACCGGTCAAGGGCTTCCTCGACATGGTGATGTACGCCAAGGCCGAGCGGCGCGACGGCATCACGCGCAACCACGGCATGCAGCCCGCGGCCTCCGCGCAGGCCAAGTCGATGGACATGCTGCTCGCGGAGATGGATGAGGCGGGCGTGACTTGCGGCGTTGTCATGGGTCGATACTCGGGACTCTACGGCTCGGTCAGCAACAGCGACGTGGCCGAGATCGTGCGCACCTGGCCTAGGCGCTTCGTGGGCGTCGGATCGTTAGACCCGAGCGAGCGCAAGCGCGCGATCGCGCAGATCGACGAGGCGATCGCCCTCGGCCTGAAAGGCATCAATCTGGAGCCGGGCTCTTACCCGCAGCCGCTTCACACCGATGACCGGCGCCTGTACCCGATCTACGCCTACTGCGAGGATAAGGACATCCCGGTTACGATCATGGCGGGCGGCAGCGCCGGGCCCGATCTGTCCTATACGAACCCGGTACACGTCGATCGGGTCGCGGCCGATTTTCCGCAACTGAGGATTGCAATCACCCACGGCGCCTGGCCCTGGGTGAGCGAGATCCTGCACGTGGCGTTTCGACGCCCGAATGTCTACCTGTCGCCCGACCAGTACCTGTGCAACATGCCCGGCATGGAGGATTACGTTCGCGCCGCCAACGGCTTTCTTGCCGAACGCTTTCTGTACGCGAGCTCATATCCCTTCATCGGCGTGCAGCGCTATGCCGAGTGGTTTCGTGCGCTACCAATCAGGCCGGAGTTGTTACCGCAGCTCATGTATTCGAACGCAGCGCGTTTTCTCTCGCTCGCATAGCAACTCGGCACCTTCACGCACTGCCGACGAAGCGGTATCGCAGCCGGCGAGGGGAATGAACGGGCAGTACGGCCGACAGCCGCGAACGACTCTTAATCGCCGCGGATGTGCGCCGTCTTTGCAACCTTGGTGTACTTGGCGAGCTCGGTCTTGAAGAACGCCGCCGTCTGCTCCGGGCTGCTTGCCACGATCTCGGCGCCGAGCGAGGTCAGACGCTCCTTGACCTGCGGCGAGGCCAAAGCTTGCAGCATTGCCTGATTGAGCTTGAGCACGATCGCGTGCGGGGTCTTAACGGGCACCATCGCGCCGTACCAGGTGCTTACCGAGTAGCCCGGCACGGTTTCGGCGATGGTCGGCACGTCGGGCAAAACCGCGGCGCGCTTGTCCATCGTGACCGCGATCGCTTTGGCGCGCCCGGCACGCACGTGCGGAATGATGGGAGGCATGGTGTTGAAGGCTGCGGCGATCTCGCCGCCGACCAATGCAATGGCGAGCGGGCCGCCGCCCTTGTAGGGAACCATCAGCAGATTGGTGCCGGTCATTATCTTGAACATTTCGCCGGCGAAATGCTCCGGGCTGGCAATGCCGGAAGTTCCATAGGTCAGCTCGCCCGGGCGTGACTTCGCCAGCGCGATGACGTCTTTCACGGTCTTCACCGGCAGCGACGGATGTACGCACAGCACGTTTGGCACGTTCGACACGACGGTGATCGGCGCGAGGTCGCGCTCGATGTCGTAGCCGAGATTGTTGTAGACCGGCTTGCTCATGATGTGCGCCACCGACATGAACAGGACCGTGTAGCCGTCCGGCGCGGAATCGGCGGCAATCTTGGCCGCGATGTTGCCGTTCGCGCCCGGGCGGTTCTCGACCACGAACTGCTGCCTGAGCGTTTCCGAAATTGCGGCGCCGACCGCACGCGCCATGATATCGGTGCCTCCGCCGGGCGCGAATCCGACCAGGATGCGAACCGGTTTGCTGGGGTAGTCTTGTGCCACGGCATTGATGCAGGTGAGGCACGCAAATGCCGCGCCGATTGTCGCGCACGATGCAAGTGACATAGGTCGCTCCTCGCTGTTTTCGATCTGGCGATCGAGCCCGCGGGTCCTAACGTCTGCGCAGCTCGAGAATCTCGAATCCGCAGTAGCGATCGACGATGTAGATGAGTCCGCGATCGTCGATGTCGCAGTCGTTAGTCTGAGGCGCCGCGCGCCCGCGCGCCGGTTCCGGCACGTAATAGCCGATTTCCTCGGGTGCGGTCGGGTCAGCCACGTCGACCACGCGCAAACCGCCAGCGAACCACGCGCAATACACCAGTGTGTCCTTCATGTGCTCCTGGAACTGGTGGGCGCCGAAGCGTCCGGGCGTGGCACGGCTCCAGGGCGAGTCGAGCTCGCTCACCTCGTAGATCGCAAGCGGCTGAATGTTGGCGTAGTCGGTGACATCGAGCACCCACAGGCAGCCGTGCGGGCGCCCGCGCCGGCGCGCCATCTCCTGCGCGCTATGTGCATGGTCCTCCTCATCGATGGCGAGCGCGATCTTCCGGCTCTTGACCGGGAAGGGTACGGGCATAAAAGTGTGCGACGGCTCGGGAAACGGCGGGTGGTAGTTGTACGCGCCCACGGTCCTGGGCCTGCGGATGTCCTTCACGTCGATGATGCGCACACCCCCGTGCCATACGCCCGCCCACAGCTCGTCGCCGAAGCGAAGCGCATGGTGCAGCCGGTGCTGGCGCCCTGGCCAGGTCGGCTTCTCTGCGCCTTCGATATGTTGCCCGGGAAGCCACCAGCGCGACACTTCCTGCGGCTTGGCGGGATCGCGGATATCGTAGGTGACCAGGATGTTGCCGATGTAGCCTGGCATCTCGGTCGAGATGTAGGCGTAGTCGGCGTCCATATCGAAGCGATGCACGCCGATACCATGGGTTTTGTGATGCACGATCTGTTTCGGCTTGGTGCGGTCCGAAACGTCGTAGACGCGAAAGCCGCCCAGCCGATACGGCTGCTTCTCGGCCGCCTCCACCGCCGGAATGTCCGATTCGGCGACACCGAGCCTTGCGGCGAGCTCGGCGTGGGTCGGGGCGCGCCCGAATTCGGCTTGCAGATCCTGGCGCAACTTCGGCAGCTCGTCGGCCTTACGCCCTATGCTCGTGGAATTGCGCTCGTGGTTGACGATCATGACGTCACCGATCACGCGCGCTTTGTGACTGTGCGAATCGGGGTCGTCGAGGAAGACCTGGCTCACGAGCTTCGGCTTGCGCGGATCGGAGATGTCGAGGATCGAGGTGCCGAGCCTTTCCTTGTTGGTGATGTGACCAACGTAGGCGTACCGCCCGGCAACATACACTTGACCCGCACCGGGCAGGTCCAGGCGAGACAGCGGGTTGATGTTGTGCGACAGCGGCTGGCTTTGCGCTACGGCGGACATGGCGGCCTCTCGGCAGATTGTTGTGAGCGAAGTCTAACCCACGACGCTGCCGTCGTGCCACGCTCGAGACTGCCTTCAGGCAGACACATCTGCCACCGGACCTCGCCGTCTCGGATCAGCCAGCTCTGCCGCCGCATGTGTCCAAGTGCATCCGTATTTGGCACAATCGGCGCACCCTGCGGACTTACCGCACGCGACGCTGCGTCTCCCCGTATCGAGAAAGGTCCCTGCTCATGGCCGTCCAACGCAAACGCCCCGAAGAGCTGCGCAGCCACCGCTGGTACGGCGTGCACGACCTGCGCTCGTTCGGCCACCGCTCGCGCACGCTGCAGATGGGCTTCGCGCGTGAGGACTTCGCAGGCAAGCCCGTCATAGGCATCATCAATACCTGGAGCGACATCAACCCCTGCCACTACCACTTCAAGCAGCGCGTGGAGGAGGTCAAGCGCGGTGTGTGGCAGGCGGGTGGATTCCCGCTGGAGTTGCCGGCGATCACCCTGGCCGAGCCTTTCCAGAAGCCCACCACCATGATGTACCGGAACCTCCTGGCGATGGATGCCGAGGAGCTGCTCCGGTCGTATCCGGTGGACGGCGCAGTCCTCATGGGCGGCTGCGACAAGACCACGCCGGCGCTTATCATGGGCGCCACCAGCGCGAACCTGCCGGCGATTTTCCTTCCGGCAGGCCCGATGCTGCGCGGCAACTGGCACGGCGAGTTTCTCGGTTCCGGCACCGATTCGTGGAAGTACTGGGCGGAGCTGCGCGCGGGCACCATCAGCGAACGCGATTGGAAGGAGGTGGAGGAAGGCATCGCGCGCTCGCCCGGTCATTGCATGGTGATGGGTACGGCATCGACGATGACCTCGGTGGCGGAGACACTGGGTCTCACGCTCCCGGGGGCGGCTTCGATTCCTGCGGCCGATGCCAATCACGGTCGCATGGCCGCCGCGAGCGGGCGTCGCATCGTCGACATGGTGTGGGAGGACATAAAGCCGCGCGATCTGTTAACGGCTGCGGCCTTCGACAATGCCATCGTCACGATTCATGCGCTGTCCGGATCGACCAATGCGCTCATCCACCTGATCGCGATGGCGGGGCGTGCCGGCATCGCGCTGCGTCTGGAGCGCTTCGACGAGCTGTCGCGCACGACACCCGTGCTCGCTAATATCCGTCCGGCCGGTGTGCATCTGATGGAGGATTTCTACTATGCCGGCGGATTGCGCGCGCTGCTGGCGCAAGTGGCCGATGCGCTCGCTCTCGATTGCAGGACCGTGAATGGATGCACGCTGGGCGAGAATATCGCCGGCGCACGCATTTACAAGCCCGATGTCATTCGTACGCGCGCGGCGGCATTGAGCCCGAGCGGCGGCCTGGCCGTGCTGCGCGGCAATCTCGCCCCGGACGGCGCGGTGATCAAGCCTACCGCGGCGGAACCGCGGTTGCTGCGCCACATCGGACCAGCGGTCGTGTTCCGCAACTACGACGACATGGCGAGCCGCATCGACGATGAAGCGCTCGCCATCGACGAGAGCTCGGTGGTTGTGCTGCAGAATGCCGGCCCCTTGGGCGCCGGCATGCCGGAGTGGGGCCAGTTGCCGATTCCGAAGAAACTGCTGCGTAAAGGTGTGCGCGACATGGTACGCATCTCGGACGCGCGCATGAGCGGCACGTCGTACGGCGCCTGCGTCCTGCATGTCGCGCCCGAATCGTACGTGGGGGGGGCGCTCGCGTTCGTGCGCGACGGCGACCTGGTCGAGCTCGACGTTGCAGCGCGCAGGCTCGAGCTGCACGTCTCCGGTGCCGAGCTCGCACGCAGGCGCGCTAGCTGGCAGTCTCCGGCGCCTCGCTTCCAGCGCGGATTCGGCGCCCTGTACGCGCGTCATGTCACGCAAGCCGACAAGGGCTGCGACTTCGACTTCCTCGAAGGTGTTGCGCCCACGCCCGAGCCCGATATCCATTGATTGGTCACGTCGGGAGGGGACCACGTTTTCTTTGCGGCACCGTTGCCCGGGCTCAAGCCCGATCTTCTGCATGCGGGCGAACGCGGTCCGCGCGCGATTTCGCGCGGCCGCGCTGGCGCTGGCCGTTGGGACACTGGCAGGGTGCCCGGCGGCGCTGGCGGCGGAGGTTCGCGTACTGTGTCCGAGCGCCTTGCGCACGCCGGTCGTGGAATCGGCGCGGCAGTTCGCGCGCGCAGGCCGGCACCGGATCGAGTTCGTATTTGCATCCGTGGCGGCTGTGCACAAGCGTATCGCGACCGGCGAGCGTGCAGATGTCGTCATCGGCACGGCGCACGGCATCGATGCGCTGATACGCCTCGGGCGCGGCATCGAGGGCAGCCGTGTGCCGCTCGTGCGCAGCGCCCTCGCGCTCGCGCTGCCCGCGGGCGAGGCCGTGCCTGACATTCGCGATCCGATCGCGCTCGCTGCCGTACTGCAGCGGGCGCACGTTCTGGTGGTGCCGGATGCAAGCCTCGGCGTTCCGGGCGGCGCTCAGGCGGCGCAGTTGTTCGAGAGACTCGGGCTCACGGAGCAGCTGCGGGAGAGGACGCGTTTTGTCGTCGATGCGCACGAGGTCGGCACCCGCGTCGCGGCCGGCAGGGCGGATGTGGGTGTAGGCGCGATGAGCGAGCTCGCATCCGTGCCGGGCATTGCGTTGCTGGGGCCGATTACAGAGCCTCGCACAGAAGGCATCGCGTATGCAGCCGCGGTCGTTCGCACGTCGGCCAATGCGGAGCTCGCACGCGCTTTCATTGCACACCTGCGCCTACCCGAGTCGCAGGCGTTGTTCCGCAAGACGGGCTACCTGCCGATCGATCAGACCAAATCCGCCGGAGATCGCTAGGCGGGAATTTGCATGCGTACTGCGCTCAAGGCCGTGATCGTGCTCGTTGCGGTGGTGATCTTCTTCGCGCCACCGCCCCCAGGCGTTGCCGCCGTGGTCATGCGCACGACAGGTCTGGTCGTGTTTGCCGTCGGCATGTGGGCCACTCAGGGGCTGCCCGAGCACATCACGGGCCTCATCTTTCTGCTGCTCGCCGTGCTGACCGAAGTCGCACCGGCCAGCGTCGTTTTCTCGGGTTTCACCTCGGGGACGTTGTGGCTGGTTCTGGGCGGGCTCTTCATCGCCGAGGCCGTGCGCGCCACCGGACTCGGCGAGCGTTTCGCACTCGCGCTGCTTGGCCGCTTTACCCGCTCGTATCCGTTGCTCGTCGGCGCGACCGTGGCGGTGGGGACGGCGCTGTGCTTCGTCATGCCGGCTACACTCGGGCGCGTGCTACTGCTCGTTCCGATCATCTCCGGATTGGCGCGCCACGTCGGCTTCCCGGTCGGCAGCCCCGGTCACACCGGGCTCGTCCTCGCCGCGATTTCGGCGACCTTCCAGATCGGCACAAGCGTGCTGCCGGCGAGCGCGCCGAACCTCGCGCTGGCCGGTGCCGCCGAGGCCGTGTTCGGCATTCATCTCGAATACGGTCAGTATCTCTGGGTCCAGTTTCCCGTGCTCGGCTTTGCCAAGATACCGTTGATTGTCGCCGCCGCGTGCTGGATTTTTCCCGCACGCATCGAGCGCACAGTCGCCCTCGCCCGGGGCGTGCCCATGAGCGCAGCGGAGAAGCGCTTGTCGATCATCCTGCTCGCGGCGCTGGCGCTGTGGGCAAGCGACGCCATGCACGGTATCCGTCCCGGCTGGATCGCGCTGGCGGCGGGGCTTGCGGTCATGCTGCCTCGCGTGGGCGTCATGCCGCTGAGCGCGTTCAACGACAATATCAAGTACGGCCCGTATTTTTATATTGGCGCGGTACTGGGCCTCGGTGCGGTGGTGACCCAGACCGGCACCAGCAATGCGCTGGGTGCGTTGGTGCTGCCGGCGCTCGCGCTTGAGGCGGGCGAGGATTTTCGCAATTTCATGCTGCTTGCCATCGCGGCGACGATTGCCTGCATGGCGACGACCAACCCCGCTCAGCCCGGGGTGATGGCCCCGCTCGCGGAGCAGATCGCTGGGGCCAGCGGCTGGTCGCTCGAGGCCGCCATCATGACGGCGGCACTCGGATTCTCCAATATCGTGCTCCCCTATGCCGTGCCGCCGCTGGTGGTCGGGATGCAGTTGGCCGGCATAGGCTTTCGCGCGGCCGCTCGCTATACTTTGTTGGTCGCGCTGCCAAGCATTCTGGTGCTGCTGCCGCTGAACTATCTCTGGTGGCGTTTCATTGGCTACTTCGATGCGATGCCGAAGACATAGGCGCGCTGCGGGCGGGTGCCGGCAGGCGGGTCGCTGCGAGGACCGCGAATGAGCTTGCTATTTTCACCGCTCGCGCTTGGCGGCATCGAGATCGCCAACCGCGTGACGATATCGCCGATGTGCCAGTACAGCGCGCGCGATGGTACCTGCAACGACTGGCACCTTCAGCATCTCATGGGATTGTCACTGTCGGGTGCGGGGCTGCTCACGTTCGAGGCTACGCACGTGAGCGCGCAGGGTCGCATCTCGCCGGGTTGCGCCGGCCTGTGGTGCGACGACAACGAGGCGGCGTTGAGCCGCATCGTCGCGGCGTGCCGTTCGGCCTCCCCGATAAAGCTCGGTATCCAACTCGCGCACGCCGGGCGTAAGGGTTCGTCGCAGCGGCCTTGGGAAGGGCGCGGATCACTGCGAAGCGATGACGGCGCGTGGGAGACGGTCGCACCGTCCGCTCTCGCATACGCGCCCGGCTGGCATACGCCCAAGGCGCTGGATGAAGCCGGCATGGCGGCGATTCGAGACGCCTTCGTGGCTTCCGCGCGGCGTGCGTTGCGTGTGGGTTTCGATCTGATCGAGATTCACTCCGCGCACGGCTACCTGCTGGACGAGTTCCTCTCGCCGCTGGCGAATCGTCGCGACGACGCCTTCGGCGGCAGTCTCGCCAACCGCATGCGCTTTCCATTGCAAGTGTTCGAAGCCGTGCGCGAAATCTGGCCGCGCGAGCGTGCACTCGGCGCGCGTATTCCTGGCTCGCACTACGCGCCGGGCGGGTGGTGCCCGGACGACGCAGTCGTGTACGCGCGCGAGTTGAAGGCTCGCGGTTGCGATTTCGTCACGATTTCCGGAGGCGGAGTCGTGCCTGAGGCCAAGGTTCCGACCGGACCGGGATATCAGGTGCCGTTCGCAGACGCGGTCAGGCGCGCCACGGCGATCACAACCGGGGCGGTCGGGCTGATTGCGCGGGCGCGGCAAGCCGAAGCGATTCTCGCCGCAGGTCGAGCCGATTACGTTGCCATCGCGCGCGCCTTTCTGTTCGATCCGCGCTGGGCCTGGCATGCCGCCATCGAGCTTGGTGACGAGACTTACTTCGCGCCGCAATACCAGCGCTGCCATCCGAAGGTGTGGTCGCCTGCCGCGGAGCTCGTGCGCCGCGACTAGCCGCAAGTCCGCGGCTGGTCAGTGATTGTCCTCCCGGTGGCCCCTGGATAGCCGCCGTCTGGTCGTGTGCGGCTCGAACATGATCAGCCGCAGCAGTGCGGCTGCCTGCCATGACAGCCAGAGCACCAGCCAGGCCGCAACGGCGAGCGGAACCTGAGACCAGGCCAGCGTGATCTGCGAACTCTCGCTGCTGATGTCGAGCAGGAGGCCCATATTCGCCGCGATGCCCAGCACGAGCGCGATGCCGGCCATGACTGTTCTGCGCTTGCTGCGCCGGGAACTCCACGACGTGGTGCTCAAAGGCGCTGCGACCAATCCGACCACGGAAAACCACAACGCGGAATGCCAGCCATTGTTGCCGGATGCCAGATAGGCACCGAGTGCCATGCTGCCGCTGCCGATGCAAAGACCGAACAGCAGCAGTACGACCGTGGTCGCTCGCATCGCCATTGTGCTTTCCGCTTGTTCGGTGCGAATGCGTGCGTTGCGCACGCTTTGCCCGGTGGCTCGAGGATGATTCGTTTATTACTCAATAAGCCCAGGCGCGCCCAGTGTCAAGCTTGCGCGCTCGCACGTCCGCGAGCCGGCGAGATCGATTCACGTCGAATCAGCGACTTGGCGAGATTAGTGGCGCCTGGGCCCCCAGCGGCGGGGGAGCGGCGTAAGTACCCGGTGCGGGCGGCGGGGCGTATGTCCCGGAAGGCGGCGGTGGAGCGTACGTGCCCGGTGGCGGCGGTGGGGCGTATGTCCCGGGTGGCGGAGTCGATCGACGTGGTGAAGATGTGAATTGACCCGCAACCGGGACTTTATGGCCCTTCGCATACATGCACTGGATATAGCCTGTATCGTAGCGTTGCTGCAGCGCGCGCCCGGACGTGCCGGCTGCGCTGGCGCCGACTGCGGAGCCGAACAGCAGCCCGGTTCCGGCGCCGACTCCGGCACCGCGACTTCCGTTGATGGCCGCGCCGGCGAGCGCGCCGATTGCCGTGCCGACCACCGCACTGGTTACACCGCTGTCGATCGCGGCTTGCTGCGCATCCTGACCGCCGATACTTTGCGAAGCGAACGAGCGACAGGCTTGGTCATCGGCGCGGAACTGATCGAAGCTCAGGTGACTACCAGGCAGTGCCATGACGCTTGGACCACTGGGGAATGTCACGCAGCCGCCGAGCAAGAGCAAGCAAGCTGCGAGCACCAGGCGGTGGCGGCTCATCATGGCTCAAGGGTTCCGCGGCTGCGCGGGCACGCGCTCCCACGGCTGGCCGCATTCCTTGACATAGGGGTAGTAGGTGTTCGATTCGCGGCAGTAATACCAATAACCGGGGGCGCTTTCCTGCGTGACTCGGGCATCCCGTTCGATGTAGACGCGTGGCGCGGGCGGGACGACGATCGCGGGCGGATACGCGTAGGGATAGGGATAGGGATAGGGATACGAAAATACCGGGCCGGGGTACCACAGCGGTGCACCGGCAACGAAGCCGAGGTCAACTCGCGGGCCATACCAGTAGCCGTGACGGTAATAGCCGCGGCTGCCATGCGGCCAAGCGCTGGCGCTCGCTAGCACTGCCGTCAGTGCGACGAGCCCGATGAGGAAATGTTTCGACGATCGCATGAGGTACTGCCCCTTCATCGGTGCAAGCATGCGTCTGTCCCAGCTCGCCGAGCGCTCGCCGGACGCCGTATGTGCTCGTGCCGAGCGTTCGCATCCGCGGCACAAGCCGGATGGTAAGGGTGCACGATCGATGCCCGCGAAACCCGATGCGGCGATTATGCGCGCGATGGCGGCATTGGCCGTTGAGAAGTCGTAACAGTTTGTAAGCCTGCGACCGGCGCGTCGTGACCGGCGAGCAGATCATCGCGCGCGCTGCAAGAGCCCAGTCAGGCAGTCGGGGTGTGCCGGTCAAGCCCGTAGAAGTGCAGCAACTCTTCTACCCGCGGTGCCGCCATCCGGCGGCGGAAATAGCCTTTACGGCTCGCCATCATGCCGCAGTTGCGGCGCAGATCGACCAGCGACTCGGCCATCTTGATCGTTGCCCCGACCGAGTCCAGCACCGGGCAATCGTCGACGCGGTTCACGCCGTTCTGCGCACGCGGGATCGGAACGAAGCAAGGCGCGCCCGGGTGTGCAAGCGCCGCGATCCGGCCGCTGCGGCCGCTTTACCCCGGCGTTGCAGACGTGCCGCGTCCGCACATGGCTGGGGGCGGCAATGGGGCAGACGATCGCAACTTGCTTGACACTCCCTCGCTGGCTCCAGACAATAGCCAGTTTCGTCAGGAATTCCGGAGGGGTTCCCGAGCGGTCAAAGGGAGCAGACTGTAAATCTGCCGGCTCTGCCTTCGAAGGTTCGAATCCTTCCCCCTCCACCAGGTGCCTCCGGTTTTAACGAGCGGGTGGCATCGGCCGGGGATGGATACGCATACGCGCGGGTGTAGCTCAATGGTAGAGCAGAAGCCTTCCAAGCTTACGACGAGGGTTCGATTCCCTTCACCCGCTCCAGCGCCTTGCGGCGCGGGCAGGCAATCACCCGGTACGGGTTTTCCACGCCCATGTAGCTCAGTGGTAGAGCACTCCCTTGGTAAGGGAGAGGTCGCCCGTTCAATCCGGGCCATGGGCACCAGCGAATGCGGGATTCGTTCGGCAGCAGTCCTGCGGGACGGAGCCGGCGACTGACGAGCGCCTCGACAAAAGACGACTGAGCGGAGCACAAGATGGCCAGGGCGAAGTTTGAGCGTACGAAGCCGCACGTGAATGTAGGGACGATTGGTCACGTGGACCATGGGAAGACGACGCTGACGGCGGCGATCACGACGGTGTTGAGCAAGCAGTTTGGGGGTGAGGCGAAGACGTATGCGCAGATTGACTCGGCGCCGGAGGAGAAGGCGCGCGGGATCACGATCAACACGGCGCACGTGGAGTACGAGACGGTGAAGCGACATTACGCGCACGTGGACTGTCCTGGTCACGCGGACTACATCAAGAACATGATCACGGGTGCGGCGCAGATGGACGGTGCGATTTTGGTGGTATCGGCCGCCGATGGGCCGATGCCGCAGACGCGCGAGCACATTTTGCTGGCGCGCCAGGTGGGTGTGCCGTACATCGTGGTGTACCTGAACAAGGCCGACATGGTGGACGACAAGGAGCTTCTGGAGCTGGTGGAGATGGAGGTTCGGGAGCTGTTGTCGAAGTACGAGTTTCCGGGTGATGACACGCCGATTGTGACGGGTTCGGCGCTGAAGGCGCTGGAGGGAGAGGATACGGAGCTTGGGGTGAAGTCGATCCACAAGCTGGCGGCTGCGCTGGACAGCTACATCCCCGATCCGAAGCGTGCGGTGGACGGGACGTTTCTGATGCCGATCGAGGATGTGTTCACGATTTCGGGCCGAGGCACGGTGGTGACGGGTCGTGTGGAGCGCGGGATCGTGAAGGTGGGAGATGAGTTGGAGATCGTGGGGTTGAAGGCCACGATGAAGACGGTGTGCACGGGTGTGGAGATGTTCAGGAAGCTGCTTGATCAGGGGCAGGCGGGGGACAACGTTGGGGTGTTGCTGCGTGGGACCAAGCGCGAGGAGGTGGAGCGCGGGCAGGTGTTGGCGAAGCCTGGGTCGATCACGCCGCACACGAAGTTTGCGGCCGAGGTGTATGTGCTCTCGAAGGACGAGGGTGGACGGCACACGCCGTTTTTCAATGGATACCGGCCGCAGTTTTACTTTCGCACGACCGATGTGACGGGGTCGGTGGATTTGCCGCAAGGTACCGAGATGGTGATGCCTGGGGACAACGTATCGATCACGGTGAGTCTGATCCAGCCCATAGCGATGGAGCAGGGGCTGCGATTTGCGATTCGCGAGGGCGGCAGAACGGTCGGGGCGGGAGTGGTATCCAAGGTGATCGAATAACCGAGTGAATG
>WYBJ01000202.1 GCA_011525945.1 Burkholderiaceae bacterium | reverse complement strand
GACTGGATGGCGAATCCCCGAGCACCGCGATCGGCGATCGACTTTATAGCCTGATCGACTATGCAACCCCGGACGACGACCGGCTCGACAGCATCCAGCCGAGAGCGAGCGTGCCGCTGGCGGGATCCCTTTCATTGCTTGCAGCGGGTCTGCTGGGTTGGCGCTTCGGCGGCCGACTGCGCGTATCCTGATTCTTGCGCCTGGCAACCGCCGGGATACGGGCGGTCGCCGCGCGCTCCGCGTAGGCCTATGAGGCCAGCGAGCTTGCGGTGGCCAATCGCCCAGACGCTGCTTGCGCGGCAAGCTTGTCCCGCGTGCCGTCAGGCTCGCGGCGGGTTCGCTTCCAACCTACAATGGCTCACCGGCCATGGACGTCTCGGCTTGGCCGCACGTCGCCGGGACTACCATGGTCGGCCGGATCATATGTCCGGGCGTGCCTCGGAGCGAGACTTCCATGCTGCTGATGATCGACAACTACGACTCCTTCACCTACAACCTGGTGCAATACCTGGGGGAACTGGGTGAGGACGTGCGCGTCTTTCGCAACGACGCGATCGTGCTGGACGAGGTGACCCTGCTGTCGCCGACGGCGATTGTGATCTCGCCCGGGCCCTGCACGCCGAACGAGGCCGGAATTTCGGTCCCGCTCATCGAGCGCTTCGCCGGCAGCATTCCGATCCTGGGCGTGTGTCTGGGTCACCAAGCGATCGGCCAGGCGTTCGGCGCCCGCATCGTGCACGCACAGCGCGTGATGCACGGCAAGACGTCTCCGATCCACCACGAGGGGGTTGGCGTCTTCGCCGGACTCGCCAGTCCGCTCATCGCTACGCGCTATCACTCGCTGGTGATCGAGCGCGAAAGCCTACCCGCCTGCCTGGAGATTACCGCCTGGACCGACGACGGCGAGATCATGGGGGTGCGCCACCGGGAGAAGGCGGTCGAAGGCGTGCAATTCCATCCAGAATCGATCCTGACCGAAGCCGGGCACGACCTACTGCGTAATTTTCTCAAGCAGCACGCGGTGTCGGCGCTCGGCAATTCGGCCGCCGATTCAGGACCTGGCGCCAGTCGGCGGGCGTGACTGGACGGGTTCCGGAAAAGCATCGCGCTACGCCATTGCCGCAGACTCCTCTCGTACCAGAGCGGCAGCTTCGGTGCGAGTGTAGAACGCGCCGTCGCGCAGGAAGCCCGCGATGATCGTGCCGGGCACGCGGGAGGCTCGACCGTAACGATCACGCGCGAGCACCAGCGGCTCCGGTAGACCATCGAGGATGTGAACCGGCGCGAGGCGTCCGTCGGCGAACGTGGACGGATACGTCTGCCCGGTGTCGGTGTCCTGGAATGCCGGCCGGAACCCGAGTCGGCGATTCTCTGCGCTCACGCCGCCCGTACCGCGGTGGGCGGCGGCCTCAAGCTGCAGGTAACGGCTGCTCAGAGTCAACATGACGGCGACCTCCTCGGGCTTATGCGATGAACGGGCCCACGGCAACAACGCTTCGCACCGCCTTTCGTTGCAGAAGCACTTGTAACGACTTGTACATTCGCCGAGACATTGCTGCGAAGCTGCCGACGGTAGGTGAAGTCTGCCATCCGGAACGCGAGCTGAAATCGGCCGCTGGTTTCATCCATTGGTCGTATGCCGACGCGGACGAAAGGCAGCGCCGCCACCCGCGGCGCGCGTCCGAGGGTGAAACGATCGCGCATGTCGTTGCGGGCTGGCGCGGTATCATTCCCTATCCTCACGCCTAGCGAGCGCACATGAAGCCCCAGGACGCTTTGACGCGAATCATCGAGCACCGCGAGATCTTCCACGATGAGATGCTCTCGATCATGCGCCAGATCATGAGCGGCGAGATGTCGCCGGTCCTGATCGCCGCCATCATCACCGGCCTGCGGGTGAAGAAGGAAACGATCGGCGAGATCGCGGCGGCCGCGCAGGTGATGCGCGAACTGGCTACCCGGGTCGAGGTGTCGGACACCACACACCTGGTCGATATCGTCGGAACCGGGGGCGACGGCGCGCATACCTTCAACATCTCCACGGCGGCGACTTTCGTTGCCGCCGCCGCGGGTGCGCGCGTTGCCAAACACGGCGGGCGTTCGGTGTCGTCGAGCTCAGGCAGCGCGGATGTGCTCGAATCGCTTGGGGCGAACATCAATCTCACGCCCCAGCTGGTCGCCCGCTCGATCGACGAGATCGGTATCGGCTTCATGTTCGCGCCGAATCACCATTCGGCCATGAAGCACGCCGCGCCGGTGCGAAGGGAGCTTGGCGTGCGCACGCTGTTCAATATCCTCGGGCCGATCACCAATCCGGCGAACGCACCCAATCAGCTCCTGGGTGTATTTCATCCAGACCTCGTGGGTATCCAGGTACGCGTGCTGCAACGACTCGGAAGCCGCCACGTGTTGGTGGTGCACGCGCAAAGCGGTATGGACGAGATCTCGCTCGAGGGCAATACGATGGTGGGCGAGCTGCGCGACGGTGAGGTGCGCGAATACACCATCCATCCGCACGATTTCGGCCTGCAGGAATGCGAGAACGCGGCGCTCAAAGTGGCCGACTCCGCTGAATCCAAGGCGCGCGTGTTGCAGGCGCTGGCCGGAACACCGGGGCCGGCGCTCGACGTGGTGTTGGTCAATGCGGGTGCGGCGTTGTATGCCGCCGACGTCGTGCCGACGATCGCGAGCGGCGTGGAACGCGCACGCGAGGCGGTGGCGAGTGGATCTGCTCGCGCCAAGCTCGATCGTTTCGTGACCTTCACCCGCACGCTTTGATGTCGAGCTCGACGACGTCAGTGCCCGACATCCTGGCACGAATCCTCGAAGTCAAGGCGCAGGAAATCGCTGCGGCGGCGGCAATCCTGCCGTTGCCGGAAATCCGTTCGCGGGCGGCGAGTGCACCTGAAGTACGCGATTTCGCCGCCCGTATGCGCGCCAAGCTGGCGGCAGGCGAGCCGGCGGTGATTGCCGAGATCAAGCGGGCGAGCCCGAGCCGCGGCCTGCTACGCGAGCTTTTTACGCCTTCCGAGATCGCAGCAAGCTATCAGCGCCACGGTGCCGCGTGCCTTTCCGTGTTGACCGACCACGCGTTCTTCCAGGGGTCGGCGGCGGACCTCGTGGCGGCACGCGCGGCGTGTACGCTGCCGGTGTTGCGCAAGGATTTCGTAATGGATCCCTACCAGGTCTACGAGGCGAGGGCGTGGGGTGCCGATTGCATCCTGCTGATTGCAGCCGCGCTGGCGCCGCACACGCTGCACGTTCTCGAGCAACTGGCGCACGGGCTCGGTATGAGCGTGCTGGTGGAAGTCCACAACGCAGCCGAGCTGGATGCCGCCCTTACGCTCGCCACACCGCTGATCGGCATCAACAACCGCGACCTGAGAACGTTCACCACTCGGCTCGAGACGACATACTCGCTGTTGGGGCGGATCCCGGCAGATCGGATCGTGGTGACCGAGAGCGGAATCCTCGAACCGGCCGATGTGCGCGCGATGGGCGATCGAGGCGTGCACGCGTTCCTGGTGGGCGAAGCGCTCATGCGTGCGCCGGACCCGGGAGAGGCATTGTCGAGGCTGTTTTCCCTCGAAGGCGCCACGTGATTCCGGACCGCTTCATACTGGCATTCGATCGTGCGTTGAAGACGATCTTGGGGCCGTCACGCTCGGAGCGACCGATGCCGGGCGAGGGCCATCCCGAGGCCGAGCTCGATGCCGCCGAGCGCGCCAAAGCGGCCGCGCTGATGCGCGTCAATCACGCCGGAGAGGTCTGCGCGCAGGCCCTCTATCAGGGCCAGGCACTGACAGCGCGCAATTCGCAGTCAAGGCAAGCGCTCACTAAAGCTGCTGACGAGGAAGTCGAACACCTGGCCTGGACTGAGCAGAGGCTGGCCGAGCTGGGGGGGCGCAAGAGCGTGCTCAATCCGGCCTGGTACGCGGGCTCTTATGTCATAGGTGCGATGGCGGGACTGGCGGGCGACCGCTGGAGTCTGGGCTTTCTCGCCGAGACCGAGCGCCAGGTGGTGGCGCATCTGAACCGTCACCTCGAGGTGCTATCGCATCGCGATGCCCGCAGTCGCGCGGTGGTGGCCGCGATGAAGCGAGACGAGGCGCGTCATGCCACCACCGCTCTGCATCTGGGTGGGGCCCAGTTGCCACTTCCCGCGCGCCTTGCGATGCGCTTCGCCTCGCGCGTGATGACCACCACCGCGTATTGGGTGTGAGGACGGATCAGCCCTCCACGATTTCGTAGTCGTGGGTGATCTGCGCGGTCTTCCCCAGCATGATGGAAGCCGAGCAGTATTTTTCAGCCGAGAGATGGACGGCGCGCTCGACCTGTTCCCTGCGAACACCGCTGCCGGTCACGACGAAATGCATGTGAATGCGGGTGAAAACCTTCGGCTCGTCGGGCGCGCGCTCCGCTTCGATGAGAACCTCGCAGCCTTTCACCGGCTGGCGCGCCTTGCGAAGTATCGTCACCACGTCGTAGGCACTGCAGCCGCCCGTGCCGGCCAGCACCGCTTCCATCGGCCGCGGGCCGAGATTGCGCCCGCCCCCCTCGGTCGCGCCGTCCATCACGAGCGCGTGACCGGATTCGGTTTCAGCCAGGAAGCAGGCATTCTCGACCCATTTGATACGCACTTTCATGGCGGCTCCCGAGCGACGATTACAGCCGAATTCTTATACTGTACGCCATGTAGCCGATGATCTCGTGCCAAAAATAGTAGCTGTTCAGGAGCGCGCTGGCGCGCGGCAGAAAGTCCAGCAGTGCCAGATCCATCGGGTCGAACTGGGTGAACGCCGTGGCTGCGGGGATCGCGTTGAAACCTGCATGTGCGAATGCGAGCCGCGCACGCGGGATGTGCCAGGCATGCGTGACCAGGTACACCGTCGTGATGCCGAGCGGCGCCAGGATGCGATAGCTTTCGATCGCATTGGTGTAGGTATCGACCGAACGTTCCTCGATCCAGCGCACCGGGACGTGCATTTCGTCGACCAGCACGGCGCGCATCTGCCGGGCTTCGGCCAGCGTGTCGCCGCGGACACTTCCACCCGAAACGAGCAAGGGTTTGCCGCTCGCGCGCTGCAACTTTGCCGCGTAGCGGATGCGCGCCAGCGTGAGGTGATTGGCGACGTCCGTGCCATATTCGGGCGCGAGCCCATCGGTACCGCCGCCCAAGGCGACGATCGCCTGCGCCTCTTCGTGCTTGATCGGATCAGCGAAGGGCTGTT
>WYBJ01000201.1 GCA_011525945.1 Burkholderiaceae bacterium | reverse complement strand
TGATTGTGACCTTCGTGCACGCGCGAGCGCGATAAGTTTCCCCATGTGCCCGGCGGCAAACGGCTCTGTGGCGTCCAGTTGCGCCGAATCCTGCTGCGATTATTCGGCAACGACGCGTTCTTAGGCGGAGCCGGCCACAGCCGCGAACAAGCGCATGAAGTTTCCGCCCGCGATCTGCGCAACCTCCTCGCTGCGCAAGCCGTGGCCTCGCAGGATCTGCATCAGCGCCGGGAACTGCTCGAAGCGCCGATACGGCGGAGCGCCGCGGATGCCGGCCAGGTCGCCGCCGATACCGACGTGGTCGATACCGATGGCATCGACCATGCGCACGATCCCCGCGGCGTAATCCGGCAACGTCGCGGACACGGCCGGAAACGGCACCACACCGACGACTCCGCCCGTCGCGGCAACCGCGAGCGCGTGATCGCGCAGAACGCCGCGCGTGAAGCGGCGCGGCGACTCGCGCAGGAACGTGTGCGACAGCAGCAAGGGTCGCGTCGTGATCTTCGCCGCCTGCGTGGTGGTGTCGAACGTTGCGTGCGCCACATCGACGATGATGCCGAGCCGGTTGCAGGCGCGTATCGCGTCGGCGCCAAGCGGTGTGAGCCCGTTATGCACGGGCGCTTCGGTCTGGATGTCGCCGAGTTCATTGACACGGAAATGCACGAGCTGGATCAGACGCACGCCGATTCTGTACAGCTCGCGCAGACGTTCGAGGCTGCCCTCGAGCATGTCGGCGCCCTCGCAGCCGACGACGATCCCGGGCACGCGGGTGTCGCGCGCGCGCTCGGCATCGGCGGGGGTGCGGACCAGCATCAGGTCGTCGCGTTCGATGGCTTGCACGATGGTAGTGAGCTGCTCGACGGTATCCGTGTACAGCGCTCCCGGGGCGGCGGTGCCGAGGGCTCGTGCCCTGCCGCCGTCACGCGTACGCAGCAAGCGGTCGGCGCTGGCGACCATCGCCACCACGTTCACGCCCGCGCGCCTCAGATCGGTGGCGAAATCCGGCCGTCTCCACGCGTGACTGTGGATGTCCACCGTCACCGCAACGGCACTGGGCTGCGCAGCCGAGGCAATGCGTGATCCCGTCAGCATTGCCCCACCGCCAAGCAGCATTCCGCGCAGAAACGTCCGACGCCGCATCCAAGAGAAAATGAGCGCTCGCATACGGTAGTCGATCGGATTTACACGTGGGCGATCGTCGCGCGTGGGCGTCGAACCAACGCGGCTGCGTCATTCCCGCGAAGGCAGCACGTCGTCTCGCGCTACTTCCACGACCGCGGGCGCGAGACTGGCGGGCGCGAGCAGGGCCTCATTGCGCTTGCGCCGCACGAGCCAGCGCGCGATCGCGATAGCCGGCGCGAGCAGCACGACGGACACCACGAGCATTTCGACATCGGCGAAAGGCATGATGCCGCCGCCCGGCGCCGCGAGCACGAGCCCGCCGATCATCAGCAAAGCGCGCAGCGGCATCTGTGCGCGACCCGTCGCGCGCAGATCGCCTATGCCCAATTGATACCCTTGCAGCCCGCCGCAGATGAAGATGACCCCGATCCCCGCCGTCAGCGTGACGAGCAGCGACTCCCACCACGGCCCTTGCAGCACGAACGCGGGATTGAGCACGAAGAAGAACGGGATGAAGTAGATGATCGAGCCGATGCGCATCGATTCCCAGCCGGTCTGCATCGGCGGCGAATTGGCGATGCCTGCGGCGGCGAACGATGCGATCGCCACCGGCGGTGTAATGGCCGAGAGCATGCCCCAGTAGAACACGAACATGTGCACGGCCATCTTGTTGAGCCCCACCTGCTCCAGCGCAGGCCCGACCAGGATGGCGAGAAAGATGTAGCACGCTGTGGTCGTGAGCCCGAGCCCGAGCACGAGGCTCGTGATCGCGGTCATCGCGAGCAGCAGCAACGCGCTGTTGCCGGCGATGATGAGCATGTCGTTGGCGAGGCTCGATATGACGCCCGTGAGCGAGAACGCGCCGATCAGCAGCCCGCACCCGGCCAGAATTCCGACCAGCTCGACGAAAGTCCTGCCGTTGGTTTCGAGGAATGCGACGACGGCGCGCCAGCCCCAGCGATCGCGGTTGAACAGTTGATTGAGCACGAGCAGCAATGCCGTGGCGTAGAACGGTGCGTGGCTCTCGCGCTTCATCACCAGCAACATGAAGATCAGCAGCACGATCACGAAGGCGTAGTACCAGCCTTCCTTGACCGATTCCCACAGGCTCGGCAACTCCTCGCGCTTGAGCCCCTCCAGCCGGTGGCGCGCGGCATAGGCATCGACCTGCATGAAGAGCCCGAAGTAATAGAGTGCCGCCGGAATGGCGGCCGCGAGCGCCACTTGCGCGTAGCTGATGTTGAGGAATTGCGCCATGACGAACGCGGTCGCACCCATGACCGGCGGCGCCAGCACGGCACCGGTGGAAGCGCACGCCTCGATAGCGGCCGCGTAGCTGGCGCGAAATCCGGTGCGCTTCATGACCGGAATCGTCATCGTGCCGGCGGTGAGCACGTTGCTCACCACCGATCCCGACATCATGCCGAGCATCGCGCTGGAGAAAATGCAGACTTTCGCCGCGCCGCCGCGGAACGTGCCGCACAGGGCGAATGCCACGTTGATGAAGAAGCGCCCGGCGCCGGTCAGCATCAATGCCGTGCCGAAGACGAGGAAGCCGATCACCGTCTCGGCG
This sequence comes from Burkholderiaceae bacterium, assembly GCA_011525945.1. Taxonomy (GTDB): domain Bacteria; phylum Pseudomonadota; class Gammaproteobacteria; order Burkholderiales; family WYBJ01; genus WYBJ01. Next base: position 5,487 of record WYBJ01000201.1, on the reverse strand, counting down.
AATGCCTGGATGGGGATTCCGAGCAGGCTTTCCACCGACAACATGTGGTATGCGCTCGTCTGCGCGGGCGTCGACGGCGTACCTTTCAGCGGGCCGAGCCACGAGGCATCGGCGAATAGCGGATAGAACGTGAAGGGCGCGACCGACAGGACCAGCCCCCATCCGCCGGTGCGCCGCAGCGCCTCCAGCAGCAGCGCCCACAGGACATAGCCCGCCCATATGAGCGTCTCGGGCGCGCCGCCAAACTCCCAGCCCAGCTCGGCGGCTCTGCGGATGTTGACCATGAGCACGACGCACGCCGCGATCGTGAGCACGAACAGCACCGTGTCGTACCAGGGAACACGCTTGAGCGGCGCGCGCGGGCCGCCCGGAAAAATCACGAACACGAACGGCAACATCACCAGTACCAGTGCGTAGTAGTACTCGGTGTTGAGCGGCGTGAAACCGATGAAGAAGCGCAGGACGAACTGCTGGTTGATGCAAAGGAAGATCGTGAGCGCCGAAGCGCCGATCAGGAGCCAGCGCCACGTGCCGGCGAGCGCGCGGAAGCGCTGCGTCTCGGCCTCGACCGGCACGTGGGCGTGAGGATCGTCGAACGCGGATCGCGCGTTCCGAGCGTCGGCCATCGGCGGCCTGCGCAATTCGCTATTCGAAGATCACGCCCATGCCGGCCTTTTTCAGCGCCTGCGCCCGGGCAGCCATCCAGCCCTTGCGGAAGGCGTCCCGGTCCTCGGGCGGATTGGTCTTGAGATAGGCCGCCCACGCCGATCCGAGCACGCCCTGACGCTTGAGCAGCATCTGCTGGTGTGCGTCGAACTCGGCCTTCCACGCGCCCGCCTCCTTGATCGCACGCAATGCACCCGGATGGAACGGCAGCACCCAGGTGAAATTCTGCCGCGACAGCTCGAAGCCGTCGGCGCCGGGCGCTCCCTTCTTGTAAGCGTCGTAGTCGACGATCATCGCCTTGGTCAAACCGTGGATGATGTCGGCTGACTGGCTCGCGTACGCGACGAAGATCGGGTATGGATAGTTTGGCAACTCGATCGGGGCTTGCGGGCTCGCGCTGACCCCGCAGGTCGACTTGTGCGGCACGTAGTACGGCCCGAACTTGTGTAGGCGCGCCCAGCCGTCCTTGTCCGACGCCGGCGTCGGCGGGTAGAGCAGGCCGCGCGGCGAAGCTTCGGCCTCCTTCGCCTGGCCCGATATGTTCGAGCCGGTCGTGGCGTCGACCTCGTTGTTGATCAGCCCCTTCCACGCGGCGCCATAGCTCGAGAACTCCACCAGCTTCACGTCATTGCGCGTGAGCCCGCCGAACGCGAGCACGGCCAGGGCATTCTGATTGAGCGACGGCGCACCCACCACCATGCCGATGCGCTTGCCCCTGAGATCCTTGACCTCCTTGACGCCGATGTCCTTCGCCACACCGAGCGAGATGGCGTTGCAAGAACTGGATGCGAGCATCAGACCGAGCGGCTGCGGTCCCCATTCCTTCACCGCGAACTCGAACACGCCCTCCTGGGCGAGATAGGATCCGATGCCCATGGCCGAGGCTTGTGCGCGCCCGCCCTTGAGCGGCTGCAGGCGTGCGACATCGTTACCCGCCGGCAGCACGCGCACGTCGCTGCCGTGCCTGTCCTTGATGGCCTTGCCGATGGCGACCGCCATGTTGAAGCCGGACGAGCCGGTGTCGTATGCCGTCAGCGTGATCGTGGGCGGTAACTTGATGGTCTGGGCGTGTGTAGGGAAGGCCGCGGCAAGCGCGAGCGCGGCCATGTGGGCGCGAAGTTTCACGGTTCTCCTCCTGTTGCCGTCGAATACTGCGTGGGCGACGTACTCTAGCATGTCTTGCCCGGTCGAGGCGCTCCGGCTGCGAGGCGGGACGCGGCCCGCCTCGAGGACCATCGCGGCACCGCAACATGGCGCCATCCGGACGACCACGAAGCGAGTGCGCCGCCGCCCGGCTTGAACCGTCCGGCATGTGCGGCGCGGTCTCGGGGCCGAACTACAGGCCGACTACGGTCAACGGCTGTAGCGGGGCTGGTCGAAGAGCGAGGCGATCGAGACGCGCCGGATGCCGCGGTCGTCGGCGAGCACGTACAGCACATCGATCATGAGCGACTCGAAGATGCCGCGCAGGCTGCGCGCGCCCGCCTTGTACTCCAACGCGAGATCGGCGATCTGCTCGAACACGGCCGCTTCGATCGCCAGTTCGACGCCGTCTTCGCGCAGGATGTCGCGATACTGGTTGTAGATCGAATGGGGCGGCTCGAGCATGATCCGCACCAGCATCTCCCGCGTGAGATCCCGCAGGCGCGCAACGATAGGAAGCCGCCCGGCGAACTCGGGGATGAGACCGTAGGTGCGCAGATCCGTGGGCTTCACCTGCGTATTGAGCTTGGTCAGCACCGCTGCGTCGTCCGTGCCCGAGAGCGAGATGAAGCCGTAGGCCTGGGTGTCGCGCAGGATGTCGTCGAGCCCGACGAACGCGCCGCCGCAGATGAAAAGCACGTGCGTGGTATCGACGTAGCGCCCTTCGCGCAGCCGCACCGGCGCACCCTCCATGATCTTGAGCAGTGCGTGCTGCACGCTCTCGCCCGAGGCCGCACGCGCGTGTCCCGGCACGCTCTTGAGTTTGTCGATCTCGTCGATGAAGACGATGCCGCGTCCGGCCCTCGACATGTCGCCTCCGGCCTTGTCGAGCAGGCGTTGCAGAATCGCTTCGATCTCGTGGTTCACGTATTCCGACTGCGCGAGCGACCCGGCATCGGCGGTCACGAACGGCACATCCAGCACGCGCGAAAGCGTCTCGCACAGCAACGTCTTGCCGGTGCCGGTCGGGCCGATCAGCAGGACGTTGCTCTTGATGGCGTACCCCGAGTGCGCTGCCGGGCTTGCGGCCTTCCTGAAGTGCCAGTAGGTCGACACGGCGAGGATCTTCTTCGCCTCGTCCTGACCGACGACGTGCTGATCGAGCTGGCGGACGATTTCGCTGGGCGTCATACCGATAGGGCCGCGGGCGGTGGAAGCAGCGTGCGTCGCGCGCCGACCGGGCGATCAAGTCTCGGACGAGGGCGCCGGCACAAGGGTTGAATCCCGGCCAGGGACCCAACCCCGCCTGCTGCCGCGAAACGGCGGATCTTCCCGCGGCTTGCGCATGATAGCCGTCGCGCAGCGTGTGCTCAATGCGCGCGAGACGCCTGTCCGAGTGTGGGTGCGCGCGTGCCGAGCGCCTGCGCCAGGTCGATCAGGCGCAGGAATTCGCCGCGATAGCCGAAGCGGTCCGTGCCGATATTGGCCGCGGCAAGCGCGCGCGCGTCGGCCAATGTCCAGGCGCCGGTGTAGCGCCCGCCGCGCAGCACCTGGCCGAAGCCCGCGACAGCGGCGGCAAAGCGCATCTCCGTACTGGCCTGCTCGATCGCTCGGTGCTCGCGAGCCGCCACGATCACGTCGACGCGCTCGCTCGCTTGCGCCTGCGGTTCCTTGTAGCGCAGCTTCACGTGCGCCAACTCGCCGCCGTTCGAACGGCTTGCCGCGGGCTGCGGCGCATAGCGCAGCGGGTCGATCGAGCCTTTGGCGCCAGTGAGCGTCAATTCATACAGCGCGGTCACGCTATGTCCCGCACCGATGTCGCCCGCGTCCACCTTGTCGTTGTTGAAATCCTCGCGCCCGAGCAGCCGGTTCTCGTAGCCGATCAGGCGATACTCCTGCACGGCCGCGGGATTGAACTCCACCTGGATCTTCACATCGCGGGCGATGGTGGCGAGCGTGGAGGTCATTTCGTTCACCAGCACCTTGTGGCCTTCCATCAGGTTGTCGATGTAGGAGTAGGCGCCGTCGCCGGCATCGGCCAACTGCTCCATCAACTGCTCGTTGTAGTTGCCCGTGCCGAAGCCCAGCGTCGAGAGCGACACACCCGACTTGCGCCGCTCCTCAACGAGGCTTTTCAAGGCGCGGAAGTCGGTGATGCCGACGTTGAAGTCGCCGTCGGTTGCGAGCAGGATGCGGTTGATGCCGCCAGCGATGAAGCTTTGCTGCGCCATGGCGTAGGCGAGCTCGATCCCGCTCGCACCGGCGGTGCTGCCGCCGGGGCGCAGCCCCTCGATCGCCGCCACGATGCGGCCCGTCTCAGCGCCCGAAGTCGGCTCCAGCGCAACGGCGGTACGCCCGGCATACGTCACGAGCGTAATCCGGTCCTGCGCGCGCAACTCGCGGACGAGCAGCTTCAAGGCCGATTTGAGCAGCGGCAGCTTGTCCGCCGGCGCCATCGATCCCGACACGTCCACCAGGAACACCAGGTTCGCCGGCGGCAGACTTCGCTTCGCCACGTCCTTGCCCTTGATGCCGATGCGCAACAGGACATTGTTCGGATTCCACGGTGCGCCCGCGACCTCGGTATGCACGGCGAAAGGCACGTTGCCGCGTGGCTCGTCGTAGTCGAACGGGAAGTAGTTGACGAGCTCTTCGACCCGCACCGCGTCGGCCGGCGGCAGCCGCCCCTGGTTGAGGAAGCGGCGCACGTTGGCGTACGCACCGGTGTCGACATCGATGCTGAAGGTGGAAACCGGCGCTTGCGCCACGCGCTTGACCGGGTTGGCATCGATCACCTGGTAGCGATCGCGATCGGTCGCGGATGCATGCGGATACGCATGCGTGCGCGCCGCCGGTGCGGCCGAAGGCGCCGCAGCGAGCGCGGACGGCGAAAAAGGTACACGCCGGGGTTCGCTGTCCATGCGAGGCCCGTCCTGCGCCAGATGCTTCTGCGGCGCAGTCGCCTCGCGCCGCGGATGCGCCGGCGCGGCATCGGATCGGGGTTGCGCTTGCGGAGGATTGTTGACGCCTTCCCCGGCGGCGGGCCGAGCAGCCGAGGACGCCTCGGCACCCGATTGCGAGGCACCGGCATTCGCTCCATTACCCGACTGCGCGCCGGCCGATCTCTCTTGCGGCGGTTGCACACACCCGGACAGCATCGAGAGTACGATCGATATGGCGATCACGCGTTTCATGGCGCTGCATCTCCTGTCGTGGATGCCGAACGCGATAGTGCGGATGCACGCGCGCACGGCAACGCCATAAACGAGGGAGCGTTGCGAAGGGGTTGGCCAAAAACAGGACCCCCCGGCCGGGGGATGGTTACTACGCATCCCGAATCATGGAGGACATGCTGCGCGACGGATGCAGCTTCCCATCATCCCTGCCCTATGCTCGCCACCCTGCCCTATGCTCGCCACCCTGCCCTATGCTCGCCACCCCGCCCTATGCTCGCCACCCCGCCCTGTGCTCGTCACCCTGCCCTGTGCTCGTCACGAGGGCATGGTTGGCTTCCGTACCCAGAAACCCGCCCACTCGAGCGGGCACACCGTGCTCCCCTCTCCCCCTGGGAGAGACGCCACGATGGCGCATCGCGACTTGCGCCCTGGAACCTCGCGTGGCGCCTCTTCCCTCACCCCCAACCCCTCTCCCGGTGGGAGAGGGGAGCGTTGTGTGCCC
>WYBJ01000200.1 GCA_011525945.1 Burkholderiaceae bacterium | reverse complement strand
CGAACGCCTGCGCAGCAGCCCCGCGATGCAGGCGAGCAGCTCGTCTTCCGGGTATGGCTTGCCAAAGAACGCGTCGGCGCCCATCTTTGTGGCACGTCGCTGGTGCTTCTGCGCGAGCCGCGAGCTTACGACGACGATTGGCACCGCAGCCGTGCGCAGGTCGGCGCGCAGCTCGCGTACCAGCTCGAATCCGTCCATGCGCGGCATTTCCAGATCGAGTACGACCAAGTCCGGTGGCGCACACCGGATTTGTTGCAGTGCGTCCAGGCCGTCCTTGGCGGTCGAAATCTCGAAGCCCGCTCGCGACAGCAGACGCCCAGAGAGGCGGCGTACCGTGAGGGAGTCATCGACGACCATGACATGTGCGCGCTCGATCGCGATCGCGGCCTCATGCGTAACCGCGCGTGCGCCGTGGATGTGCGCCGGGTGGACACTCACGGCCCAGCGCAGCGGGTCGATCACGAGCACCAGCGGGCCGTTACCGACAACGATGGTGCCGTACAATCCGGGCACGCGCGCGAGCTGTGCACCGAGCGGCTTCAACATCGCCTCCTGATTGCGCACGACCGCATCGACGTGCAACGCCATGCGATGCTCGCCGCTTCGCAGCAGCAACACCGCGCTGCGACGTCCCGTTGCCGTCGCGGCGCCCTCCTTGCCGAGAAGCCCGCGCAGGCAGTAGAGCGGATAGGCGTCTTCGCCCGATCCGATCATCCCAAGAGCATATGCCTGACTCAAGTCGGCGGCGGCCAGTTCCTCCACCGTTTCCACCAGCTCGGCAGGGATCGCGTAGAGAATGTCCGCGGCACGCACCAGCAGCACCTCGGCCGTCGCGAGCGCGAGCGGCAGGCGTACGCAAAAGGCGGCACCTGCGCCGGGCGCCGATGTAACCTCGATGCTGCCGCCGAGCGCGATGACTTCGGTACGCGCGGCGTCGAGCCCGATGCCCCTGCCCGAGCTCTCGGTCAACTCCGTGGCCGTGGACAGACCGGGCGCGAAGATGAGTTCGCCGAGCGCCGCTGCAGGCGCTTCGTCCGTAGGCGACAGCAGGCCCAGGCCCTGGGCGGCGTGGCGGATGCTCCCTGCATCGAGGCCGGCGCCGTCGTCGGCGAGCGTGAGCACGAGCTGGAAGCCTTGCCTTTGCACCTCGAGATCGATGCGACCGGTGCTCGGCTTGCCGAGCGCGGCGCGCACCGGGGCGGGCTCGATGCCGTGCGCGAGCGCATTGCGCAGCAGATGTTCGAGCGGCGCTGCCAGACGTTGCAGCAGTGTGCGATCGAGCTCGACGCCCTCGCCCTCGATGTGCAGCTCGGCGGCGCGACCGAGCGCCTCGGCGCTCTGGCGCACGGTACGCTGCAAGCGCTCGTTCAGCGTGCCGAACGGCAGGCTGCGCAGTCCGATCAGTCTTTGCTGCAGATCGCGCACGACACGGCCTTGCAACGCGAGCGCGGCTTCGGTTTCGGCCGAGGCTGCGAGCAGGCTCTGTTGGATCATCTGCACGTCGTGCAGACTCTCGGCCATCATGCGCGTCAAATCCTGCAAACGGGTATAGCGGTCGAGCTCCAGCGGATCGAACCCGGGCGGATCGAGTTCCGTCTCGCCGCTCGCCGGCGGGCGCGAGCGCGAGCGCACCTGACTGTCCGCCTCGAGCTGGGTTTCGCGCAGCAACGAGCGCAACCTCGCCACGCTGTCGGTCAGGTCGTGCAGCGAGCCGCGCAGCGCCTCAAGCTCGTTGCCGACGCGCAGGCGCGCGCTACCGATTTCGCCCGCCTGGTCGACCAGTCGATCCGCGGATTCGGCGTCGATACTCAAATCCGATGCGTGCTGCCGATCTCGCGCATGCGCTGTCTCGCCCGGCAGCGCGCGATCCGCCGTGACCGCTTGAGTGTGCGCCGCGGCCGGCGCAAGTCCGAGATTGCGGATCGATCGAGCGAGGCGCTCCAGCCCGGTCGCGAGCGCGTCGAACGCGCCGTCGTCCGGCGGGGGCGCATCGATCGCCACGCACACCTGGCTCTCCAACGCATGAATCAGCTCGCCCACCCGGGTGGCGCCCGCCGTGCGTGCGCCGCCCTTGAGCGTGTGCAGCGCACGCGCAAGGCCGCGTGCCGGTTCGACGGCCGCGCGATGGCGGCGCCAGGCCGAGAGTTCGCTGCGCATGAGCGGGAGCAGCTCGACGGCTTCTTCCAGAAAGACCGCCGCCATGCGCGGATCGAGCCGTTCACGCATTTCGCCGCAGTCCAGGCACGTGATCTCGCGAGGTTGGACGAGCACGCTCGGGCAAGCGGTGTCGGCGCCGAGGAGGCTGAGTTTCGCTTGCGCGACGGCATCGTGAGTCGGCGTAAGGTGGTTGCGAATGTCCGCGAACATCACGGTCAGCGCGCTCAGCGCAGCATCCAGCGCGTCGCGGTGGTCTTGGGTGCACGCGGCTTCGCCCAGCCGCAGCAAACCCTCTTCGAGCTCGCTGGACAACGCGGCTACCGCATCGAAGCCGAGTGCGCTCGCCGTGCTGCGCAAGGTATGGGCGGCGCGAATGAGAACGTCCGGAACGGATGCGGCAGGCGCATCGGCCCAGCGCGCGATTTCGGCATGCAGCGTGGCCAGCAGCGCCTCGCTCTCACCCAGGTAGATCTCGTACAGTGCGCGCGAAAAGCGCACGCGACCGATCGCGATTTCGTCTCCCGCCGGCTCGCAGGTGGCAGATGGCGGTGTGCCTGCAATGTCCGGATCGAACGCAGGCAACTCGCAGGCAGCGGTGCTCGCGGGTGCGCCGGGCTCAGCGAGGTGCTCGTTCTCGATCGGGATCGCACCGCTTGGTTCGCAGCCGGCTGCCGGCGGTCGCGCGCCGCAATCCTCGATCTCGTCGGGTACGAGCTCCGCGGGCTCGCGCAGCGCGATCGCGAGAGCGGCTATGCCATCGTAAGCGGACAGATCGGGCTCGATGCCCTGTTCGAGCGCGCGCACGGTCGCGCCAAGCGCTTCCGCCGCCTCGTCGATCAGCACCGGCAAATCATCGCCGGCGAACGATTGCGTGCCGAGGAACGCATTGAGTGTCTGCTCCACATGCCAGGCGAGCTCGCCGATGTGATCCAGATGCACCAGTCGCGCGCCACCCTTCAAGGTATGGAACGCGCGCCGGATCTCGGTCAGCGCGGCCCTATCGTCGCAGCGGACACGCAAAGCGGATAGCGGCGCCGGCATCTGCGCCAAGATCTCCAGCGCTTCGCCGAGGTATACCGAACGTAGCTCGTGTGCGTCGGGCTCCGGGATGGAGGCGGGATCTGGCACCTCGCAGTGCGTATCTCGGGGTACGTCCGCACCTGCCGCCGGCGTGTACGCCTCGGCAGCGTCGGCAGCCGGAATCCAGCCGATACTGCCTGCCGGATGCGCATCGTCGCGGCTCAAGCGGCGCACGAATCCGAGCAGGATCTCCTCGTTGGGCGTTTCATCCTGGCACACGTTGTCAAGGTAGAAGCCAAGGCACGACAACCCGTCGGCCACCCATTCCAGCGCAGCACGCATCAGCGCGGTATCGGCCGAAGCGCTCAGGCGCATCAGATGCACGCAAGCCGACACGACGCCGTTGGCACGGCTCAGACCGAGCATCTTGAGCGCGCCGGCAATCTGGCGCATGGGCGCATCCAGGGTGGCGATGCGCGCGCGCAGATCCGGTGCGCGCGCGATCTCGT
>WYBJ01000199.1 GCA_011525945.1 Burkholderiaceae bacterium | reverse complement strand
GCAGAGAGGGTGCGCACTCTCCAGTTTCGGAAGTTCGAGACCGATTCGAACCCCGATTCTAAGGCATTGATTTCAATATATGCTGGCGTCCCCACGGGGATTCGAACCCCGGTTACCGCCGTGAAAGAGCGCCAGAACGGGGTCTAGCGAATTATGGCGAATGCATACGAAACGCCATTTCCCCTATGAAGTTGCACGCTAGTATTCGTTAGCGTACGCTTCCGTTTGCCGCGCGTCAGTTTCCGATAGTTTCCGATGGGGGGCGGTTACTGCCGCGAGACAGCACATCCATCGGAAACCATCGGAAACTCAGCGGGCAGCCTAACCCCAACCGAATGTCGCAGCGTCGCGGTATGACCCGAGAGGAACGCCGATGGCACGAAGCGCTCGAAGCTCTGAACTAGAGAACCGAACCAGCCGGCTGAAGCTCAAGCCGACCAACAACAATGAACCCTACTGGGTGCGGATCGCACCGGGTCTGTTCCTCGGCTATTACAGGCCCGCAGGTACATGGTGGGCGCGCAAGCTGCGGCCGGGCACCAAGCTGTACGCCAAGACTTCGCTCGATGCCGCAGCCGACGATTATCGCGATGCCAATGGCGCCGACGTGCTGACCTACTACCAGGCGCAAGACAAGGCACGCCGCATCGCCGACGAGCATGCGGCGGCATCGGTGATTCGACCTACCCTCGGCGCCTGCACGGTCGCGGATGCCTGCAAGGAATACGTCGAATCGATCCGCGCCGATCGCGGCGATACTGCGGCGACCGATGCCGAACAGCGGCTGAATAAGCACGTCACGCCGAAGCTCGGGAAGCGGCCGGTCAATGATCTATCGCTGACCGAGACGAAGCGCTGGCGCGATGCCCTGGTACGCGGGAAAGACGCCGTGAGCAAATCGACCGCCAATCGAATCCTCGCGAATTTCAAAGCGGCGTTGAATTCGGTGTTCGCCGATGACGCTCGCGGTATCCCGTCTGACAGAGCCTGGCGCGCGCTAAAGGCGTTCCGCGACGCGGACAGCGCGCGACAGGATCATTTTCAAGCCGCTGAGGTGCAAAAGCTGATCGACGAAGCCGAGAAGTTCGACCGGCCGTTCTCGAATCTGCTCGCGGCCGGATTCCTCACCGGCGCCCGGTACGGCGAACTCGCCGCTTGCGACGTGCGCCATTTCGACCCGCAACGCGGCGTGCTCACCATTCCATCCGGCAAGACTGGTGCGCGCGCCGTAACGCTCATGACGGATGCAACGGCGTTCTTCGTCGCGGTAGCGGCCGATAGGCCAGGGACTGCGCCGTTGCTGCCAGGAACGCACGGCGGGCGCTGGGGCAAGTCCGACCAGCACAGGCGCATCAAGCGTGCCCTGAAGGCCGCAGAGCTGCCGCAAACGGCATCGTTCTACGCCCTTCGCCATTCCTACATTTCCCGCGCGATCGAGGCTGACGTGCCGCTGTACATCGTCGCTCGGAATTGCGGAACGTCCGAGAGCATGATCCGGCGGCACTACGCCAAGCTGCTCGCCGAGAAGGAGCGCGTCATGCTCGAACGAGCCGCAGGAGCATTCAGGCTGTCCCTGATACCGGGAGGCAAAGTCAGAGCCGAGGAGGCCGCCTGACCGTGGCGCGCAACAGCAAGACGGCCTCGGTGCAAGGCGGTCTAGGGGCCGAGCAACGCGGCTGGCTCTACCGCCAAGCCGAGCGGATCGAGCGCGGCGAGCCGATCGAGGACTGCAAGCTCGTTGCGGCGTGCGTGCGCGCATTCGCCGATCGAATCCCGGACGCACCGAAGCGCGCACGCGGACAAGCACCGAGAATTCCGCGCGCGACACTCGCACTCGATTACGCGCACCTGATCCTGAGCAAAGGCATGACCAAGACGGCCGCGCGTGAGTCGCTCGCGCAGAGCCATGTCGTAAGTATTGAAGCGCTCAAGCGAGCGCTCAAGCAGTGCAACGCTGATGCGCTGCTGCGAACCCTCGTGGCCAGACGGGAACCTAATCGCACCGATTAGGTTACTATCGCGGCGGCACCCGCGTCGCTAACGTGCGCCCGGTATCACTCAGGACCGGAGCGCCACATGCCAGACCCCACCGTCATCATCGAGCCCGTCGCCGTGCGACGGGAGACTGCGGCCCGCATGCTCGACTGCGGCCCGACCAAGGTGTACGACCTCTGCCGCCGGGGCGAACTCCGGACGATAAAGGTTGGCGCCGATACGCGCGTCGTGGTGGCATCGATCCGCGAGTTCGTCATCCGCGGCGGGACCGCGGCCCGATGACGCCCGCATATCGACCGCCCGACATAGAGACGGCCCGCCGGGCGGGGCGAGCCGTCGAGGGTACTGCTGGGAGGATGGTACACGGCGATGATACCGCGGCTCTGCCCGATCGTACAGTGCGCTGCGCATGCTGCCGGCGCCCGGTGCTGGGCGCATCGCCCGCGTTGCTCGGCGTGCACGCCGCATGCTGGCGCATCGCCGGTGCCCGCATCCGCGTCGTGTCTCAGTCTGAGCTGCGCCGCGAGCGGGCCGCTATCCGCCGATGGCGGGATGCGTACCGGCGCGCCGAGCTGCGGATGCGCGCCGCGGGATGGCCGCTATGACCCCCGCATGCGACTACGTGCGGGCCGGCATGGCACTGGTACCGATTCCATCCGGCCGCAAGGGACCGACGACACGCGGATGGCAGACGCGGGAGCGATGCATCACCGATGATGCCGGCGCCAGCCGAGTCAACGGCGGCAACCTCGGCATCGCGCATGCGTACTGCATGCCATCGCCGACGTGCGCCATCGATATCGACGACTACGATGCGGCGGACGCATGGCTGCGCTCCCATGACATCGACATGACGGCGCTGCTCGCGGCCGACGATGCCGTGCAGATACGTTCCGGCCGACCGGGCCGGGCAAAGCTGATCTATCGGCTACCACACGTTATGCCGACGGTCCAACCGCCGGGCAGCGGGCTCGAGCTGCGCTGCGCATCGCGCAATGGGATGACGGTGCAGGATGTGATGCCGCCATCCATCCACCCGGACACCGGACGGCCGTACGAGTGGGTGGGAGACTGGCGGGCGATACCCGATATTCCGCCGGCATTGCTCGCGCTGTGGGAAGCACTCGTCACGGCGCCACAGCAGCGGCGTGGCGAGCATCCCGACACCGACGGGCCAATACCCGAGGGCGGACGCAACGCCACGTTGGCGAGCATGGCCGGCTCGATGCGACGGCGCGGGATGACGGAGCCATCGATCGAGGCCGCGCTGCTCGCCGAAAATGCGGCACGCTGCGATCCGCCGCTATCCGACGCCGAGGTGCGCATGATCGCTCGTAGTGTGGGGCGATATCCGGCGGGTGCTGAGCCGGCGCAGCCTGCGGGCGACTGGACGCTGGATGTTCCGCCGGCCGAGGGCGCGCGCGATGCGCCCAGGCGCAAGCCATACACCATTCTGCTCGCGCGGGACTTCCGCGTTGCGCGCGATGCCGCATACACAATCAAGGGGCTCTGGCATCCGGGCACGCTCGCCGTGACGTGGGGGCCGTCCGGCGGCGGCAAGTCGTACGTCACCGCCGACATGGCGCTGCACGTCGTGTCGGGGCGCGAGTGGTGCGGACATCGCGTCAGGCGCTCAGGCGTCGTGTATCTGTGCGCTGAGGCGCCGGCATCGATGGAGCGCCGATTCGTCGCGATGTGCGACCACAGCGGGCTCGACCGCAGCGGGCTGCCGCTCGCCATCCTGGCGGGCTCACTGCACATGCTGCACGCCCCCGATGGCGTCATCGCCGCTATCACGGATGCGGCGGTGCAGTTGCGCGCTGTGGGCGGCGTGTCGGATGTCATGCTCATCATCGATACGCTCGCCCGCTCGGCCCCCGGCATGGACGAGAACGGCCCCGAGGACATGGGCGCCTTCGTCGGCGTGTGCGACCGCATCCGGCTCGAGCTCGGCATGGCGTGCGTAGTCGTGCATCACGCGGGCAAGGACGTGACGCGCGGCGCCCGCGGGCACGGCGCGCTGAAGGCGGCAGCGGACTGCGAGCTGCTGATTGCCGAGCGCCAAATTTCCGCCGAGAAGCTGCGAGACGGCGCAACGGGTAGCGCCATACCGTTTAGTCTGCATCCGATTGAGCTGGGCACGGATAGCGACGGCGACGCCATCACCGCGTGCCATGTCGAGTACGGCGACTGCGAGCAGGCGCGGCAAGCGAAGGCGAACACCAGGATTCCGCCGACCAGCACGATTGCATTCGAGGCACTGCGCGAGGCGCTACACGCGCACGGTGAGCTGCTGCCCGCCACATCGGCGCTGCCGGGCGGTAAGTCTGCCTGCGATGCAGAGCAGTGGCGCAGACAGTTCTATGGACGTATCGCCGACCGCGATTCCGACGCGCAGCGGCAGGCATTCCGGCGGGCGAAGGATGACCTGATGGCGCGGCAAATTATCGGTGCGTGGGAATCACGGGTGTGGATATGGTGAGCGTGACATGCGTGACATACCGTGACATTGGCGTGACATGTCACGGGGACATTAGCGTGACATGCGTGACACACCCCTATAGGGGTGTCACGTGTCACGGTGTCCGTGTCACGCTCACCCTTACGCCGAGTGTGGGTATTCGCAACTACAAAAAGAGGGGCCACCGTGACCAAGATCGACACCCTACTCGACGCGGCCGAGGCCGTGCGTTGGGATTGGCTTTCGGGCGCCAGTGCCGAGGTGCAAGCGATGATCGATGCGAGACTGGCCGAGGGGTGGCACCTGCGGATGGTGATCTGTGCGACGACGGCCGCGCGCATCCAGCTCGAGCTTCTCGCGCCCAACGGCT
>WYBJ01000198.1 GCA_011525945.1 Burkholderiaceae bacterium | reverse complement strand
GGGCACGAACGGCGAAGGGGCGGTGCACGTGCCGGTTGAGCTCCCGAGCCTTCGCAGCGTGCAGCGCTGGGTACAGCAGCTACGTAAGCGCGAGCGTGCGGCGCTCACCAAGAACGCGAACCCCGACAAGTATCGCTCGACCTATCGGCCGGCCTTCGGCTCGGCGATCGCCGGCATCGAGCGCCTGAACCAGGTGTGGGAGATGGATTCCACGCCCGCCGACGTGATGACCACCGACGGGCGCTGCGCGGTGATCGGCACGATCGACGTGTACTCGCGCAGGCTCAAGCTTCTCGTCTCCAAGACCAGCCGCGCGGTGGCGGTCGGGCTTGCGTTGCGCCGCGCCATCATCGCCTGGGGCGTGCCCGAATCGGTGCGCACCGACAACGGTTCGGATTACGTGTCGCGTCACGTCACGCTTGCCCTCAGCTCGCTCGGCATCCAGCACCTTGTCTGCGAACCGTTCTCGCCCGACCAGAAGCCGTTCATCGAACGCGGGCTCGGCACGTTCCTGCACGATATCGTGGAGACGATCCCGGGCTACATCGGACACAACGTGGCCGAGCGCAAGGCAATCGAATCGCGCAAGAGCTTCGCCGCCCGGCAGGCCGGCGCTGAGCTGATCTCGATCGAGATCTCGGCGCGTCGGCTGCAGGAGATCTGCGACCAATGGTGCGAGCACGTCTATCACCTGCGTGATCACGAGGGCCTGGGGTCGACTCCGGCCGCGGTCGCCGCGGCTTGGCCCTCGCCCGTGCGCCGCATCGAGAACGAGCGCGCGCTCGACATTCTGCTCGCCGAGGCCGGCGGCTCGCGCCGTGTGACGAACAAAGGTGTGCGAATCGGCGGGCTCACCTATATCGCGCCCGAGCTCGGCCCCTGCGTGGGCGAGACCGTGATCGCCTTCCATGATCCGGACGGGGATCTGGGCCGGGTGATCCTGTGGCGCCAGGTCGGCGCCGAGGCGGAATTCCTATGCATCGCCGAGTGCCCCGAGGTCACCGGCGTCTCGCGTGCTGAGGTGAGCGCCAAGGCGAAGGCGCTCGCGAAGATGGAAGTCAATGCGACCCTCGCGCGCATGAAAGAGAGCGCGCGCCGCTACCGCAATGCCGATATCGCGCGGCTCATCCTCGATGATGCGATCGCGCAGAGTGCCAACGTTACCCCCATGCCGGGCGCATCGGTGCCGCACACGACGCCGGCGATCGAGGAGGCCCAGCGCGCTGCCGGTGAGCTCGCGCCGCGCGAGGCGCCGCTCTTGACCGAGCTGCCCGAAGGCGCGCAGGAGCGCGTCATCGCCCTGGAGACGCACTATCGAGCGATCGAGCGGGTGCGGGCGGAAGAGGAGCGGGAGAAGGAAGCGCGCTTCCGCCGCTGGCTCGCGGTCAAGGATCTGCCGTCTGATGAGCTCGACGCAGATACGCGCGAGTGGCTCGCGTTCTACACCGACACGGCCGAGTTCTTCTCGCGACAGATGCTGTACGAGGGTTTCGCGCAGGACTCAGGAAGTTGAACGCCCCGGTGGCCGCCGGGGCGTTCGGGTGGGCGCGCTAAAGCGCCCGGTAACGCAAAGGAGGTCGCAGTATGGAACATCGCACGGTTCAGATCAAGAACGTCAGTCGCCTGGTGGACGCCGGCGGGGCGCTCATGCGCCGCGCGCCGGGGATGCCCGGCATGGGACTCGTATGGGGAGAGACCGGCTACGGCAAGAGCACGGCCGTGGCCTGGTTCGTCAACCGGATGCACGGCGTGTACGTGCGTGCGCTCGCGGTGTGGTCGCCGGCGGCGATGCTCACCACGATCGCGCGCGAGCTCGAGCTCGCCCCCAAGGGCTCCTGCGCGCGCATCGTGGAAGCGTGCGCGCAGAAGCTCTCCGAGACGAATCGGCCGCTTTTCATCGACGAGGCGGACTACGTCATCGAGAAGAAGGTCATGACCGAGACGCTGCGCGATCTGCACGACCTCACGGGTGTGCCGGTCGTGCTGGTGGGGATGGCGGGTATTCAGCGCGCGATCCGGGCGCGCCAGCAGCTCACGGGGCGCCTGGCGCAGTGGGTCGAGATGCAGCCCTGCGACCTTGAGGATGCGCGCATGCTCGCCGACGAGCTGCTCGATGTGCGCGTGGGCCAGGCGCTACTCGGCCGGCTGCACGAACGCACGAAGGGCTCGGCGCGCCTGCTGGTCGTGGGGCTCTCCAGGATCGAGGCGAACGCCAAGGCGCGCGGCATGAAGTCGATCGACGCCGGGGACTGGAAGCTTGGCGACGAGTTCTTCTGGGGCGATGCACCGAAGCCCAAGAGCGCGCAGAAACAACGATCCGATACGTCATTGAAGGTCGTCAGTCATGGTGAGGGCGGAGATGGCGCGTAAAGCCGGCAGCCGTACCATCATGCCCTTCCCCATGCGCGTGCGTGAGCGCGCCTGGCAGGCGATGCGCACGCTACGCGGCTTCGATATCGGGCAGCTCATGTCCGTGGCGGAGATCGAGCGCTCGAACGCGACGAAGTTCGTGCGTGCGCTGGCGCGTGCCGGGTACCTGCGTATGGTGTGCCCAGCCAATGGTCGCCGCGGGCAATCGGCGTCCTACCGTCTCTTGCGCGACACCGGCCCACGTGCGCCGGTGCTGCGCATCGATGGTGGCGTGTACGACCCGAACACCGGCACGGTGCACCAGCGAGCGGAGCCGTTTTTCGAGCGCTTCGTACTTCGTCCGGGTGGCAGGCCGTCATGAGCACGCCGCGTCCCGACAACGTCGCCACTGCCCGCGCAGCCTGGGGGAAGGACTGCCCCGACTGGATCGTCGCGCTCGCGCGCGCCTGCGATCAGATGAGCCAGAACGCCGCAGGCAAGCGCCTCGGCGTCTCCGGAGCGGCGGTCAACCAGGTCTTGAGGCGCCGTTATGCGGGTCGTATGGACCGCTTGGAGGCACGCGTGCGCGGCGAACTCATGCGCGCAACCGTGATGTGCCCGGTGCTGGAGGAGATCTCGTCTCGCCAGTGTCAGGACGAGCAGCGCCGTGCGTTCGCGACCACCAACCCGCAGCGGGTGCGCCTCTATCACGCGTGTCGGGGCACCGGGCCTTTCGCCGGGCGGCGCTGCAAACACTATCGCGGAGATGCTTCGTGATCGATGCTGACCAATTCGATGTGGGGCGTGTGCGCGGCTGGAGGTTGATTGCGGCGTGGGGCTTGTTGCTGATGCTGTCCTTCTGCCTCGTGTTGGGCGCCGTCGTGGCGGGGCGCATGGTCATCGCGGCGGTCGGTGTATGGGCCGATCCGGCCGCGATTCGCGTGGCTGCGGAGCCGAATCGATGCGCCACCTTCTGATCGACAGCCGCATCATCCCCTCGGGGTTCGAGCGCGCCCCACTCGGCGACGCCGAGCTCGACTACTGGGGCGAGACTTACCTCGCCAACCCGCGCATTCAGGCAGCCGGGATCACGTTCGAGGCGTTCTTGCGCGCGCCGCACGAAACGTTCGACGCACTGGTGTGGACGCAGGAGGCGAGCGCGCAGGCGCTGCGGCCGCTGCTGCCGCGCCAGCGCCGAGTGCTCGAGCGGCTCGCGACCGAGGAACGCTGCGGCAACTCGGACGCATCGGAGCTGCGCGGCTATCGGTTGCGCAACGGCGCGCTCGTCGAGCCGCTGCATCATCGTTTCTGGCCGCGGCGCTCGCCGCCTCGCCCGCGCGCGCCGGGGGCGCGGGTGCTCCGAGCCCGGCGCTGGCAGACGCAATGACCGAGCCATTCCTCACCGGCCAGCCCGTGCGGGTGATGCACGTGGCGCACGAGTGCCTTCGCGCCGATCTCGGCAGGATCGAGATCGTCAGCCACGTGCAGGGCGCCTGCGTCTGGTGTCGTCCGGCGGTTGTGAAGGCCGATGGCACCATCGCACTCCATCCTCATCTGCACTTCTGGATCACGCGGCGTGTCTGTGATGTGGAGGCGGTCACGTGCGCCTGATCCCCTGCATCTGTTGCGGCGCCGAGATGACGCTCGATGTCGCGATTGCGCACGAGCGCTCGCGGGCGGCGGTGATGGCCGCATTCAAGCTCCCGAACCGGCTCGGCGACGCATTGATCAGCTACATCGCCCTATTCCGCCCGCTCAAGCGCCAGCTCTCGCACGACCGGCTCGCGTCGCTCCTCGAAGAACTCCTGCCGATGATCCAGGCCGCTCAGATCGAGCGCAATGGCCGCACGTGGCCCGCACCGATCGAATACTGGCGCGCGGCGATCGAGGCCATGATGGTAAAGCGCGACACGGGCCGTTTGCAGCGGCCCCTCAAGAGCCACGGCTACCTGCTGGAGGTCATCGCAGGCATTGCCTCGGGTGCGGAGGCGCAGGCCGAGACGAAGCGCGAGCAGGAACGGGCGTACGCCTACAGCACTGAGAGGACGGGCAACGCCCCTGGACCGCTCGGCCACTATCTCCAGATCGGTGGCGTCAGCGCACCAATGCCGCCGGAGACGCGCGCGATGATCAACAAGATTCTCGGGAGACGCAATGGCGACGCGTGAGGATCTCATCGCGCTGCTCGCGCGCCACCAGGGCGCGGCGCAAGGGCTACGCGCCGATGCCATTGCCCGGGCGCTCGATGTGCCGGCTCGGCGCGTGCGAGCGCTCGTGACCGAGGCGCGCGAAGACGGTGTCGCGATCGCAGCCACCCCCGAGCACGGCTATTTCATCGCCGTGCTGCCCGAGGAGATCGAGATGTGTTGCGCATTCCTGCGCGCGCGCGCGATGCGCTCGCTCTTGCTGGAATCGCGGCTTCGCAAGATTCCGCTGCCCGAGCTGCTCGGGCAGCTCAGGCTCAACACGTAGAGGAGCGAACGATGGCAACCCTGTTGGAGATCGATAGCTTGACCGCGACCTTCTCGGCGCGGCGCGAGGCGCTCGCAGGCAGCCTGATGGCCTACCGCGAGGACCAGGCCGCAATCGAGCGCAAGCACTTCGGGCGGCTTCGTCGCCTGGCCGTGCAGATGCGCGAGGCGCACTCGCAGCTCAGTGCCGCGATCGAAGAGTCGGCGCCGCTCTTCGAGCGCCCGCGCACGGTCATCCTGCACGGGGTGAAGGTGGGACTGGCCAAGGCGCGCGGCAAGATCGAATGGGAGGACGACGACCAGGTCGTGAAGCTCATCCGCCGCCATTTCCCCGATCAGGAGGATCTCCTGATCAAGACCATCGAGAGTCCGGTGAAGGACGCGCTCGCGCAGCTGCCTGCGGCCGATCTGAAGCGCCTCGGGATCACGGTGCAGGACACGGGCGATGTGGTCGTGATCAAGCCGATCGACAGCGAAGTCGAAAAAGCGCTTAAGGCGCTCATGCAAGAGCTGCCCGAGGAGATCGAGGAGGAGGCTCACGCATGACCGTGAACGACGCAATCGCCGAACTGCGACGCTACCCCGGGCACCTGCCTGTTCAGACCGTGTTATCGCGCGTTGTTATCCCTGTGGACGCTTGGTGGCCCTATAGCACGATCGATCTGGACGAGACCGATGCGCGCCTTGTGACCGATGTCGAGTGTCGGGGCAATCATGTTCTGATGATCGGATGAGCGCAGCGGACACTCACCAATATGAGACATGTGAGCACGTCAACGATGATCCGATGCCTCATGGGCTGCGTCGGTACCAAGGATCTAACCTCCTGGGAGTCCGAGTTCGTGCAGCACCTGCGCGAGATGATGGACGCCGGAAACGTGGCGCGGTTGACCAACAATCAGGTCACCACGCTCGAGCGGCTCTACCGGAAGCATTTTGCGTGAGGGCCGAATGCGCATGACGATGGACCAAGATCGCAGGCGCCGCGATATTGCGCGTATCCATATTCTCGCCAAGACGCTCGGCCTCTCGGACGATGAACGTCGCGACGTGATGTTCGTCATCGCGCGCGCCCGCAGCTGTGCGGATCTCGACTTTACGGGACTCGCACGCGTGCGCGCCCATTTCGAGCAACGTGCGCGCGACCTCGGTAAGCTCGCGCCGCACCGGCCCGGCCGCCCGCGCCGCATGCATGACGCAGATCGGGGACCCATGCTGCGCAAAGTCGAGGCGCTGCTGCTCGACGCCGATCGACCCTGGAATTATGCGCATGCGATGGCCAAACGCATGTTCCACGTGGAGCGGATCGAGTTCTGCACGCCGTATCAACTGCATGGGCTCATCGGTGCGCTGATGCAGGATCAGAAGCGCCGCGCCAGTCGGGCA
This sequence comes from Burkholderiaceae bacterium, assembly GCA_011525945.1. Taxonomy (GTDB): domain Bacteria; phylum Pseudomonadota; class Gammaproteobacteria; order Burkholderiales; family WYBJ01; genus WYBJ01. Next base: position 3,320 of record WYBJ01000198.1, on the reverse strand, counting down.
GCCGAATCCCGGTGACATGCTGCCCGGTATCGATATCGATGACTTGCAGGGGCAAGCACGGCAGATCGCGGATCTCGTGGGGCTCGCTGCCGCGACCGTGCTCGCCGCGCGATACGGAGGTGTGCGTCTGTACGTGCCCGAGCGCATCGAGTCGGATCATTGTCTGGTGAAGCTCATCGGCGAAGACGCCGCGCAGCGCCTGGCGCGCCACTACGGGGGCGACCGCATCGAGGTGCCGCGCTGCGTGGACGCCTTCCGCCGAGCGCGCAACCGAGCGCTCGTACGCGACGCCGCAAGCATGAGTCAGCGCGAACTCGCGCTGAAATACCGCATGACCGAACGTGCCGTGCGCCTGATCTGGCGCGATGCCGGCCTGTCGCCGGACGATAGGCAAGGAACGCTCTTCTGACAATCGCCTAACGCCCCGACTCCCACCGAGGTAGTTACGGGCGGAAGCGGTTCCGCGCGGTCCATTCATGGACCCATCGCGGATATTACGCGCATGGGCCAGCTCCCGAGAGCCTTGACTCCCGCCAGCGCTCCGGCCGCCAACTCAGGCGGCCGGAGCGTTTTGTCTATCAGGCTCGCCGCTGCTCTGGCCCTTTGCCTGGGCGGCTCGGGCGCATTCGCAGCGCAGCCCGAGGCGCCGAGCGAGGGCGCGGCATTCGTGCTCCTCACCGCCGAGCAGTGGGTCCAGATCGTCCGACTCGTCGAAGCGCAGGCCCGTGAGATCGAGCGCCTCGAGGCTCAGGGCGCGCGCAAGGCGTGCGTATGAGCCGCTTCGGGGATCAGATTCGGGCGGCGGCGGCGCGTCACAACCTGCCGCAACGGCTCATCGATGCGATCGTCACGATCGAGAGCGCCGGCGAGCCCTATGCCTACCGGCCGGAGCCGACCTATCGCTACCTGTGGGATGTGCGTCTGCGCCGCCCATTTCGGATCTGCACCGACGCGGAGATCGCCTCCGAAACCGCCCCGAGGGATTTTCCGTCTCTGGCAGGCCACCGGAATCAAGAGTGGTGGGCGCAGCAAGCCTCCTGGGGCCTGATGCAGGTCATGGGCGCGGTCGCCCGCGAGCGCGGCCTGATGGCGCCGTACCTACCGGAGCTCACCGATGCGGCCACCAATATCGAGATCGGTTGCGCGCATCTGAGCCACCTCGCGGATCGCTTCTTGGTCGACCACGGCTGGGACGGCGTCATCGCCGCCTACAACACCGGCGGCCCCGGGCATGGACCAGGCAGCGCGGGCGAAGCCTACGTGCGACGGGTGAGGATGCTCTGGAATGACTGAGGCAGCGCCTGTCGCGGCACCGAAGACGCGCCGGCCCAAGCGCTGGTGGCATCGGCGCGCGCTGTGGCTCAACGCGATCGTGCTGGCGCTTGCTGCCGCCGAGGCACAGCTCCAGATCCTCCAGCCGCTCTTGTCGGTGGACGTGTATCAGATTCTCGCCTTCGTGCTGCCGGTCGCGAACGCCGTGCTCGCCACCTGGCGACGTAAGGCGGTCTCGCCATGAGTGCGCTCCTCGCTTTCGTGCCGTGGTGGGGTCGGGCGCTCGCGATCGTCGCGCTCATCGCTGCGGTGGCAGGCTGGGGCTACGTCAAGGGGGTCAACGCCGAGCTCGCCCGCCATGAGGCCACCGAGCGCAAGGCGGCGCAGGTGCGCGAGGAATCCCTGCATCGGGCGCTCGAACACGGTGCCAAGGCAGCGCGCGAATACGCGCAGTACCGCACGCAGGCAGAGGAGAAGCAACGTGATCTCGCGGAGCAGATTCGCCGCGCGCCCAAGCGCGCGCTCTACCACGTCGCCTGCGCTGACCGGCCGGCTGCGCCCGATCGCGGTCTGCCTGCGCGACCGGACACGCAAACAGCGATGCATACGCAAACACCCGCAGCGCCGGCTGCGGACGATCCTCCTGACGTGCGCGTTACTTGGGAGTTTGTCGGCCTGTGGGACGCCCCAGGTGGTGCGGGTGCAGTGCCCGCCGATCCCGGAGGAGCTGCTCACGCCCCCGGCGACCTATCGCCCTTTGGGCCGCGCGATCTCCTCGCCAACCACACCGACAACGCCGCCGCCTGCGAGCTCGACCGTGAGCGGCAGCGGCGGCTGATCGCGTTCATTCGATCCAATTTACAGAAGGAGACGCAACGATGAAACGTCTATCTCGCCTCATCCTCGCCGCTGCCATCGCCCTGGTGCCGGCCGGGCTGGCCTGGGGTACGGCGCTGTCCGACTACCTCGAAAACAAGCTCGTCGACCATGTTTTCCGGGCAACCTCCTATACGGCGCCGGCGACGGTCTACGTCGGACTCTCGACGGCTGCCTGTTCCGATTCCTCGGTCGGTACTGAGGTGAGCGGGGGCAGCTACGCCAGGGTGTCGATCACGACGGCTACTACCGCGTTCAAGGGCACGCACGGCAGCACCAGTGGTGCGAGCTCAGGCACCAACGGCACGATCAGCAATGCGGCCGCGATCACGTTTCCGGCACCGACGGCAAACTGGGGCGTGGTCACGCACTGGTTCATCTCGGACGCCTCGACCGCCGGGAATCTACTCGTATGCGCGGCGCTGACGCAGAACAAGACGATCAACAACGGCGATGCCGCGCCGAGCTTCGCGATCGATGCGATGACGATCCAGATCGACAACTAGGAGGGGGCGCAAATGGGGCGTCAGTTCAAAGCGCTCATGCAGACGGCCGCTGACTTCGTGCTCGGCCACAAGCGCGATACGGTAATCGTTATCCTCGTGATCATCATCGCGGCACTGCTGATTGCAGGCTGCGCCGCGCCAACGCAGCCGATCGAGGCCGCGCACGCACAGCAGCGCGACTCGGGGACGTTCGCCGTCGCCACACTCGCACCGTTCGGCTCGTTCGAGTGGCAGCTAGCACCCGGCTATACCCGTCTCGCGGTGTTGCGCCGGCAGGCGGCGCGCGCGCTCGATCGCCACCAGATCGATCTCGCCCGCGCCATCACGGTACAGACCCGTGCGGATGCGGCACGGCGCCAGCTCGACGATGCGCGGACTATGTCCGACCGAGGGGACAAGGACGGGGCCGAGCGCGCGCTCGCGCAGGCGCTGCGAGCCGTCGAGTGGGCTGAACGAGCGCTTACGGAGGCACGATGAAAATCGACGTAGCAATGCAGCTCGTAGCCGCGCTGGAATTGGCGATCGAGCGGGCGCGCAACGAGGGTCGCGACGAGCTGCTCGCCGCCGATCTCGATCTCTTCGCCGCGGCAGACGATGCGGCGCGCGCCGAGTTGCAGGCGGCGATCGCGCGGGCGGGCGGCTGATGGATTACGCAGCACTGTCCGC
>WYBJ01000197.1 GCA_011525945.1 Burkholderiaceae bacterium | reverse complement strand
GCTCGGCGAGCGCGTGCTTTTCGCGCAACTCGCGCTCGAGCTCGCCGTGCGCATGTGCGAGCTGCGCAGTCAAGTCCTCGACCCGATCGCGCAGCAGGGCATAGGAGCTTTCGAGGCGATGCGCCGCACCCTCGAAAACATGAAAGGCGTCGCGCAAACGCGCGGCGTCGCCGCGCCCCTCGCCGCCCGCGGCGACGCGCGGGCGGACCTTGCGCCAACCGCGACAGGTCGCATCGGCGACCCTGCCGAATGCACCGGCGAGTCCGCGCGCCCCCCGCGCCGGGCTCAGCCCCGGGAGCGTGCCGGGTGATGCCTGCGCTGCTTTTTCCATTCGCATTCCCCGCCGATTCATGACCGCGGCAGGTTAACAACGCGCCCGCTCGCAGGAGCGAGCGATAAACCCGGCAAAGGCGGCTCTTTTTGCCGCTTGCCGTCGCCGTCGCCGCTTCCATAATCGCCGCCGTATTTGCAACAGCTCGGACAAGGAGCGCAAGCCCCATGGCGTCACCCGTGCAAGCGCTGGCGGAACACTTCGCAGGTTTCAGCGAAGCTCCCCTGCAGCAGAAGATCGGCTACCTGATCACGCTCTCGGCGCTGATCGCCGTGCTCGGCGGGATGTGGATGTGGAGCAAGACCCCCGAATACCGGGTGCTGTTCGCGAACCTGAGCGATCGCGACGGCGGCGCCGTGGTGGCGGCGTTGAGCCAGATGAACGTCCCGTTTCGCGTCGCCGATGTCGGCGGCGCGATCATGGTGCCGGCGCAGCAGGTGCACGAAGTGCGCATGAAGCTCGCGGCGCAGGATCTGCCGCGCGGCGGCGCTTCGGGCGGCGACGGCTTTCGCATGCTGGATAACCAGAAGTTCGGCACTTCGAGCTTCGTCGAGCAGGTGAACTACCAGCGCGCTCTCGAGACCGAGCTCGCGCGCTCGATCCAGACGCTCGCCAACGTCCAGGCCGCGCGGGTGCATCTCGCGCTCAACCGGCCGTCGGTGTTCATGCGCGAATCGAGCAAGCACACCGCCTCGGTCGTGCTGCAATTGAGCGCCGGGCGTTCGCTCGATCCCGAGCAGGTGAACGCGATCGTGAACCTCGTCTCGACCAGCGTCGCCGATCTGCCGGCGCGCAACGTCACCGTGGTGGACCAGTCCGGGGCCCTGCTCTCCAGTCCCGGTGTGCAGGCGAACGGGCTCGACCCCGCGCAGCTCAAGTACAAGCGCGAGGTCGAAGGCGATCTCGTCAAGCGCATCGAGGCGATCGTCACCCCGATCGTCGGCCGCGGCAATGTGCGCGCCCAGGTCAGCGCCGAGATCGACTTTTCCCGCGTCGAGCGCGTGGACGAGAAGTACGATCCGAACGGACAGCCCGAAAACGCCGCGGTTCGAAGCTCTAACGTCTCGGAATCGGTGCAGGCCGGCCCGGGTGCGGCGGGGGGCGGGGTGCCGGGCGCGGCGTCGAACCAGCCGCCGCAGCCTGCGAGCGCGCCGCTCACGGCGCCCGCCGGTTCGGCGCCGAGCGCACCGGTCGCGCAGACGCCGGCGGCCGCCACCCCGATCAATCGGGAGAAGAACGCCACCACCAACTACGAGCTCAACAAGAACATCAGCCACACCATCCAGCAGGTCGGCACGCTCAAGCGCTTGTCGCTCGCCGTGGTGGTCAATCACCGCCAGGTCACCGACGACGAAGGCACGGTCAGTTCCAAGCCGCTCAGCGACGAGGAAAAGAAACAGATCACCGAGCTCGTCAAGCGCGTCGTCGGCTTCAAGGACGAGCGCGATACCCTGAACCTGGTGAACGCACCCTTCGCCCGCGCCGCGCCCGAGCCGATCGAGGAGACGCCGCTGTGGAAGGACCCCGAGATTCTCGGCTCGGCCAAGGAGATCGGCCGCAACCTGCTGATTGCCGGTATCGCGCTCTACCTGGTGCTCGGCGTGCTGCGCCCGATGTTGAAGGGCTTCGCCGCGGCGCCGCAGCGACCGCAACTGATCGACGCGGCCGAGGAGCAAGCCGATCGGCCGGAGCGGCTCTCGGCCACGTACGAAGCCAACCTGCAGACCGCGAAGCAGATCGCGCGCCAGGACCCGAAGCTCGTCGCCAACGTCGTCAGAGGCTGGGTCGCGAACGATGGCTGACGACGGCATACAGCGCAGCGCCTTGCTGCTCATGTCGCTCGGTGAGGACGAGGCGGCCGAAGTCTTCAAGCATCTGGCGCCGCGCGAAGTGCAGAAGATCGGCCGCGCGATGGCGGCGCTGAAGGCAGTCTCGCGCGATGACGTGGGCGGAGTGGTGAGCCGCTTCTGCGACGAAGCCGGCAGCCAATCGAGCATGGCGCTACAGGCGCCCGAGTACCTCCAAAGCGTCCTGGCGAAGGCGCTCGGCGACAAGTCCGCGCCCATCATCGAGCGCATCCGGCAAGGCGGCGACACCTCCGGAATCGACAAGCTGAAGTGGCTCGACTCGGCCACGATCGCGCAGCTCATCTGCGGCGAGCACCCGCAGATCATCGCCACCATACTGGTGCACCTGGACCAGGATCAGGCATCCGAGATCCTGTCCCAGTTCAACGAGCGGCTGCGCGCCGATGTCACGCTGCGCATCGCAACGCTCGACGGCATCCAGCCCGCGGCGCTGAAGGAGCTGAACGATTCGCTCGCCGAAGTGCTGGCCGGCGCGGGCAGCCTGCAGAAGAGCTCGCTCGGCGGCGTGCGGGCCGCGGCCGAGATCCTCAACTTTCTGCCGGCCGCGCAGAGCAACCAGATCATGGAGTCGGTGCGCGACACGAACGCCGAGCTCGCGCAGCAGATCCTCGACGAGATGTTCATATTCGAGGATCTGCTGAGCCTGGACGATCGCGCCGTGCAGACGGTACTGCGCGAGGTGCAGTCCGAATCGCTCATCGTCGCGTTGAAGGGCGCGAGCCAGGAGCTGCGCGAGCGGGTCTTCAAGAACATGTCGAGCCGCGCCGCCGAGATGCTGCGCGAGGACCTCGAGGCCAAGGGACCGGTGAAGCTCTCCGAGGTGGAGAAGGAGCAAAAAGAGATCCTCGGAATCGTGCGCCGGCTCGCGGAGGAAGGCCAGGTCGCGCTCGGCGGCAAGGGGGACGATGCGTATGTTTAGGGCCAAGGGCGCGAGGCCGTGCTGCGCCGACAACCGAACCCACCGGGCTCCCGCCCGTGCGACGACATGAGCAGCTTCATACCGAAGGAGCGCAGCAGCGGTTACCGTCCGTGGCAACTGAAAAGTCTCGAGGGCGGCGGCAACAAGCAGGCGCGCGATCAGAACGACGCCGATCGCATCAAGGCGATCAATCAGCAGGCCTACCAGCAGGGCTACGATGCGGGCTATGCGCAAGGTACGGCGCGCGCGCAGACCGAGGCCGCGCGGCTCGCGCAGCTCATCGAAGTGTTGCAGCACGAAACCACCGGCCTCGAGCAGCGCATCGCCGAGGATCTGCTGCGCCTTGCGCTCGCACTCGCGCGCTCGCTGCTGCGCGAGTCGCTCGCGGTCCACCCCGAGCGCGTCGCGGCAATCGTGCGCGAAGCGATCGCCGAGGTGCCGCCGTTCAGCCAGGGGACGCGCCTGCGGCTGCACCCGCAGGACGCGGCGCTATTGCGCGCGCACCTCGAGCGGGAACCGGGCGCGGACTGGATCGTGGTGGAGGACGCGAGTCTGCTGCGCGGGGGCTGCCGGATCGAAACCGCAGCCGGCGAAATCGATGCGACGCTGCAGACGCGCTGGCAGAAGCTCAGCAGCGCACTGGCGCAGGACCACGAGTGGATGGCATGAGCTCCCCTTGCGAGGCGAACGAGGACGCGAGTCTGACGGGACGCTGGCGCAGCTATATGCGCGATTGCGCGGAAGTGGCCGCGACCGTAAAGCCGCTCTCGATCTCGGGGCGGCTCACCAAGGTGACCGGTCTGGTGATGGAGGCAGTTGGCCTGCGACTCGCCGTCGGAAGCTGCTGCACCGTATGGTTACCCAACGGCAACAGCGTGGAGGCGGAAGTCGTCGGATTCTCCGATGACAGGCTCTTCCTCATGCCGACCAACGACGTACACGGGCTCACCCCCGGAGCGCGCGTCACGCAGGCCGAAGCCAAGGCGGTGCCGACGCGTCCGGGCGGCGCGCCCAGGCCGCGCCGGCGCGCGTCCGACCACGCCAAACACGTCCCGGTCGGCCCCGCCCTGCTCGGGCGCGTGCTCGACAGCGCGGGGCGTCCGCTCGATTCACTCGGGGCGCTCAGCTGCGAGCAGCACGTCTCGTTGCACAACCGGCCGTTCAATCCGTTGGAGCGCGCACCCATCACGCACGCGCTCGACGTGGGCGTGCGCGCGATCAATGCGATGCTCACCGTCGGACGCGGGCAGCGCATGGGGCTGTTCGCGGGCAGCGGCGTGGGCAAGAGCGTGCTGCTCGGCATGATGGCGCGCTTCACCGCCGCGGAGGTGATCGTGGTGGGGCTGATCGGAGAACGCGGCCGCGAAGTCAAGGAGTTCATCGAGAACATCCTCGGTCCGGAGGGACTGCAGCGCTCGGTGGTGGTGGCGGCTCCGGCCGATGTGAGCCCGCTCATGCGCATGCAGGGCGCAGCCTACGCCACCGCCATCGCCGAATACTTCCGCGATCTCGGCAAACACGTACTGCTCATCATGGACTCGCTCACGCGCTATGCGATGGCGCAACGCGAGATCGCGCTCGCGATCGGCGAGCCGCCGGCCACCAAGGGCTATCCGCCGTCGGTGTTCGCGAAGCTGCCGCAGTTGGTGGAGCGCACCGGCAACGGCCCGCAAGGCGGCGGCTCGATCACCGCGTTCTATACCGTTCTCACCGAGGGCGACGATCAACAGGATCCGATCGCGGATGCGGCGCGCGCCATTCTCGACGGCCACATCGTGCTCGCGCGCGGATTGGCCGAGCAAGGCCACTATCCCGCGATCGACATCGAAACCTCAATCAGCCGCGCCATGACTTCGCTGATCGATCCGGGCCACTTCGAACTCACGCGCCGCTTCAAGCGCCTGTACGCACGCTATGAGCGCTCGCGCGATCTCATCAGTGTCGGCGCCTATGCGCCGGGCAGCGATGCGCTGCTCGACCAGGCGGTGAATCTCTATCCGCGTCTGGAAGCGTTTCTGGTGCAAGACATGAACGAGCGGCAAGGCTACGCCGATAGCGTTGCCGCGCTCGGCCAGTTGTTCATCGCGCCCGCCTGATCCGCGTGGCCGACGACACCCTCCGGAGCAGCCGATGAGCACGCGCTTCCCGCTACAACCCGTCATGGACCTCGCTCGCAACGGCGCCGATGCCGCCGCGGCACGGCTCGGGCAGGCCATGCAGGCCTTGATGGATGCCGATCGCAAACTCAAGACGCTCATCGACTACCGCGCCGAGTACCGGGCGAAGTTCCGCGATTCGGTCGCGGCCGGCATCGACAGTGGCGGCTGGCACAACTTCCATCTCTTCCTCGCCAAGCTCGAAGCAGGCATCGACAGCGCGCGCGCGCAGGCCGATGCCGCACGCGAATCCGCCCGGCAAGCGCAGCGGCAGTGGCAGGAGAGCCAGCGCAGGCTGAAAGCATACGGCGTGCTGGCCGATCGGCACGAACGCAGCCAGCAGGACGTCGCAGCGCGGCGCGAGCAGCGTGAAACCGACGATCGCGCCTCGGGCATCTATACGCGTAACGCCGCCTTGCTGCGGCCACGCTGAGGCACGCGGCATGTTGCCTCTCGCCCGGATGGCCGCGCATCACACGCCGGCACGGCGGCGGATCGCGCCGTGCCGGCGTGTGATGGCACAGCCCTTGCTCAGCTAGCGCCAGACCCAAACGGAGGCCGGCATGGACGCCATTGCCCTGACACTGCCCGCGACCGCGATCGCAAGCTCCGGCTCGAACGGCGCCGACACGAACGCGTTCGATCCCGCTGGCGATGCGGCGACGGCGGACTTCGCCACCTTGCTTGCGGCCGGGCTCGCACCGCAGCCGGTCGTGGCGGACGGTCTTCCAGTGCCGGCGGCATCGGTGCGAGCGTCCGACGCTGCGGGTGAGCCGAAGGACGACGTCGCGCCCAAGAGTGCGGACACCGCGGCGCTCGCCATGCTGGCGATCCCGCCGCATGCGCCCGCGCTCGCCGCCACGGCCGACACGACGAAAGGCGGGACAGCCGTAGACACGCGCAGCGAGGCCGGCGCGGTATCGATGACTTCCGCGCGCGGCAAACCGGGCGCGGACATTGCCGCCGAAGCGGCAAGCGTTGCCGGCGCCAAGCCCGGGCTGGCGCCCCTGGTCGAACACGATCACCGCCGTCTCGACCCCGCAGACGCGGCCGATAGCGCGCACGGCGCTGCAATCGAGTCATCGGCCGCACCCATACACCTGCCGCATGCGCCCGCCGCGGCGGCGGTCTCCAGCGCTGCGCAGCCCGGCGCGATACTGCAAGTCGCCGCGCCGTTGGCTGGCCCGGACTTCGCGCCCGCCTTGTCGCAGCAAGTGGTGTGGATGGCGAACAAGGATGCACAGATCGCGGAGCTGCGCATCAACCCGCCCGAGCTCGGCCCGGTGGAGGTACGCTTGCACATCTCCGGCGACGAGGCGGTGGTGCAATTCGCATCGGCGCACGCCGAGGTGCGTAGCGCGATCGAAGCGTCGCTCGCGCGCTTGCGCGAGTCGATGGCGCAAGCCGGCATCCAGCTCGGCGATGCTTCCGTCGGCGCCGAATCGTTCCGCGAGCAGGCCGCATCGCAGTCGGGCGGCGCTGCGCGCGGCACCCACGGCAACGGCGTCGAGCGCGCTGAGTCCGCCTGGACGGCGACGCCGATCGCCGCGGGCGTGCGGCGCGGGCTGGTGGATCTGTTCGCCTGAGATTGCGCGCGTCAGGCGTGCGATCGGCGAGACGCTCGCAGGCCGCGCGCGCAAATCCGAAGATACCCCGCATACGCGCGTCTTTTTGCCGTATGAGTCGCGCGCGCGCGCTCGCATAATCTCCTTCGTTCCACGACGAGGGAGTTCGCATGGCCACTTCCGCCGCAGCCGTCAAGGCGCCCGTAGAAGCGCCCGCCAGCGCACCGAAGAAAAAGAGCAATCTTCTGCTGATCGGCGCGCTCGTGGTGGTGCTGCTCGCTGCCGGCGGCGCCGGCGCCTGGTGGTTTGTGAGCCAATCCCACAGCGAGGACGAGGAAGCGGAGACGGTCGCTCCCAAGCCCTCCATCTTCCTGCCGCTGGACCAATTCACGGTCAATCTGCAACCCGAGGAAGGCCAGCAATTCCTGCAAACCGCCCTGACGCTCAAGGTCTCCGAGCAGGATATCGCCGACGCCATCAAGGCGCAGATGCCCGAGGTGCGCAGCCGCCTGCTGTTCCTGCTGTCGAGCAAGAAGCCGTCGCAACTGAGCACGCTGGAAGGCAAGAACAAGCTGATCGAAGAGATCACGCTCGAAGTCGAAGCGGTATTGCCGCCGGTCAAGCCCAAGGCAAAGAAATCGAAGAAGGACGCGGAGTCCAAGTCGGCGAAGAAGGGCAAAGGCAAGAAATCGAAAGCGAAGGAAGACGCGCAGGGGCAGGAGGACGAGCCGCAACCGAGGCGAGTGCTCGCCGTCTTCTTCACGCACTTCATCGTCCAGTGACCACGCCTCGAGCGCGCACGACACCACGCACCCGCACCGCACGCGCACAGCCGACACCGAAGCCATGAGCAAGGAATTTCTCTCTCAGGATGAAGTCGACGCCCTGCTCAAGGGCGTGGCGGGTGAAGCCGAGGACGTCGCTCCCGAACCCGTATCCGAGAGCGGCGTACGGCCTTACAACCTCGCCACCGAAGAGCGCATCGTGCGCGCACGCATGCCGGCCTTCGAGATGGTCAACGAGCGCTTCGCGCGCCAGCTTCGCGGCGCGATCTGCACCTTCCTGCGTCGCAGCGCCGACGTGACCGTCGCACCGCCGCGCGTGCAGAAGTTCAGCGACTTCGTGCGCAACCTGGTCGTTCCGACCAACCTGAACCTGGTGCAGATGCGGCCGCTGCGCGGCACCTCGCTCGTCATCTTCGATCCCAACCTGGTATTTCTCGCAGTCGACAGCCTGTTCGGCGGCAGCGGCCAGTTCCATTCCCGCGTGGAAGGACGCGACTTCACCCAGACCGAGATGCGCATCGTCCAGCGGCTGCTCGAGCTCGCTTTCGCGGAGTACGAGAAAAGCTGGAAGCCGGTGCACGAGCTGAAGCTCCAGTACCTGCGCTCGGAAACGAACACTCAGTTCGCCAGCATCGCCACGCCCAACGACGTGGTGGTGGTGACCACGCTCAACATCGAGTTCGGCTCGGCCGGCGGCGAGATGCACATCTGCATACCCTGGACCTCGCTCGAGCCGCTGCGCGATCTACTCTACGGCGCGATGCCGGCCGACACGCACGACACCGACAAGCGCTGGTTCAAGCAGTTGCAGCACGAGGTGCAGAATGCCGAAGTGGAGCTGACCGTAAAGCTCGGGCACGCGGCGATCACGCTCGAACAGATCCTCAACATGCAAGCAGGCGACGTGATCGGGATCGAGGTGCCGGAGACGATGCTCGCCGAAGTCGACGGCGTGCCGGTGCTCGAATGCCGCTGCGGCGTCTCGAACGGACAGTACGCGGTACGGGTAAGCCGCATGGTCTCGCACAGCCAGGAAAGCTAACGGAGTAAAGTCAATGTCAGAGCTCGCTACCGAGCAGGCGCCCGGCGCCGACGACTGGGCCGGTGCACTGAACGAGCCGAACGCGCCCAAAGCCGAAGGCGATACCGATATCGATGGCGACGGCGCGGTCGCGCAAGGCCAGGAAGCGCGCGCCCCCAACCCGGCGGTGTTCGAGCAGTTCAGCGCGTCCAGCGCGCGTGCGCCGACGCGCAACGACATCGACCTGGTGCTCGACATCCCGGTGCAGCTCACCGTCGAGCTCGGCCGCACCAAGCTCGCCATCCGCAACCTGCTGCAGCTCGCGCAGGGCTCGGTGGTGGAGCTGGACGGCCTCGCCGGCGAGCCGATGGACGTGCTGGTGAACGGCTGCCTGATCGCGCAGGGCGAGGTCGTGGTCGTGAGCGAGAAGTTCGGCATCCGCCTGACTGACGTCATCACGCCCAGCGAGCGCATGAAAAGGCTCGGCAAGTGAGCACGACGCGAGCACGCTGCCTCGGCGCCTGCGCAGGGGCGTTGGGGGCGTTGGGGGCGTTGCCGGCCGCGGCGCAGGATCCGGCAAGCCCGATGAGCGTGCTCAGCCTACTGCAGGTCTTCGGTGGGCTGCTGCTGGTGCTCGCGCTCGTCATGGGCGCGGCCTGGGCGCTTCGGCGCATCGGCCACGTGCCGGGACTTTCCAACCATGCGATCAAGACGATCGGCGCAGCATCGGTCGGCACGCGCGAGCGCGTGGTGCTGCTGGAGGTTGCCGGCACCTGGATCCTGGTCGGGGTCGCGCCCGGACAGGTTCGAAGTCTTGCCACGATGCCCAGGGGCGAGCTGCCGCTCGCGGCTCCCGCCACGGCGGCGCCGGCGTTCGCGCACTGGCTGCAGCGTTTCACGGACCGCAGCCATGCGCCGTAGTCTCGTTCTCGCGCTCGCCGGCGTCGCGCTGGCGGCGCTCGCTCAGCTCGCCTTCGGCCAGAACGCCGGCATCCCCGCGTTCACGGCTACACCGACCGCCGGGGGCGGCCAGACGTATACCTTGAGCATTCAGACGCTGCTGGCACTGACAGCGCTCACCTTCCTGCCCGCGGTGCTGCTGCTCATGACGGGCTTCACGCGCATCATCATCGTGCTCTCGCTCTTGCGCCAGGCGCTCGGCACACCGACTTCGCCGCCCAACCAGGTGCTGATCGGGCTGGCGCTGTTCCTCACGCTTTTCGTCATGGCGCCGGTGCTCGAGCGCATCTACAACGAAGCCTGGTTGCCGTACTCGGAGGAGAAGATCGCGTTCAACGAGGCGTTGCAGAGGGGGGAGCAGCCGCTGCGCGGGTTCATGCTGCGCCAGACGCGCGCAACCGACTTGGCGCTCTTCCTCAAGCTCTCCGGACGCGAGGACGTCGAGTCGCCCGAGCAGGTGCCGTTCGCGGTGCTGGTTCCGGCCTACGTGACGAGCGAGCTGAAGACGGCGTTCCAGATCGGGTTTCTCGTCTTCATTCCGTTTCTCATCATCGACATGGTGGTCGCCTCGGTGCTGATGTCGATGGGCATGATGATGGTCTCGCCCGCGCTCATCGCGCTGCCGTTCAAGCTGATGCTGTTCGTGCTGGTGGACGGCTGGAACATTCTGCTCGGGTCGCTAGCACAGAGCTTCTCTCCGTGACCGAGTGAAGAGTGAAGAGTGAAAGGTGAAGGGTGAAACCGAATTGCGCCCGTGAGCGTGCCGCCTGCACCGGTTTCATTCACTTTTCACTTCTCACGCTTCACTCAATTCACCCATCACTCAATCCTCCCTTGGCGATAACCCAATGAACCCGCAAACCGTCATGGCCCTGGGCCAGAACGCACTCCAAATAACCCTCATGATCGCGGCGCCGCTGCTGATCTCGGCCCTCGTGGTGGGGCTCGTCGTGAGCGTCTTCCAGGCCGCCACGCAGATCAACGAAATGACGTTGTCGTTCATCCCCAAGCTGGTGGCGATCTTCGCCGCGCTGCTGATCTCGGGCCCCTGGATCATCACCGTCATGACCGATTACATGCGCCGCCTGATCACCAGCATTCCGACGCTCGTCGGCTGAGCGCGCGCACGCCTTGATCACGGTCACCTCGGCGCAACTCGATGCCTGGCTCACGGCGCTGATCTGGCCGTTGACCCGGGTACTCGCCGTGCTCGCCGCCGCACCCGTCCTCGGCCAGACGCGCATACCTGCGCGCGTTCGCATCGGGCTTGCGATCGGCATCGTGCTGGCGCTCATGCCCGTGCTGCCCGCCCCGCCCGCGATCGCGCCGACCTCGGCCGCGGGCATGCTCGTCCTCGCCACGCAGATCGTCATCGGGCTCGCCATCGGCTTCGTCGTACGCCTCGCGTTCAGCGCGGTCGAGATGGCCGGCGATCTGATCGGCATGCAGATGGGGCTCGGCTTCGCGATGTTCTACGATCCCGGCAACGTCCAGCATACGCCCATCCTCGGGCAGTTCATGGTGCTGCTCGCCACGCTCTCGTTCGTCGCGATCAACGGTCATCTGATGATCATCGCCGCTCTGGCCGATAGCTTTCGCAGCCTGCCGATCGCCGTCGCACCGCCCGGCACGAGCTTCTTCGGAGCGCTCTCGCGCCACGGGGCGATCGTGTTCGTGGCCGGCCTGCAGCTCGCGCTGCCGCTCATCGTCGCGATGCTGGTCGCCAACCTCGCGCTCGGCGTTCTCACCCGTGCCGCGCCTCAGCTCAACATCTTCGCGGTGGGTTTCCCGCTCACGATCGCGATCGGTTTCGGCGCGCTCCTCCTGACATTGCCCTACTTCGGGCCCGTGTTCGAGCGCACGCTCGATCAGGTCTTCATCTTCGTCGCCAACCTGCCGGCGCGTTGAGGAGCTTGCAGCCGCAAGTCCTCGACGCGAGGGTCGCGACAGCTCAGCTTTCGTTCTGCTTGTCGGGGCTCACCTGCGTTTCACCGCTGAGCGGTGGTTGCAGGGATCCAGCCACGGTCGGATTGGCTGCGGCCTTGCGCAGCCGCTTCTCCTCCTTCTTTTGCTTCTTGGCGAGGTCTCTTTGACGTTTCGCGAATGCGTAGTTGGGTTTGGCCATCGACGTCTCTTCGGTCTGGTTCTCGGGATAAGCAAGGAGACTACCGCATTTCGCCCGATTTTCCATTACTTGGCGTGGAAGGCGTCGAAACGGCCCGCCGGAACGAGGCGCACGGTATCGACGCTCGCGAAGCCGGCTGCGATCAGTTGGCCGACCCCGGGCCCTGTGCTCGGAACCATCCGAGCACAGCGGCGTCAACCGGTGGCGGCGTCCAGCTCTCACGTGAACTTGACCGCGCGCTACCGTCTTACAAAGCGACGGCTGGTGCGGCGCCGCCCGTCTACGCCCATTCAATCGACATGGTAAGTGCGACGCGTGCGATGCGTACGATTCGCTCGAGCACGATCGGGTGCAAATTGCATCCCCATTTCACCGGTATTGCACGATTCCGTGGGAGACGCGCTGCGCGATCGGCATGTTGGATTCGATCCCAGCGGTGAATTCGAGCACTTCGTAGGACGCGTAGCCTTGTTCGCGCGCGAGCTCGGCCACGCGCCGCTGGAACACCTGCGCCGCCTCGCCGTCGCCGCCGGTGGTGAAGCGTTTCTTCTTCAGTGCGAAGGCATAGCGCCGCGCGCCCAGATCGTACTGCTCGATGCGCCAGTTGGGCGCCAGCGGATCGATCACGACCCAGGCGATCGCACCCAGCACCAAACCCTCGGCGGGAATGGCGAGCGACCTGCTGATCGCGAGCTCCCTGTTCGGGATCAGCACCGGGCTTGGCCCGTCGATGCTGGAGCAGCCCGCAAGCGCCGCGATGAGCGCCGCCGCCATGCTGCGGGCTCTTGCGGGCGGCTTGCTGGGCCAGTGCATCGCGATCCTCACAACAGGCTGAACAGCGACAGCTCGGCGATGCGCGCGAACGACTTCTGCGCGGCCTCGAGGTGCATCTGCTCGAACGTCAGATCGCTGATGGCGCGCGCGTAATCGAGGTCGCGTAACTGCGACAGCCGCGCCGCGTAGTTGAGATCGATGTCTTCGTTGGCGGCGGTCACGGCCTCGGTCTCGCGCAGGCGCGTGCCGACCGAGGCGTGCACCGAGAGCACCCGGTCGAGCGCGTTGCTCAGGTTGAGATTGGCCGTGTTCAGAGCGTTCGCGAGCTCGGTGTTGGCAACCGCGCCGGCGCCGGCCGAGCGCAGTGCGGTGCGCAGCGCATCGAGGCTCGCAAATACACTGACGTTGCTGCTCGGATGCACCGTGAAGGCGTCGCCATTGGCTGGCGCGCCCTCGACCGCGAGTTGCAGGCCGTCGAAGGCGATGGGGCCGCCCGCGACGTAGGGCGCGTTGTTGAGCACGGTAGCCGCAGTCGTGTTGTCCACCACGCTGTACGTCGTCGTCGCAGCGCTTACGCTGAATGTGACGGTGTAGTTATGCCCGGTAAGGAGGGTGGCGTCGGTAACCGATCCGGGGCTCACCACGCCGGTTCCGGCGTTGCCCGCGGCGGCGGCCGTGACGAAGGTGCCGTTGCCGTTCCTGATGCGCATGAAGACATCCGACCCGGAATCGTTGGCGGCGATCGAACGCGAATCGCTGACCGCGACTTCACGCCGGCCCTCGTCGCCGAGGTAGGCGACCACACCGGGCGCCGTCTCGGCGAACGGCGCGGCTCCGGTGCGAAAACCGGCGAACAGGTATTCGCTGCTGCCGTCGGTGGCGTTCGCGAGGCCGATCAGCTCCTGATAGCGCCCGTCCACTTCCTCGGCGATGCTGCGCAGGTCGCTCGGCGTGAGCGCCCCGTCGCCCGCCTGCACGGTACGCGTGCGCACGTCCTGGATGAGGCGGGTGATCGCCGCGAGCGCATTCTCCTGCAGGCCAAGACGCGCCTTGGCCGCTTGCGCGTTGTCCGCGTACTGCTTGTTGAGCGCCTGCGCCTGCGAGATGTCGAGCATCTGCGAAGCGGCGACCGGATCGTCAGAAGGCGTCAGCACGCGCCGGCCAGTGCTGATGTGGTTTTGCGTGCCGGCGACTTCCTGCTGGCGCGACAGCATGTTGTTGACGCCGTTCTCGAACAGGGTGCTGGAGCTGATGCGCATGGCGAGCTCGTCTAAATGGCAAGCAGCGAATCGAACAACTTGGAGGCGATCTCGATCACCTTGCCGCAGGCCTGGTACATCTGCTGGTAGCGGATGAGGTTGGCCGCCTCTTCATCGAGGTTCACACCCGAGAGACTCTGCTGGGTCGTCTTGGTCTGCGTGACCAGGGTCTCCTGCGCCGCGGCCGCCACCTGCACTTCGCGCGTCCTGGCGCCGATGCTCGCGACCGACTGGCTGTAGGCGCCCTGGTAGGTCGCGACTGCGCCGCCGATCGTCTTGGTATTCTGCAACGCGGCGAGCAGGTTGGCATTGCGGTTGTCCGATATCCCGCCAGAGTTGGGCGTGACCGTGAACGTATCGCCCGCGCGCACGCTGCCCGAGATCGCCACGGTCCAGCCGTTGTGGCTGATGTTGCCGCCCGGGACGTAGACAAGCCCCGCCGGATTGCCCGTGCCGGTGCCGCTCACATCGTAGCTGTTGGGTCCGGTGAACGTGATCGTCACCGGCTGCAGTAAGTTGACATTGGTGGGCGGCGGGCCGTTCACCGTGCCCGCGGTGATCGCCGCACTCCCCGTGTTGCCCGCGCCGGCGGCGCTGCGTATCGGCGCGGCGGCGGCGATCTCGGAGCCGTCGACCAGGCGAACCGCGATGTCGCGCGCACCGGCGCGCGTGGGCTGCACGAGGAAGCTGTCGCCATTGGCAGGTGCACCCGAGGCGAGACTCACGCGCACGCCGTCGATCGTCTGCGGCAGCGAGGCATAGATGCTGACACTCGCATCCGACACGCGCGTGACCGTGAAGTTGCCGGCGTTGTACGCGATGCGGTAGTCGCTCAAGGTGAGTGCTGCGGCGTCGACCACCTGCGCATCGAGCAGCGCCGACCCGGTGTTGCCGTTGCGCGCGATCACGACCGGTGTGGGAACGGTGAAGAAGTCGGCACCGGGCGCGCCGTTCAAGTCCTGGCCGAGGCGGTGCTGCTGGTTGAAGTCGAACGCGAGCGCCGTGGCGATGCGTCCGAGGTTGTTGAGCGTCGGTGCGGCCGCATCGCGCTGGAACGCGAGCATCGCGCCGAGCTCACCGCCCGTGAGGCTCGAAGTGATGATGGCGGTGCCGCTGGCGCTGGTGTAGCCGATCTCCAGGCGCTTGGGGTCCTCGCGCGACACCGAGGTCGCGAGCGCCAAGGCCCGGCTGCCGACCACCAGGTTCTGGCCGTTGCCGATCATGACGTTGAGCGAGCCGTCGCTCTGCGCCACGGTGCTCACGCCGGTCAGGCGGTTCAGCTCGGCGATCACGGCATCGCGCTGGTCGCGCAGGTCGTTCGCGGCGTGCCCGCCAGCAGCGCCCTCGGCCACGATCACGCTCTGGTTCAAGCGCGCGATCTCGGTCGCCAGCCCGTTGATCGCGGTGACGGTGTCGGTGATCTGGCCGTTGGCGGCTGCGTACATCTGCGAGACGCGCCCCTCGAGCGCGCGAAACCGGCTCACCAGCGTACTCGCCCCCGACAACATCGCCTGGCGGCTCGCCGCCGACTCCGGATCCGTGCCGACCTCGTGCACGCTGTCGAAGAACTCGCTCAGCGCCGGCGTCAGGCCGGCGTTCGCATCGGCGAGCAGATTGTCGATCTGCGCGATCTCGTCGCGGTAGGTGTCGAGGTAGGCCTGGCGCCCGAGCGCGGCCGAAACCTGATTGTCGAGAAACTCGCTGTAGATACGATTGACGGTCGCGACATCGACCCCGGTGCCGAAAAATCCCTCGCCGCTCGCCTGCGGGATGCCGTTCTGCAGCTCGACGCGCTGGCGATGAAAGCCCGGAGTCGCCGCATTGGCGATGTTGTGCCCCGCGGTCGCCAGATGCGATTGCGCCGCGTTGAGTCCGGTCAAGCCGATGCTGAAAACGTTTCCGCCCATGGGATCCTGGTCCGCTGCAATACCTTATCGACCGGCGCGCCGTCCAACCTTAACCGGCCAGGCCCAAGCGCATCACCGTTCCGGTGATCACGCGCGTGAGCTTGTCGGCGTAGGCGGGATCGGTCGCATAGCCCGCTTGCTGCAGACCGCGGGCGAACGCCGCCGCATCGCTGCGCTCGTTCAGGACCTGCGCATAGCGCGGGTTGGCCGCAAGCAGCTTGGCGTAGTCCTTGAACGCCTCGGCATAGGAGCCGTATGCGCGGAAGCGCTCGACCGACTTCACCGCGACGCCGTTGACATACTCGGTGGTGAGCGCCTCGGCCGTGGGGCCCTGCCAGCCGTCACCCGCCTTGATGCCGAACAGATTGTGGCTGGGCGCGCCGTCGGCGGTACGGATCTCGCCACGGCCCCAGCCGCTTTCGAGCGCCGCCTGGCCAAGAATGAAATGCGGCGCGACCCCGGTGGCGCGCGCGGCCTCCTGCGCGTGCGGCCAGACGCGGCTGACGAACGCTCGCGCCGCATCGATCACGCTGCCCGCGCGGGCGCCGGACTTGCTCGGCGCGTCGGCCGGTGCAAACGCGACCTGCGGCATTGCCGCCGAACGCAGTCCCGGGCGCATGCGCAGGATTTGCGCCACCCGATCGAGCAAAGTTCCGTCCCGGTCGGCTTGTGTGAGCGCCTGCGTCACCGCGGCTGCCGCGCGGCTTGCACCCTCCAGGGCATGCGTCTGCGCAACGCCGCCCCGGCTCAACTGGCGCACCATGACATCTGCGAGGCCGATGCCGCGCTTGGCCATCGCCTGCGCCAACTGCTGATCGAGCATCGACTTGTACGTCTTCGTATCCTGCGAATCGGTCGAGCCCGCGCTCGCCGCGGCCTCGCGCATGCTCTTGAGCATCATCTGCATGAGCAGCGCCTCGAACTGCGCGGCGGCCGCGTGCAGCGCTTTGCCCGGGTCGGAGCGCGCCTGGCGTTTGAGCGCCTCGACGCTGCCGGTGTCGAGTGCGAAGCGGCTCGCGAGATCGGTGTCCGGACTCATGGCGGTCTCGCTCAGATGATTTCCAACTCGGCGCGCAGGGCGCCCGCGGCTTTCATCGCCTGCAGGATCGCAAGCAGGTCCTGCGGCGTGGCGCCGATCGCGTTGAGCGCCTTGACCACGTCCGCCAGCGCCGCGCCCTTCATCATGTTCAGGCCGCCGCGCTCGGCCGTGATCTCGATCTGCGCGCGCTCGGTCTGCACCGTGCGCCCGCGCGCAAACGCATTCGGCTGGCTTACCAGCGGCTCGGTCGTCACGACCACCGAAAGATTGCCGTGAGCGACCGCGCAGGCTTCGATCTGAACGCTGCGATTGAGCACGACCGAGCCGGTGCGGGCGTTGACGATCACCTTCGCCATCGCCGCCGCCGGCGTGATCTCGAGGCTTTCCAGACGCGCGATGAAACCGACCCGGTCGCTGACATCACCCGGCGCGCGTACCCGCACCACGCGCCCGTCGAGCGCTGCCGCCGTATCGGGGAAGATGCCGTTGATCGCATCGACCACGCGCTGCGTGGTGCTGAAGTCGGTGGCGTTGAGCTCGATGTAGACGTGCGCCGCGTCGCCGATGTGGCTCGCAACCGCGCGCTCGACCAGCGCGCCGCCCGGAATGCGGCCCACGCTCAGGTGATTCACCGTCACCCTGGAACCGGCGCCCTCGGCGCCCACTCCGCCCACCAGCACGTTGCCCTGGCCGATCGCGTACACCTGGCCGTCGGCGCCCTTGAGCGGGGTCATCAGCAGCGTTCCGCCGCGCAGGCTCTTCGCGTTGCCCATGGACGAGACGGTCAGATCGATCGCCTGACCGGGTTTCGCGAACGCAGGCAGCGACCCGGTCACGATCACCGCGGCGACGTTCTTGAGCTGCAGATTGGTCCCGGGCGGAAGATTCACGCCCAGTTGCGTGAGCATGTTGAGGACACTTTGCACCGTGAACGGTGTCTGCGTAGTCTGGTCACCGCTGCCGTCGAGCCCGACGACGAGGCCGTAGCCGATCAGCGGGTTGCCGCGCACGCCCTGGATCGAGGCGAGATCCTTGATGCGCTCGGCGCTCGCGCCGTGCGCCGCGGCGAGCATCACGACGAGCGCGAGCGAGCGGGTCGCCAGCCACGCGCGGGCACGGATTTGACGTGGCGCGGGTCCGCGCGGGGCCAGGCGTGCGAGCCAGCCCATCGGCGTGCGCGTGGCATCGCACAGACGCCGCAGCGAGCCGCGCAGTCCGCGTCGAGGCTGTGCGTTGGAAGCGTGACGGAGCATTGCGACCTCAGAACGGCAGGAAAGTGAGGAAGAAGCGCGCGAGCCAACCCATGACCTGCGCGGACTGGATCTGCCCGTTCGCTCGATACTCGATGCGCGCATCGGCGACCTGCGATGACGACACCGAGTTGCCGTTGGCGATGTTGGCGGGATTGACGACGCCCGAGAAGCGGATGAACTCGGACCCCTCGTTGATGCCGATCTGCTTCTCGCCCGACACCTGCAGATTGCCGTTGGGCAGGACATCGATCACCGTCACGGTGATCGTGCCGGTGAAATCGTTGTTGCTCGCCGCCGCCCCCTTGCCGTCGAACTTGCTCTCCGAGTTGGCGTCGAGGTTGGAGCCCAGGAACGACTTGCCCGGAAGCCCGAGTAGGCTGGTGACACCGAACGTGCTGGTCTGGCTCTTCTCCACGGTCGAATCGGAGTTCTTGCTCGCCGCGGTCTTCTCGTTGATCTGGATGACGAGGATGTCGCCGACCTGGCGCGGGCGGCGATCCTCGAACAGCGGCCGGTAGCCATAGTAGGGCTGCGCGGGGTGCGCCGCGCGGTAGATCGACCCGTTGGCCGCCTGTGGTTGCGGTTGCGGCACCGGCGCCGGGCGTGCCGTCATCGGCTGCTGCACCTCGGTCGGCGGCACGGTGTTGCAGCCGGCGAGCGCAAGTGCGCACAGCAGGAACACGACGCAGATTCTCGCGCTTCGCATCACGCCCCTTTCTACAGTTGGGTCAGCTTCTGCAGCATCTGGTCGGAGGTCTGGATCGCCTTGGAGTTGATCTCGTAGGCGCGCTGGGTCTGGATCATGTTGACCAGCTCCTCGACCACGTTCACGTTGGAGGTCTCGACATAGCCCTGGCTCAGCAGCCCGAGGCCGTTGCTGCCGGGCTGGTTGGCGCTCGCGCTGCCCGACGCGGTGGTCTCGGTGTAGAGGTTCTCGCCGACGCTGAGCAGGCCTGCCGGGTTGACGAAATTGGCGAGCTGCAGCGTTCCCACCTGGGTCGCCGCCGTCGTGCCCGCGCGCACCACCGACACCACGCCGTCGCGGCCGATGGTGATGCTCTGCGTGTTCGCCGGAATCGTGATCGCCGGCTGTACGGCAAATCCGCTGGAGGTGACGAGCTGACCGTTGGCGTCGGTGCGCAGCGACCCGTCGCGCGTGTACGCGGTGGTGCCATCGGGCATGAGGATCTGCAGGAAGCCCGCGCCCTGGATCGCGACGTCGAGCGGATTGCCCGTCTGCTGCAGGTTGCCCTGGGTGAAGATGCGCTCGCTCGCGATCGGGCGCACGCCGGTACCGATCTGCAGCCCCGAGGGGATCTGCGTCTGCTGCGAAGACTGCGCCCCGGGCTGGCGCAGCGTCTGGTAGAGCAGATCCTCGAACACCGCACGCGAGCGCTTGAAGCCGTTGGTGCTGACGTTGGCGAGATTGTTCGAGATGACGTCGATGTGCAGTTGCTGCGCATCGAGGCCGGTCTTGGCGATCCACAGGGAACGAAGCATCGGTTTGTCCTAGCGGTTGAGCGACAGGATCTGATTCGCCTGCCGGTCGTTCTGGTCGGCGTTTTGCAGCATCTTCATGTGCATCTCGAACGCGCGCGCGTGGCCGATGAGCTCGATCATCTGTTCCACGGCATTGACGTTGGAACCTTCGATCGCACCCGAGGCGAGCACGACGCCGCTGTCGGCGGGCGCGGCGCCGCCGTTCTTGAGGCGGAACGTGCCGTCGTCCCCGCGCACCAGATCGGCCTGCGGAGGGTCGACGAGCTTCAAGCGCCCGAGCACGTTTACCGCGGAACGGCCGCTGGTCGGAATCGCGGACACGGTTCCATCCTTCGCGATCGTGATCGTCGCATCGGGCGGGATCGCGATGGTGCCGCCGTCGCCGAGCACGGGAGGGCCTTGCGGGCTTTGCAGCATGCCGCCGGGACCGACGCTCAGGCCGCCGGCGCGCGTATAGCCTTCCGAGCCATCGGTGAGCTGCACGGCGAGAAAACCCTTGCCCATGACAGCAACATCGAGATCGCGACCGGTCTGCTGAATCATCCCCGGACGGAAATCCGTACCCACGGTCGAATCGACTACGTACGAGCGCGTCGGCATGCCGTCGCCGAAGAGGTGCACTGCACGCAACGCGTTCAACTGCGCGCGAAAGCCCGAGCTGTTGACGTTGGCGAGGTTGTGCGCGACGCTCGCTTGCGCTTCCAGCGCGTGCCGCGCGCCGGTCATCGCGACGTAGATCAGGCGGTCCATGGCGGTCCAGTGCCAGATGCGCTTAGCGCAGATTCACCAGCGTCTGCATGACTTCGTCCTGCGTCTTGATGCTCTGTGCGTTGGCCTGGTAGACGCGCTGCGCCGTGATCATGTTGACGAGCTCGGCGGTGAGATCGACGTTCGAGTCCTCGACCGCCGAGGACTGCACCGCGCCGAGATTGCCGCTGCCGGGCGTGCCGATCACCGGTAGCCCCGAGTCGGGCGAATCGGCCCACTGGTTCTGCCCCAGGGGCTTCAATCCGTTCGGGTTCGCGAACTGCGCGAGCACGATCTGCGCGAGATTCTGCGACTGGCCGTTGGTGTAACGCCCTTTGATGGTGCCGTCGGCGCCGATGTTGAGACCCACCAGGCGCCCGGATGCGTAGCCGTCTTGGTACAGGGTGTTGACGCTGAAGGGCGAGCCGAACTGGGTGGAACCCGCCATGTCGAGCGACAAATTGACCGGAGTGGTCGCGCCGCCGGCGACAGTGAGCGCGGCGTTGACCGGCATGGCGGTCGTGAGCGCACCGTTGGAATCGAAGTTGAGCGTGAGCGGATTGCCGGCGCCGGCCCCCAGATTGACGTTCGTCGCTGCGGTATCGTCGATCGAGGCGTGGACGTTCCATTGGCCCGCGGTCGCGGTCTTCACGAAGTAGAAGCTGAACACGTGCGCATTGCCGAGCGTGTCGTATACCGAGCCCGAAGTGGTGTTGTTGTAGCTGGTGGGATCGGCGGTGCTGAACGTCGCCGTGGCCGGCTGCGCGGCGCCGGCGTCGAAGTTCGCGCCAAAACGGTAGGTCGTGGTGGCGAGCGGCGGGATGTCCGAGGTCTGAAGCTGGATATCGAGCGGCGAGGTGGCGATGATGTTGGCCGCAGCATCCGTGCCGTAGCCGGTGACGCGCTGATTCTCCGTGTTGACCAGGTAGCCGGCGGGATCGAGGTGGAACTGGCCGTTGCGGCTGAACGTGACGGCGCCGTCCTTGCTGAGGCGGAAGAAGCCGTTGCCATTGATCGCCACGTCCAACGGGCTGTTGGTGGAGGTGACATTGCCCTGGCCGAACTCCTGCGATACCGCGGCGACCTTCGAGCCGATCCCGACCTGGCTCGCGCCCGCGCCGTTGAGCGAATTGGCGTACACGTCCGCGAACAGGGCGCGCGAGCCCTTGAAGCCGACGGTGGCCGCATTCGCGACGTTGTTGCTGATCACATCCAGGTTCTTGGACGCGCTGTTCAAACCCGACAGACCTTGCTGAAAAGCCATCTGCTGCTCCTGTGAACGATACCGCGACTAAGAAAGGAGGCCGGGCCCGAAATCCCGCGAGGTTCCGAAGTTCACACCGCACTCATCGTGCGCGTCGAATTGGATCGAAACTCGAACCTCTCCCCTGTTCTGCGCTCTCACTGCACGCGTCTCACGTCGGCAAAGCGCACTTCGGTGGCGCCGTTGACGATCACGCTCGGATCCTTGCCCGAGACACCGATCCCGGTCACGGTGCCAACGATGTGGGTGGCCGCCGATACGGGCTTGCCCGCGCGCACCGCCTCGGCCTTGAAGGTATAGGCGCCGTCCTTGGCCGCGCGACCGTCCTGTGCCGTGCCGTCCCAGGCGAACGCTTGCAGCCCCGCCGTGCTCGGGCCGAGCTCGAGGCGCCGGACCACGTCGCCCGCGGGCCCCGTGATGGTCACCGTCACCTGGTCGGCGGGCTCGCTCAACTCGATCGCGCCGGCGGACTTCTTGTCCGCGAGGGCGAGTCGGTGGCCGGGCGTGACGACCTGGCGTCCGATCATCGCCGCACTCGCCATCGACTGGCTGGTGGCGAGTGCGGCGGCAAGGTTGGACATCGTATCGTTCAGCTTGTCGATCCCGCTCACGGTGCTGATCTGTGACAACTGGGTGGTGATCTGGGCGTTGTCCATCGGGCTCAGCGGATCCTGGTTCTTGAGCTGGGTCACCAGCAGCGTGAGGAAGCGGTCCTGAATGTCGCTCGCGCCCGCGGCCGCAAGCGGGCCGGTCGAGCGCTTGGACGCGGCGATGACGTCCTGGATGGCGCTGGCCATGGCGATTACCTCACTGTCCGATGGAGAGGGTCTTGAGCGCGAGCTGCTTGGCGGTGTTCATGAGCTCGACGCTGGTCTGGAACGAGCGCGAGGCGGAGATCATGTTCACCATCTCGTCGACCACGTTGACGTTCGGCAGCGTGAGATAGCCGCTCTCGTCCGCAGCCGGATGCTTCGGATCGAACACGCGCTTCAGCGGCGAGGCGTCCTCGATCACGGCCGCGACCTTCACCCCTTGCGCGGCCGGCGAACCGAGCGGGACGATGGCGAACACGACCTGCTTGGCGCGATACGGCTCGCCAGTGGAGCTCACCGTGCTCTCGGCATTGGCGAGATTGCTCGCAACCGCGTTCAGCCGCTGCGATTGCGCGGTCATGGCGAGCCCTGCGATCTTGAATATCGGATTCATTGTCGTCCTTCCCGGTTACGCCTGCAGCGCGCTCAGCAATCCCTTGATCTTGGAATTGATGAACGTGAGCGAGGCTTCGTAGCGCAGCGCGTTGTCGGCGAACTGCGCGCGCTCGACGTTCACATCGACGGTGTTGTTGTCGATGCTCGCCTGCGTGACCGTACGATAGGCAAGCGGCGCCTGCGCTGCCGCAACACCTTGCGCGCCGCCGGCGCCCATATGCCGCGTCGATGTACGCAGCATCGTCGCACCGGCGCCGTGGCCCGCGCCGAGCGCCTGCGCGAGCGCCGCCTTGAAGTCGATATCGCGCGCGCGGTAGCCGGGCGTATCGGCATTGGCGATGTTCGAAGCCAGCACCTGGCCGCGGTATGCTCGCGTCGCCAGTGCGGTTTGGTGCAGGCTGAAGAGCCTGTCGAGCGAGTTGCTCATGGTGGATCGAAGCGCTCCAGTTGTCGCAATCGATGCCGTCAATGCATCGGATGTGCCAGGATGCTAGACAGATCGTGCGGCACGACGCGGGGCGATAAGCCGCAAGAAGCACGGTCAATTCGGCGCCGGCGCCAGCAGCGCGGCAAGGCGGCGGCAATCCTTGCCGCGAACGGCGCAAATGCGGCCCAAAGCACGCGCAAATTCGGACATCGCACGCCCCCGCGCGTGCCTACAATGGCGCGCATGAACCCGATCCGCCCAGCCCGCTTGTGCTCGATCGCCGCGGCGATCGCCATGACACCCGCCCTGGCGAACGAGCGCCAGGATCTCGGCCAACTGCAGCGCGTGGTCGAGAGCTATGTGCGCAACGAAGCCGCGGGGCTACCGGGAGAGCTGAGCGTGCGGGTGGCGCCGCTCGATTCGCGCCTGAGCCTGCCCAACTGCCCGGCGCCGCAAGCGTTCATGCCCGCGGGCGGACGGCTTTGGGGCAAGTCCACGGTCGGCATCCGCTGCCTTGGACCGGTAGCGTGGACGATCTATGCGAGCGTGACGGTCGAAGTGAGCGCGCAATACGTCATCACCGCCCGGCCGATGAGTCAGGGTGAAACGGTTCGCACGCAGGATCTCGCGACGATGCGCGGCGACCTCGCGCGGCTGCCGGCCGGAATCGTGGTCGACCCGCAGCAGGCGATCGGCCAGCAGCTCGCGATGAGCCTGGGCGCAGGCCAGCCGCTGCGTCGCGACATGCTGCGCCAGCCGCATGTGATCGCGCAGGGCCAGGGCGTGAAGCTGGTGAGCGAAGGCCCCGGGTTCCGGGTCAGCACCGAGGGTCGGGCGCTCGGCAACGCCGCCGACGGCCAGCTCGTGCAGGTGCGCGGCCCGTCCGGGCAGACGATCTCCGGTATCGCGCGCAGCGGCGGGATCGTCGAGGTCCGGTACTGAAAGGTGGTCGGGGGACGCGCGCCGCAGCCGGCTGGCACGGGATTGAGGAAGGCCCGGTTCGATCCGTAACCGCGGATGCGGCGATCGTGCCGGGCGAGCGGCTAAAGCTTTGCCGCCGCGTGCCGATACGGTCGCTACTGACAGTCAGAAAGCGAGGAATGCATCGTGAAGATCGATGGGAATCTGCGCTCGATCCAGAGCGGCTCCGTGTCCGAGGGGCAGGCCCGCGCCGGTAAGCCCGGTGCGTCGCAGCCGCAGCCCGGCTCGGGCTCCGAACCGCGCGTGGAGTTGAGCCCGCTCGGTTCGCAGTTGGCAGGCATCGAAGCAAGCCTCGCCGGCGTGCCGGTGGTCGACGCGCAGCGCGTGGAAGAGATCAAGCAGGCGATCAGCGACGGGCACTTCAAGGTGAACGCCGACGTGATCGCCGACCGCTTGCTCGAGACGGTCAGGGAACTCATCCAGTCACAGAAGCGCTGAGGCTCAGCGGACATGAGCTCGAGTTCGGCGCAGTACGCCGCGGTATTGGCGCAGGAGCGGGACCGGGTACGCGAGTTCCTGGAGCTGCTGCAGCGCGAGCAGGCCGCGCTGGTTGCCGGCGACCACGACGAGCTGATGGCCTTCACCGAACAGAAAGCCGCCCACATCCTCGATCTGCGCCGTGTCTCGGACACGCGCAGCCGCCTGCTCGCCGCGCATGGCCTGCGCGCCGACAAGGACGGCATGAGCGCCTGGATCGAGAACTTCGGCGATGAGCCGATGCGCCGGACCTGGGACGAGATCAAAGCGCTGGCCGCGCAGGTTCGGGCCGCCAACGAGATCAACGGCGCCCTGGTCGCCGCACGCCTGAAGCACAACCAGGCCGCTATCGCCGCACTGCAGGCAGCCGCCCGCGGCGGCCCCGGCGTCTACGGACCCGACGGCGCCACGCGCCTCACCACCTCGACCACGCGCGCACTCGCCCGCGCGTAGCGCCTCCGAGCGGCGTCGCGGCCGCCTCGCAGCCGCGATCGGTTACCTCGTTGCCTCGCCACCGCGCCCGGTAAACTAGCGCCCGGCGCCCACGCGACGCCGCCTTGAGCTTCCGAATACCGTGACCAACCGTTCCGACGAGCGCGTGCGCGCCGGCGCCGAGCATGCGTATTGGCAGCGCAACGCGCGCACGCTGGCGGCAGGCAACGTGCTGATCAACATCGGCTGGAATGCCGCGTTCGCTTTCCTGCCGCTCATCGTCCAGGCGATGGGCGTGGACAAGGGCAATCTCGCGCTCTGGGTCGGCGTGATGATGTTCGCCTACTACGGCACCAGCTGTCTGTGCACCCCGGTCTGGGGCGTGCTCGCCGATTACTACGGCCGCAAGAGCATGGTGCTGCGCGCGGGTTTCGGCATGGCGTTCGGCTTCGGGCTGCTCTCGACCATGTTCAACCCGCTTGGTTTCCTCTGTGTGCTGGTTCTGGTCGGACTCGCCAACGGCTTCGTGCCTGCCGGCCAGGCCCTGGTCGCCACCAGCACCCCGGGAGCCCATGTCGGCGGCGCGCTCGCGCTCACGCAGGTCGGCGCGGCCGCCGGCACGCTGTTCGGCCCCATGGCCGGCGCTGCCCTCATCGGCCTGCTGCCGAGCGAGCACGCCCTGTTCGCGTTCACGGCCGTGCTGATGTTCGGCGCCGGCGTGCTTGCGCTCGCCTGGGTGCGCGAGGATCACGTGCGCCCGGCGCATCCGCTACGCATCGATCTTCTCGGCGATATGGGTCAGTTGCTGCGCGTGCCGGAGCTGAAGTTGCTCTACTACCTGCAGGTGTTGTTCTCCTTCACCGTTTTCGGCGCCATGCCGATCGTGTCGCTGTATACGATGCGCCTGCTCGACGATGAGCCCGGCTTCGGCGGGCTCAGTGTCGAGAGCTGGGTGGCGGCGACCGCCATGGCGTTCACGCTGGCGGGCATCGTCGTCCTGCCGCTGTGGGGACAGGTATTGAACCGATTCCCCTCGCGACGAGTGCTTGGCGTCCTGCTCGCCGGCACCTGCGTGGCGAGCGTGCTGCTGCCGCTGGTGCGCAATCCCTTGGAGCTCACCGCTGCCCGCATGCTGTTCGCCGTGTTCGTCTCGGGGTTGCCGCCGACGTTGATCCGCATGATCAAGGACCGGTCGCCGCAAGGCATGGAAGCGCGCACCCTCTCCTACGGCACGGCGCTGCAGCAGTTGGGCAGCGCCGCTGCACCGCTGATCGCGGGTGTACTGGCGCCCTACATCGGCCTGCGCGGCTTCTTCTGGCTGTGCAGCGGCCTCGTTGCGCTGGGCTGGATGCTGTGGCGACGGCGCAAGCGCGACCCGGCATCGAGCGCGCACGCCTGACCCTGCTCGCGCGATTCGGCAGCGGGGCTTGGCCACTTTCTCGACTTGCCATTTCGCCACCCGGACGCCCGTCACCGTTCGGGTCCGCACGCCCGAAGTTATAGGGCAAGACGCCGTTCTGGCGTGCGCAGGCGGGGACTACGCGTGCAGCAGCGCCGTCAGCGCGTCGGTGTCGTTCGCATCGGGCAGCGCGTAGATCGCCTGCAGCAGTCGGCCGGCGCGCGCCTCGTCGTACCTCGCGGCGGCGTTCTCGCGAAACTTCGACTCGAGCTCGGCGGACGTGAGCGGATCCTGCGGATCGCCCTTCGGGAACAGCACCGTTTCCTGCAGCCTGCGTCCGTCCTTGAGCGTGATCGTGACGCGCGCGGGGAACTTGTCCGGGTAGAGCTTGTTCAG
>WYBJ01000020.1 GCA_011525945.1 Burkholderiaceae bacterium | reverse complement strand
GGGTGCTCGTGCCTTCGGAAAGGTTCAGCTCGATACCCGTCTCCAGCCGCACGCCGGTCGCCGACAGCTCGGCATCGGACTGAGGTCTCGTGTCCTGAAACGAGAACGAAGCATCGGCTATCGTCAAGCGCGTAACGCGCCCGCTCCATGGCAACGCGCTCGCGGGCGCCGGCGCAATCGGCGCCTGCGCGGGTGTGCTCGGCGCAGCAGCGGGTGCGTCCGATTGTGCGGGCGTGGCCACAGGTTTTTCGGTAGTGGGTTCGTCCGCGGACGTCTTCGCTGCGACGGGTTTGTCGACACTGGGCTCATCCGCAGGCGAGTTCGCAGCGACGGGTTTGCCGGCAGGAGCCACGGGCGCAGCCGCTTGCTCGGTCGCTGGCACGGGACTAGCCGCCGGTGGCTGCGCCGGCTGGCCGGCGCGCGCGCGCTCGGAAACGACCGATGGCTTGCCGCTCATCACAAGCGAGGGCGGCGAGCGCAGGATGAGCGCAGACCAGTTGGGTGTGCCCTGAGCGTCGATGCGCAACGCCACCGACGGTCGTCCGATCGCGAGGCGCTCGAGTGCGAACTTGCGGCTGGCGAGATCGAATGTGCCGCCGGTGAGCTCCAGGGTGTCGAGCGCAATGAAGGGCGCGCCACCGGCGTGGTCGGTGAGCGCGAGGCCGGCGAGTCGCGCGGTCAGATTCGTCACGGTGAAAGCGAGCGCACCAGCGGTGAAGCCGGCGTCGTAATCGAACGACGCATCGACATTGCCCGCGGCATGTTCCAGCCCAATGCGGTTACCGAGCCAGCGCTCGAGCGTCGCAGCCTTCAAGTCATTCAGCGCGAAGTGACCTTTCGAGCCGACCGGATTGAGCGTAACCTCGCCACGCCATTCGATGCGCTCGCCGTGCGTTGACCGCGCGGCGAGCGTGTAGCGCGCGCCGTCTGCTGGCTTGGTCGTAAGGTCCATCAGCTCGAAACTGATCGGTGTCAGCGTGATCCTGGCGGCTTCACCGGCCTGGGGGTCGGCGAGATCCAGCTGGCCGCCGCCGATGGCGATGCGTCCGATGGCAAGCCGCGGCAGAGCCTGCTCGGGCCGCGGTTCGGGATCGCGCATGGCCTCGAGCAGGGCACTGAAGTTGTGCCGCCCGTCCGGGTGCAGCTCGACATACACGTGCGGCGCATCGGCAGTTATCGCGGCGAACGTCCAGGTCCGCCGCCACACGCTCGCGAGCTCGAAGTCGAATCGGAAGCTGCGGCAGGCGAACATCGGACCGCCGCGTGGATCGCGCAGATCGATGTCGCCGAGCTCCGCCTTGAACGTGAACGGATTGAAGCGAACCTCGCCGAGCGTCAGGTGGTGACCGAAATCACGCTCGAAGATGGCGATGAGCTGCCGCTTGACGACATACGGGAGCAGAAGGAAGCCGAGCAGGGCGTAGAGCGTCACCGCCGCGGCAGCCGAGATCACGACCAGCCGAATTCGCTTCTTGTTCACCGGCGCGAGGCTCCTTGCGCTCGATTATGGCGGAAAGTGCGTGCCTAACCAAGCGCCGGAGCGCGAACGATGGGGCCGCCCCGGCGAATTCGACCGCGCCGGCGCACGCGCCGTGAATATAATCACGGCTCGACATCATTCGATGCCCGACTGCTCGCATGCAATCCCGGGCAGAGCGCCCGCGCCGTCGATCCACGACATGCTCTGCACACCCGTCGCCGACCTCCTCGCGCACGCCGAGCGTGCACTCGACGAATGCATGATCGCCGAGCGTTTTCGCCTCGCGGCGGCGCTCGCGCGCTTGCGTGCGAGCGAAAGCGATCCTGAGCGCTTGGCGGCGGGAGTCGCGAGCTTGCGCGCTGGCATGGCGCAATCGCAGGCGCTGCGGCTGAGGCGTCTGGCCCGGATCCCGCGCCCATCCTATCCCGAATCGCTGCCCGTTGCGGCCAGGCGCGAGGAGATCGCAGCCGTCATCGCACGCCATCCGGTCACCATCGTGTGCGGCGAAACGGGTTCTGGCAAGACCACGCAACTGCCCAAGATCTGCCTTGGGCTCGGTCGCGGTGCGGCCGGGCTCATCGGACACACGCAGCCGCGGCGCATCGCCGCCCGCAGCGTCGCGGCACGCATCGCGCACGAGCTCGGTTCGCCGCTTGGCGAGATCGTCGGCTACAAGGTGCGATTCCAAGACACCCTCGCCCCCTCGGCCAATGACAAGCTGATGACCGACGGCATCCTGCTCGCCGAGACGCAAGGCGACCGACTGCTCGCCGCCTACGATACGATAATCGTCGACGAAGCGCACGAACGCAGCCTCAATATCGACTTCCTGCTTGGCTACCTGCGCCAGCTCGTGTCGCGGCGGCCCGACCTGAAAGTGGTGATCACCTCGGCCACGATCGATGCCGAGCGTTTTTCGCAGCACTTCGATGCGGCACCCGTGATCGAAGTCTCCGGCCGGCTCTACCCGGTCGAGATCCGTTATCGTCCGCCGCACCGCGACGCCGGCGCAGATGAGGGCGGCGGCGAGCTCGAACTCGCTCGCGCGATCGCGGACGCGGTGGACGAAGCGTACCGCTGCGGCCCGGGTCACGTGCTCGTTTTTCTGCCCGGCGAGCGCGAGATCCGGGAGAGTACGCAGGCCCTGCGCGAGCGCCATCCGGCCGGGGCCGAGATCCTGCCGCTGTACGCGCGCCTGTCCGCTGCCGAGCAGGAGCGCGTGTTCGAGCCGACCGCGGGGCGGCGCATCGTGCTCGCCACCAATGTGGCAGAGACCTCGCTCACCGTACCCGGCATCCGTTATGTAATCGACAGCGGCCTCGCGCGCATTAATCGCTACAGCTATCGCAACAAAGTCGAGCAATTGCAGATCGAGAAGATTGCGCAGGCGTCGGCCGAGCAGCGGGCGGGGCGCTGTGGGCGCGTCGCGGACGGTATTTGTTTTCGTCTTTACGGTGAGGACGATTTCGCGGCGCGCCCGCGCTTTGGCGACCCCGAGCTGCTGCGCTCGTCGCTCGCGGGCGTGATTCTGCGCATGAAAGCGCTCGATCTGGGCGACGCGGAATGTTTTCCGTTCCTCGATCCGCCGCAGCCCCGTATGGTGAACGACGGCTACCAGCTCCTGATCGAGTTGGGCGCGGTCGACGATCGGCGCCGCCTGACGGCCATCGGCCGGCAGCTCGCCCGCCTGCCGATCGATCCGCGCATCGGCCGCATGGTGCTCGCTGCCGGGCGCGAGAATTGTCTACGAGAAATCCTTATTCTCGCCGCGGCGCTATCGATCCGGGATCCGCGCGAGCGACCGCTGGAGAAGGCGCAAGCCGCCGATGAACGTCATGCTGCGTTTCGCGACGAGCGCTCGGATTTCGCGACCCTGCTCGCGCTCTGGCGGTTTTATGCCGAGGTCGTGCGCCATGAGAAATCCAGCCGCAAGATTGCGCGCGAGCTGCGCGAGCACTTCCTGTCGCCGCTGCGGATGCGCGAATGGCACGAGGTCCACGGTCAGTTGCGCGCGCTCGTGCGCGAAAGTGGCATGGTGGAGAACGAAACCGAGGCGAGCTACGAGCGGATTCATCGCGCACTCCTGGCCGGATTGCTCGGCAACATTGGTTCGAAGAACGACGAGGGCGAATATGACGGGGCGCGTGGCATCCGCTTTGCCTTGCATCCGGCCTCGGGCCTGCGCAAACGCTCACCGAAATGGGTGATGGGCGCGGAGCTGGTCGATACCACGCGCCTGTTCGCGCGCACCGCCGGACAGATCGAGCCGCAGTGGGTCGAGGCGGCGGGCGCGCATCTGGTGCGCCGGGCCTGGCTCGATCCGCGCTGGGACAAGAAGAGAGCAGAGCCCGTCGCGCGGGAACAGGTGTCGTTGTACGGTCTGGTGCTGGTCGCGTCCAGGCTTGTTCCGTATGGACCGGTGGATCCCGTGCATGCACGCGAGATCTTCATCCGCGCCGGTCTGGTCGAAGGTGGTTACATCTCGCCCGCGCCCTTCCAGCGACACAACGCAACGCTCAAGCGTGAGATCGTTGCGCTCGAGCACAAGTCGCGGCGGCATGATGTGCTGGTCGATGACCCGGCCCTGGTTCGCTTCTTCGATGCGCGTATCCCGGCCGAGATCTACTCGGGCGCAAGCTTCGAAGCGTGGCGCAAGTGCGCGGAGCGCGACCAACCGCGACTGCTATTCATGTGTCGCGAGGATCTGATGCGGGCGCAGGCGGACGACATCTCGGCTGCGCGCTTCCCCGAAAGCGTGCACACGAGCGCGGGCGAGTTCGCGCTTCGTTATCGCTTCGATCCCGGTCACCCGCTCGATGGCGTAAGCGCGCTCGTACCCTTGCACCTGCTCAACCGCATCGTCCCCGAGTCGTTCGAATGGCTAGTGCCGGGCTTGTTGCGCGACAAGGTGAACGCTCTTCTGCGCGGCCTGCCGAAGACGCTGCGGCGCGCGTGTGTGCCGATTCCCGAAACCGTGACCGCTTGCCTCGAATGGCTCGATCGGAGCGGGCGCGAGGGCTCGCTATGGGAAGCGCTGTCGGCGGCACTAGAGGCCTCGCGCGCGCTCGTCGTCCCGGTCGATCTGTGGCGCGGCATCGAGATGCCGGCGCATCTGCACATGCGTTTCAGCGTGGTGAACGAGCATGGCGAGGAAGTGGCCTCGGGACGCGATTTGCCGGCATTACAGTGTGCGCACGGTGCGCAGGCGCAAGCGAGCTTCACACCGCAGACGCAATGGGAACGAGGGGGTATTCGCACCTGGGATGCGTTGGAGCTTGCCGAAACGGTCGAGTTCACGCGCGCAGGGCAGCGCCTGCAGGGTCATCCGGCGCTCATCGACGAAGGCGACAGCGTGCGCCTGGCGCTGCTCGATACCGCAGCCAAGGCGCAGGCGCAAACACGCTCGGGCGTCACTCGGCTGGTGCGCCTGACGCTCAGGGAACAGATGCGGGCGTTGGAGCGGTTGCTCACACCGGGCAAGCAGCTTGCGCTTGCGTACGCTGCCTACGGCAGCAGCGAGCAGTTGCGTGAATCGCTGCTGCAGGCAAGCCTTGAGCGGGCGGTGTGGACCGAGCCGACACCGGTGCGCACGCGCAATCAGTTCGAGGCGAAGATGAAACAGGCGAGGGCACGGCTGCAAGTCGTCGGACAGGAGTACCTGCGCCTGGCCGAGGTCATCATCGGCCAGGCGCACGTGTTACGCAAGGCGATCGAGGCGCCGCAGGCGGGTGCCTACCGGCATGCGATCGTCGATCTCGAACGCCAGCTCGACGCACTCGTGTTTCCCGGTTTCATTGATCGGGTTCCCTACGAGCA
The DNA here is from genome assembly GCA_011525945.1 of Burkholderiaceae bacterium. GTDB lineage: Bacteria > Pseudomonadota > Gammaproteobacteria > Burkholderiales > WYBJ01 > WYBJ01. The sequence continues at coordinate 15,440 of WYBJ01000020.1, read as the reverse complement.
CCTGCAACACTATCCGCGCTACCTCGCGGCCATGTCGCGACGACTGCAGAAGCTGCCGCAAACGCCGGATCGCGATGCGCAGCACACGCACGAGCTTGCGCGCTGGGGGCAGCAACTGCAAAGCCGGATCGAGCGCAACCGCAAGCACGGCGTTGCGGAGCCCGCGCTCGACGAGTTTCGCTGGATGCTCGAAGAGCAGCGCGTATCGCTGTTCGCGCAGGAACTGAAGACGCCTTATCCGGTCTCGTACAAACGCCTGGCAAAGGCGTGGGCCGCGCTGGGGTGAATGATGCTTTCGATGGATACGGCCGAGGTCGGGACATGGTCACACTCATGCGAAAACTCTGGTTCGGTGCAGCCTTGGCGATCGGCCTGGTGAGCGCGAACGACCCGCAGGCGGCTGAGCCGCGCTACTCGAGCGAGCTCGATCGGCGCGTCGAGAAGTTCCTCGGCGCCCACCGGAGCAGGTGGCGCGACATGAATGTGCCGGAAGTCGATGGTCGGACCTTGCGAGACCTGATCGTCGCGAAGAACTTCACGCGAGCGCTCGAGGTCGGCACCTCCACGGGACACTCGGCCATCTGGATCGCCTGGGGCCTGAGCAAGACCGGCGGCAGGCTGACGACGATCGAGATTGATCCGGACCGCCATCGCGTCGCCGTCGCGAACTTCGAAGAGGCGGGATTGAGCGATTACATCGACGCCAGGCTCGCGAATGCGCACGAATTGGTGCCCCGTTTGGCGGGTCCGTTCGATTTCGTCTTCTCCGACGCCGACAAGAGCTGGTACAAGAATTATTTCACCGCGATTTGGCCGCGTATAACTGCCGGCGGCTGCTTCACCGCACACAATGTATCGATGCGCACGGGCGGCATCGAGGAATTCCTGCAGCACCTGAAAACGGTGCCGAATGCGCGCACCAGCATCGACCAGCAAAGCGGCGCGGGACTCTCGATCACCTGCAAGACCGGCTCGTGACGGCGATGGCCGCGCCTTGGCGCAGGTACTCGATCGACGTCGATCGAGAACCGCCGTCCGTGCGGACTCGCAACGCGATCGCGGCGCGCCGCGCGTTCGGATGCGAGGAGCATCGGTAAAGATAGCGGCTTGTTCCGCCAGATCGAGCGGGATAGCATTGCGCGGGCCGCACGCGCTCGTGTGTCACGTCGCGCGGGTACGCTTATCGCAACGGGGGATTTGTGGCGATCAACTGGCTTTTCGCGCTCAAGGTCGTACCCTGGGCCGATGTGGTGCAGGCCGCTCCGGCGATCGTGAAAGGCGCGCGCAAGCTTTTCGATACAGCGCGCGCTTCCAGGCCGATCGCCGGCAGGGAGGAGTCGTATCGCGGCCAGGGCGGTGACGACGTGCACGCACGCCTGCGGCAGATCGAAATCGCATTGCAGAAGCGCGACGCGGAGCAGGACGCGGGCGCTGAGCTCATCCGCTCGCTCGCCGAGCAGCACGCGCGCGTGGTGGCGGCAATCGAGCTCATGCGGGCGCGCATGCGGGTTTTGTTCGGCATTAGCATCGGGTTGACCGTGGTGCTCATCGCGATCACGGTATGGTTGGTCACACGATAAGGAGCGCCTTGATGCGAAACAAGCGGCGAATGCGATGTGCTCGCGCGCTGACATGCGTGGGCGCGGCGGCAGGGATGGCGATGGCGGCGCCGGTCATGGGCGAGGGTTACCCGACGAAGCCGGTGCGGCTGGTGGTGCCGTTTCCTCCGGGGGGCGGTACGGATCTGGTCGGGCGCACCATCGCGCAGGCGCTCGGCGAGCGCCTCGGACAGAGCATCATCGTCGACAATCGCGCCGGTGCCGGTGGTGTGATTGGCGCCGATCACGTTGCCAAAGCGCCGCCCGACGGCTACACGCTGCTGATGGGTACGCCGGGGCCGCTCACGATCAACCCGAACCTGCGCAAGGTGCCATACGACCCGGAGCGCGATTTCGCCCCGATCACACTCGCGACCATCAGTCCATTCGTGCTGGTGGTGCATCCCTCCGTCCCGGCGCGCAGCGTCAAGGCGTTGATCGCAATCGCGCGCACGAAGTCCGGAGATCTCAACTACAGCACTTCCGGACAGGGTTCGGTCTCGCACCTCGCCGGTGCGCAATTCGAGGCGCTGGCCGATATCAAGTTCACCCTGATCCCGTTCAAGGGCAGCAATCCATCGCTGACGGCGCTGATCGCCGGGCAAGTCGATCTGACGCTCGAGAACCAGCCGGTCACGCTGCCGCATATCCGCGCCGGCAAACTGCGCGGCCTCGCGGTCGGCACGCTGCAACGTTCCTCGTTGCTGCCGCAGTTGCCGACGATGCGTGAGGCCGGGGTGGTGGGCTACGAAATGAGCACGGCGTTCGGCGTCCTCGCTCCGGCCCGAACACCCGGTGCGATTCTCACCCGGCTGAGCCAGGAGCTCTCGGGCGCGCTGAGGCGCGCGGACATGAAGGAGCGCTTGGCCACGCAAGGGCTCGAGGCTGTGGGCAGCACTCCGCAGGAGTTCGCAACGCATCTGCGCGACGAACGCGAGCGCTATGCGCGCCTGATTCGGTCAGCCGGGATCAAGCTCGACTGACGCTGCCGGGCGGCGCTCTCGTAGCGCAGCCGGCGATAGCACCGGACGTCGTAGCTCAGGTTTTCGCCGCGGTGCCGACCATACAGCTCACGCCCGTGCCGCCCAAGCCGCAATAACCGCCGGGGTTCTTTGCCAGATACTGCTGGTGGTATTCCTCGGCATAGTAGAACGGCCCGGCCGGCGCGATCTCGGTCGTAATTGTGCCGTAGCCCGCCCGCTTGAGCCCTTGCTGGTATTCCGCGCGCGTGCGCTCGGCGATTTCTCGCTGAGCTTCGGAATAGGTATAGATGGCCGAGCGGTACTGCGTGCCGACATCGTTGCCCTGGCGCATGCCCTGGGTCGGATCGTGCGCTTCCCAAAACACCTTGAGGAGCATCTCGTACGGCAGACGTGCAGGGTCGAAGACCACCAACACCAGCTCGGCATGGCCGGTGAGGCCGCTGCAAACCTCCTCGTAAGTCGGATTCGGCGTGCCGCCGCCGCCGTAGCCGACCGCGGTGGAGAATACTCCGGGAGTCTGCCAGAACTTGCGCTCGGCGCCCCAGAAGCAACCGAGCCCCACCTGGGCTTGCGCCATCGCCTGCGGGAACGGTGGTTTGAGCGCTGCGCCATTGACGTAATGGCGCGCGGGGACAGGCATTTCCAGGGCACGTCCCGGCGGTGCTTCGCCGGGTTGTGGTATGCGGGCCTTCTTGCCGAACTCGAACATGATGACCTTTCTGCGTCGATGATCCGCCTGGGTCGATTCGTTGCGTGACAAATTACAGCCCGGCGTGGGTAGCTTGCAAGCACTCCGGTACCTGCCCACACATTGCGGCGGTCTCGCACGCTTTGCCATCGACCGCAACCCCCGGGACAGCCGCCCGCCGCACCCGTGGCGAGCCTTCAGTCTTGCGACCAGGGGGCCGTTAATGGGGCTTCGAGGTCCGGCCAGGCTCGGTGTTCGGGCCGGGCTAAAGGTTTTCCGCCGGGCGCCGAAACTATGCAACGAGTAGGGGTCTTCCTCCTGGCGCTCTACTCGGTGTGGACTTTCGGGCAGCCTTCGGGACTGCCCGTTTTTTTCCCTGCCCGCCGCTTTTGGAGCGTTGTGCCGATCGCACCATGACGGCTGTCCATCCGATCATCGCCGAGTCGCTGCCGCGGCGACGAAGCGCGACCATGACTGTGTTGTTCGCGGACATCTGCGGCAGCACCGGACTGTATCGCGAGCTCGGTGACGAGGCGGCGCGCTCGATCGTTGCGGACGGACTCGATGCACTGGTGGCGGTTTTGCCGCGCTACGGCGGGCGGCTCGTCAAGACGCTCGGCGACGAGGTGATGTGCGTTTTCACCGAGCCCGACGGGGCCGTACTTGCCGCCGCCGAAATGCAGGTACGGGTCGGAACGGTGCGACTCGGCCGACCCGGTCTCGGCATTCATGTCGGGCTGCACTGTGGACCGGTGTTGATGGAAGGCGAGGACGTGTTTGGCGACACCGTCAATGCGGCGAGCTACCTGTGCGCAGTCGCCTCACGCGGGCAGATCCTGACTACCGAGGCGACGATCGTCTGCCTATTCGCGACCGTAAAGGAACGCACCCGGGCGCTGTTCTTCGCCGTGATCAAGGGTTCGAGCGCCGAGGCGCCCTTGTATCAGGTCATCTGGCAGCACGACAGCAGCGTGCTCACCGATGTCAATCTGCGTCGACACAACCTCGTGCCGCCCGACAGCGGCAGCCTGCTGATCTCGTGCGGCGGTGTGCAAGTGCGCCTTGATCCGCGCCGCCCGTCGATCGTGCTGGGGCGCGACCCGGACTGTGACATCGTCGTCGCCGACTCGTTCGCCTCGCGCCGGCATGCCAAGCTCGTCCTGCGCCGCACCCAGGTCTTCCTGAGCGATCACAGCACCAATGGCACTTTCGTGCGTCGCAGCGATGGTGAGGGCGCGCACGTGTTCCGGAGCGAGTTGCTGCTCGACGGCGCCGGGGAATTGAGCCTTGGGCGAGGTTTCGACCAGGGCGAGGTGCAGGCGATCGGATTTCATCGCGACCGTCGCGCGCTTTATCGCGTCTGATGCCGGCACGTGCCGGACACTTCAACTTGGCGGCAACACCTTGCCGGGATTCAATATGCCGATGGGGTCGAGCGCACCCTTTATGCGCTGCATCAGCGCGAGCTCGATCGGGCTCTTGTAGCGCGCGAGCTGATCGACCTTGACGAGCCCGATGCCGTGCTCGGCGCTGAAGCTTCCGCCCAGCGCCATCACCAGATCGTGCACCAGCGCATAGACGTCGTGCTGGCGAGCGATGAAAGCTTCTGCGTCGTGATCGGCAGCAGCGGTGGCATTGAAATGGATGTTGCCGTCGCCCACATGGCCGAAGGCGACAATACGAATCCCGGGAAAACGCGCGCGCAACGCTTCGGAGGCGCGCTCGATGAACTCGGCAATACGGCTCACGGGCACCGCCACATCGTGCCGCACCCAGGGCGCTTCGCGCCGGTTGGCCTCGGGGATCTCCTCGCGCATGCGCCACAACTGTTCGGCCTGCGCCTGCGAGCGCGCGACGATCGCATCCTGCACATGGCGCTCGCGCATGCCGGCGTCGAGCACGCTCTCGACCATCGTGCGTAACTCGTCGGCACCGTGCGTATCGCGCAACTCCGCGAGCACATACCACGGATAGCGCGTGGGGAAGGGGTCGCGGAAGCGTGCTATCTGCTTGAAGAGGATGTCGAGGCACGGTCGGGACATCAGCTCGAAGCCCGTCAGCCGATCGCCGCAGCGTGCGCGGAAGCGGTTCAGCATCGTCACCGCGGCCGCCGGCTCCGATACCGAGAAGAGCGCCGTGCACGCGGCCTTGGGGGCGGCAAAGAGCTTGAGCACGGCTGCGGTGATGACGCCGAGCGTGCCTTCGGAGCCGAGAAACAGCTGTTTAAGATCGTAGCCGGTGTTGTCCTTGCGCAGCGCGCGCAAGCCGTCCCACATGGAACCGTCCGCAAGCACGACTTCGAGCCCCAGCACCAGATCGCGCGCATTGCCATAACGCAATACTGCGGTGCCGCCGGCATTGGTGGCGAGATTGCCGCCGATCTGGCAGCTTCCCTCCGCGCCCAGGCTCAACGGAAACAGTCGATCCGCTGCCGTCGCTGCTTCCTGCACACGCGCCAGCACGCAACCCGCTTCCACGGTGATGGTATCGTTCTGCGCGTCCAAGGCGCGTATGCGGTTCAGGCGCGACAACGACACGATCACCTGCGCGCGGGCTACGGATGCGACCGCACCGGCGCACTGCCCTGTGTTGCCGCCTTGCGCGACGAGCGGGGTTCGCGTCTGCGCACAGATGCGCACGGCAGCGGCCACTTCGGCGCTGGTGGATGGTCGCAGCACCGCCAGAGGTTCAGCGCGCACGCGCCCACGCCAGTCGGCGGCGTAAGGCGCCATGTCAGCGGTCTCGGTAAGCACGCCAGCGGGTCCCAGCGCATGCACGAAACGGGTCAGCAGCGCTTCGCGTGTGCCACTGGCGGCGGGACTATCGGACATGGCGGCTCGGATGCGCGGGGCGTTTCTCGGCTGGGCGGACCGCGCGCAAGAATCGCTTCGGTCGGATACGCAACATGAAGCGATCGCGGCAGGCGCAGGCTATTGTACACTCGCTGCGCACGCGATCCGGCAGCGGCGAGCGGCGCATATCGTCGCGTGAGAATTCACACGTGGCTGACAAGCCGCATGCGTGCAACGCTCCTCTCGTCGGTGGGAGAGGGGAACATCCGGCGCCTGCTGATGCGGGCAGATTTCTGGCCAGGGAGCGAGCTGTAGAGCCGCTTACGAAAGTTCGCCACGCCGGCATACGGCGACGAAATTGAAAACGACATTTCTCGACTTCGAGCAGCCGATTGCGGACCTGGAGGCCAAGATCGAGGCGCTGCGCTACGTGCAGGACGATCCTGCGGTCGACATCTCGGAGGAGATCGGCCGACTGCAGAAGAAGAGCAACGCGCTCACCAAGGAACTCTACGGCAAGCTGAGCGCATGGCAGGTCGCCATGGTCGCGCGCCATCCGCAGCGGCCCTATGTCCTCGACTACATCCAGGCGCTGTTCGCGGATTTCCAGGAGCTGCACGGTGATCGCAGCTTCGCCGACGACAACGCCATCGTCGGCGGTCTCGCGCGCTTCGACGGCGAAAGCTGCGTCGTTCTCGGCCACCAGAAGGGCCGCGACACGAAGGAAAAACTGCTGCGCAACTTCGGCATGCCGCGCCCGGAAGGGTATCGCAAGGCGCTGCGGCTCATGAAGCTGGCCGAGAAGTTCGGCCTGCCGATCTACACCTTCGTCGACACCCCGGGCGCGTATCCGGGAGTCGGGGCCGAGGAGCGCGGCCAATCCGAAGCGATCGGGCGCAATCTATTTGAAATGGCGCGCTTACGCGTGCCCGTGATCACCACCGTTATCGGCGAAGGCGGTTCGGGTGGCGCGCTTGCAATCGCGCTCGGCGATACCATCCTCATGCTGCAATATGCAACCTATTCGGTCATCTCGCCCGAAGGCTGCGCCTCGATCCTGTGGAAGAGCGCCGAGCGCGCAGCTGATGCCGCCGAAACCCTGGGCATCACCGCGTCGCGTCTAAAGACGCTCGGACTGATCGACAAGGTTGTCCCCGAGCCTCTGGGCGGAGCGCATCGCGACGTCGAGACGATGATGCAGAATCTGCGTCGAGCCTTGGTCGAGGCTCGCCGCGAGCTCGCCAAGCTCGACGCGGACGCGTTGATCGAAGCCCGCTATAAGCGCTGGCTGGCCTATGGCAAATTCAAGGAAAGCACGAAGCGCTGACACCATAGATCGTCTGGAGGCGCAGGTCGCCGCCGAGATGTCAGCCTCGGTCGCCCCGGGGTCGACGGTAGCGCTGGGATTGAGCGGCGGCGTCGATTCGATCGTGTTACTTGCGCTGCTGCGCCGGGTGGCGCCGCGCTGCGGGTTGGAAGTGCAGGCGCTGCACGTCAATCACGGGTTGAGCCCGCACGCATCGGATTGGGAGCGGTTTTGCCGCGCGCATTGCGCACGGCGTCGAGTTCCGTTCAAGGCGATGCGCGTCGACGTTGCAGGCGAAGGCGCCAATGTGGAGGCACAGGCACGTGCGGCGCGTTACCGGGCATTCGCGCGCTCGGGCGCGCAAGCGATTGCGCTCGCGCACCATCGCGACGACCAGGCCGAGACGTTGCTCATCAACCTGCTGCGCGGCTCCGGCGTGCATGGCCTCGCCGCCATGGCGGCGGCGCGCCCGCTCTCGGCGCGGCAGGAGGCGGGCGATGCGAGCCGAGTGCGCATCATCCGGCCGCTGCTCGGGGTTTCGCGTCTCGAATTGGTTCGCTACGCGCGTGCCCGTCGCTTGCGCTGGATTGAAGACGAGAGCAACCTCGACACTCGCTTCGCGCGCAATTTCCTGCGCTTGCAGGTGTTGCCGCTGATCGAGCGCCGCTTTGCAGGCGTCCGTGAGGCGCTGGCGCGCAGCGCGGCGCACGTGCGCGAGGCGGCGAGTCTGCTCGATGAAATCGCGGCGGCCGACTGCGCTGCGAGCGGCGAGGGCGATCGGCTCGATCTGCGCCGCGTGTGCGCCCTGGGCGAGGCGCGCGCCACGAATGCTTTGCGCCACTGGCTGACGAGCCGAGGCGAAGCGCCACCCGGGCTCGCACGCACGCGCGAGATGCTGCGTCAGCTGGCGAGCGCCAAGGCCGATGCGCAGCCGGCGATCGATCTCGAGCACTTCAGCGTGCGCCGATTCCGTGATTGGATCGAGTGTGTCGCCCCCGAACCGTTGGCGCTCGAGTACGAGCCGCTGAGATGGAGCGGTGAGCGCTTGATGCACCTGGCCGACGGCACGCTGCTGACCGCCACGCCCGGCCGCGGGCGCGGCATCGGCGCGGAGCACCTCGGCGCGCGGGCGGTGACCATTCGCCGCCGTCGCGGCGGCGAGCGCATGCGCGTTGCGCCGAATGGCGCCTCACGCACGCTGAAGAACTTGCTACGTGAGTCAGGGGTCGCGCCTTGGGTGCGGCTGCGTATTCCACTGGTCTATTGCGGCGAGCGCTTGGCATGGGCGCCTTTCGTGGGGGTGGCGGCGGAGTTTCGTGCCGCCGCCGGTGAACCCTCGTGGCAATTCTGCTGGGGCCAGGTCGAGCCTCCGGGGCGCTTTGGATAGTGGCTTCGTTTCAATGCCTTATCGTGCTATATTCGGCGGTTGGTTCAACTTGGAGAGTTTGGATGGGCGTCGAGCGCACGTTGTCGATCATCAAACCCGATGCAGTTGCCAATAACGTAATCGGCGAGATTTATTCCCGCTTCGAGAAAAACGGGCTCACGATCGTGGCGGCGCGCATGCACCACTTGTCGCACGCCGAAGCCGAAGCGTTTTACGCGGTTCACCGCCAGCGGCCATTCTTCAAAGACTTGGTCGATTTCATGGTGTCGGGACCGATCCTGGTGCAGGTGCTCGAGGGCGAGAACGCGATTGCCAGGAACCGGGATCTGATGGGCGCGACCGATCCGAAGAAGGCGCAAAAAGGAACCATCCGGGCCGATTTCGCCGAAAGCATCGATGCCAATGCCGTGCACGGTTCGGATTCGGCCGAGACCGCTGCCGCAGAAGTCGCGTTCTTTTTCTCGCAGATGGAGATCCATTCGCGCTGATGCCGAACCTGTTCGATTACGACGCTGCTGGTCTGGAGAATTTGCTCGCGGGCTGGGGAGAGAAGCCGTTTCGGGCGCGCCAATTGTTGCGCTGGATACACCAGTTCGGCGTGCGCGATTTCGCCGCCATGACCGATCTGGGCAAGGCGCTGCGCGCGACGCTTGCAGCCGAGGCGACGTTATCCTTGCCGCAGTTGCGAAGAGATTCGTTATCTCCCGACGGTACGCGTAAGTGGCTACTCGAGGTCGGCGCCGGCAACGCAATCGAGACCGTCCTCATTCCGGAGCCGGAGCGCACCACGCTGTGCATCTCGTCGCAGGCCGGGTGCGCGCTCGAGTGCGCCTTCTGTGCCACCGGGCGACAGGGTTTCAATCGCAATCTGAGCAGCGCGGAGATCATCGCGCAACTGTGGTGGGCCAATCACTGTCTGCGGCAGGACGCCGTCGGCATCGCGCCGCGGCGTGTCAGTAACGTCGTGATGATGGGGATGGGGGAGCCGCTTGCGAACTTCGAAAACGTGGTCGTGGCTCTGCGCTTGATGCTGGACGACTTCGCCTATGGTCTGTCGCGCCGGCGCGTGACCGTCAGCACCTCGGGCCTGGTGCCAATGATCGACCGGCTGCGCGACTCATGTCCGGTCGCGCTTGCCGTCTCGCTGCATGCTCCCAACGACGCGCTGCGCGATCGGCTGGTGCCGATCAACCGCAAGTGGCCGATCGATGCGTTGCTCGCCGCCTGCCGTCGTTATCTCGACAAAGCACCGCGCGACTTCATCATGTTCGAGTACGTGCTGCTGCGCGGCGTGAACGATGGCACGAAGCACGCGCATGAGCTGGTGGCTCGCCTGCGCGAGGTACCCTGCAAGGTCAATCTGATTCCCTTCAACGCGTTCGCGGCTTCCGGCTTCGAGCGCTCGACGCCGCAGGCCGTATCGCGCTTTCGCGAGATCCTGTTGAACGCCGCGCTTATTACGACTGTGCGGCGTACGCGCGGTGACGAAATCGAGGCCGCCTGCGGGCAACTCGCCGGCCGCGTGCAGGATCGTACCCGCAGGCGCGAGCGCCGCGCGCAGGAGGTGCAGGCATGAACAGGTTCCTGCTTGAGAGGCAGAAGCAATCGAGCAGCAGCGATTTGAGCCCAAGCGTGCTGGCCATCGTATTGGCCGTGCTACTGGTCGCATGTGCGCAGCAACCGGTGACGCAGCCGCCCCTGACGCCGCAAGCGCCGATGACGCCGCAACAGTCCGATGCCCGTACGCGCGCGGAGTTGCACACGCAGCTCGGGGCTGGCTACTTCGAGCTGCGTAACTATGCGGTGGCGCTGGAGGAGCTGAACGAGGCGCTGCGTGCAGATCCGAATCACAGTCCGGCGTACAACATGCTGGGGCTGGTGTACATGGCGTTGCGCGAGGATGCAGCCGCCGAGCAGAACTTCACCCACGCCTTACGTCTCAATCCGATCGATTCGGATGCGAACAACAACTACGGCTGGTTCCTGTGCCAGCGCCAGCGTTATGCCGAAGGCATCAAGTACTTCCTGGATGCGATCAAGAACCCCTTATATCAGACTCCGGACAAGTCATTCGTCAATGCCGGATTGTGCGCGCGCACGAGCGGGGACGACGCTGCTGCGGAGCAGTATTTCAAGCGCGCACTGAGCGCCCAGCCCGTCCAACCGACGGCGTTGTACCAACTTGCCGATCTGGCGTTCAAGCGTAACGACATCGCGGCAGCCAAAACCTATGTCACGCGCCTTAACCAGACCGGTACGACCCTTGGCGCCGAAGCGCTCTGGCTCGCGTTGCGTATCGAGCGTCGACTCGGGGATCGCGACGCCGAGGCGAGCTATGGCTTGCAGTTGCGCAGGAACTTCCCCAATTCGCGCGAAACGCAGGCGTTGTTGAATAGGCAGTTCGAATGAGCGACCTGCCCGGCGCCGCTGCGGCGTTAGCCGCTACGCCGGGGGCGCAACTGGCCTCGGCACGCGTGGCCGCCGGACTGTCGATTGCGCAGATCGCGGAACAGATGCACATCTCCGTGCGTCAGGTCGAAGCGATCGAAGCCGATCGCTATGAGGAGCTTCCGGGTGCGGTTTTCGTGCGCGGTTTCGTGCGCAACTACGCTCGCCTGCTCAAGCTCGATCCGGTGCCGTTGTTGCGCGGGTTGGAGCCGGCGCTCGGGGGCGATGCACCGCTGCGTGCGCATGAGATTGCCGGCACGCTCCCCGAAAGCTCGCGTCGCGGCCATGGCTGGATGTGGGTCGGTCTGATCGCGCTGGTCCTGGCGGTGATAGCGATCGCGGCGGCGTACGAACGCTGGCTCGGCCGTGCTCCGGCGAGCGCGAGCGACAGCCCTCCGGCGGGGCTGGCCGAGCCGTTTACGGCGCCACCGATCGCGGCGCCCGAGCCTCCGGCACCGGAACAGTCGAGCGCTGCCGTGCCATTCGAGCGCTCGGCCGACGCGACGGTTGCACCCGCCGAGCAAGCGCCGCAACCCGCGCAGGCGCCCGTTATCGACGCGGCGCCGCCGGCCGAGATCGCTGCAAATAACGCCGCGGTCGATGCGGGCGTGCGACTCGAGATCGTGTTCGCGGCCGAGGCGTGGATCGAAGTTCGCGATGCAGACGGCAAGGTGCGATTTTCCGGAACCGTCCCTGCAGGCAGCACGCGGCGCTTCGAATCAAGATTGCCGCTCGACGTGGTGGTCGGCAACGCCTCAGGTGTTCGGATCACCTATAATGGCCGGCCGTTCGATCTCGCACCTCACGCGACGCGCAATATCGCCCGCTTTCGCCTGGAGTAGCCTTGACCCCGATGTGCTTCGGTCCCTCCGTGCGGCGCAACACCCGGCGCACGCAGGTCGGCGACGTGACGATCGGCGCCGGCGCGCCGATCGTCGTGCAGTCGATGACCAATACGGACACCGCAGATGCAACCGCGACCGCCGACCAGGTATTCGAGCTGGCGCGCGCCGGCTCGGAACTGGTCCGCATCACCGTCAATTCGCTCGACGCTGCACGCGCAGTCACGGCGATCCGCGACCGGCTTGCCGCCCGCGGCTGCGCTGTGCCCCTGATCGGGGATTTTCATTTCAACGGCCACAAACTGCTAACGCAGGTGCCCGATTGTGCTCAGGCGCTCGCCAAATATCGGATCAACCCGGGTAACGTCGGCCAGGGTCGCAGGCGTGACGAACAATTCGCGCAGATGATCGAGATCGCCTGCCGCTATGACAAGCCGGTACGAATCGGGGTCAACTGGGGCAGCCTCGACCCGGCGCTCGCACGCAGGATGATGGACGAGAACGCACGCCTGCGCGCACCGCGCGACGCAGCCGCCGTCACGCGCGAAGCGCTGATCGTGTCGGCGCTGGCAAGTGCCGAACAGGCCGAGCGCTGGGGTTTGCGCGGCGATCGCATCATCCTCTCGGCCAAGGTGAGCAGCGTGCAGGAATTGGTTGCGGTGTACCGTGATCTGGCGCGACGCTGCGACTACCCGCTGCATCTCGGTCTCACCGAGGCGGGCATGGGCTCGAAGGCGATCGTCGCGTCCACCGCCGCTCTGGCCATACTGTTGCAGGAGGGGATCGGCGATACCGTACGCATATCGCTCACGCCCGAGCCGGGCGGCGATCGCACGCGCGAGGTGCTGGTTGCGCAAGAACTGCTGCAGACCATGGGATTGCGCGCGTTTGCGCCTCTGGTCACCGCCTGCCCGGGTTGCGGGCGGACCAGCAGCACGTTCTTCCAGGAGTTGGCGGAGCGCATTCAGTCGTATCTGCGCATGCAGATGCCGCTGTGGCGCCGCGATTACCCGGGTGTGGAGACCCTCCAGGTCGCGGTGATGGGCTGCGTGGTGAACGGTCCGGGCGAAAGCAAGCATGCCGACATCGGCATCAGCCTGCCAGGATCCGGGGAGAACCCGGTCGCGCCGGTTTATATCGACGGCGAGCGCCACGTGACATTGAAGGGCGACACGATCGCGGAGGACTTCCAGCGTCTGGTGGAGGCGTATGTCCGCCGGCGTTATGCGTCAGCCCCACTCGCTGCGGCGCGGCCTGCAGAGGAGAGCAGCGCCCAGTACTGAGGCTCGCGCTGCCGTGCGCCGGTTCGCGAGATCGCTCGCGTGCGCCGGTGCCGCAGCATCGCCTGCTGCGCCGATTGCCATGACGACCAACACCATCCAAGCCGTTCGGGGAATGAACGATGTCCTGCCAGAGGCGGGCGCGGCATGGGATCACCTTGAAAGCACGGTCTTCGATTGTCTGCGCCGCTATGGTTACCGGCCAATTCGAATGCCGCTGGTGGAGCGGACGGAGCTGTTCGTGCGCTCCATCGGCGAGGTGACCGACATCGTCGAAAAGGAGATGTACACCTTCACCGACCGCCTGAACGGCGACAGCCTGACGCTGCGCCCGGAAGGCACGGCCTCGTGCGTGCGTGCGGTGCTCGAGCACAATCTGCTGTACGCCGGGCCGCAGCGGCTCTATTACAGTGGCCCGATGTTTCGCCACGAGCGCCCGCAGAAGGGCCGGTATCGCCAGTTCCACCAGATTGGTGTGGAGGCGCTCGGCTTCGCCGGGCCTGACATCGATGCCGAGTTGATCGTCATGTGCGCGCGTATCTGGGCAGCGCTCGGTCTGACCGAGGTGAGCTTGGAGCTGAATACGCTCGGCGACCTGGAGGCGAGGTTGCGCCATCGCTCGCGCTTGATCGATTATCTGCAACGGCATCGGAGCGATCTCGACGACGACGCGCACCGGCGCCTTGCCAGCAATCCGCTGCGCGTGCTGGACAGCAAGAACCCGGCACTGCAGGGGTTGATCGAGGCTGCGCCGCGGCTGACAGACGATCTGGACGATGCGGCGCGCACGCATTTCGATGCGGTGCAGGCGATCTTGCGTGATGCCGGCATCGCGTTTCGTATCAACCCGAGACTGGTGCGCGGGCTCGACTATTACAACCGTACCGTGTTCGAGTGGATCACCGGCAAGCTTGGCGCACAATCGGCGGTATGCGCGGGCGGACGCTACGACGGATTGATGACGCAACTTGGCGGAAAATCCGCGCCGGCGTGCGGGTTCGCGCTCGGCGTCGAGCGTCTGATCGACTTACTCGAGGCGGATGGCGCACACGTTCCGCATCGTGCCCCCGATCTCTACGTCGTCCACCAGGGCGACGGCGCCGAGCGCTGGGCTTGGCGCATTTGCGAGCGCCTGCGCGATCAGGGGCTCAGGGTAGTGCTCCATTGCGGTGGCGGGAATTTCAAGACGCAGCTCCGGAAAGCCGATGCCAGTGGCGCGCGCTTCGCGCTGGTCCTGGGCGAAGACGAAGCTGCGGCAGGCAAGGTGAGCCTCAAGGCACTGCGGCACGCGATGCAGCAGGTGCTGGTCGACGTCGACGAGGTTCCGGGTCTGGTGAACGCGCACCATGGTCGAATCGGCGCGATGGGGAACACGTTGCGCCCTCACGAGGAATGATGCATGGCCTTCTACGATCTGGAAGAACAGGAGCAGTTGTCGACGCTGCAGGCGTGGTGGAAACTGTGGGGGGTGCCGCTGCTGCTCGGCATCGCACTGTTGCTCGGCGCGATTGCGGCGTATCAGGGCTGGACCTGGCACAAGCGCAACCAAGCGGCGAAAGCCTCCGATCTGTACGCGGCGATGCAGAAAGCCGAGCATGAAGGCGATCCGAAACAGGCGCGAGAAGCCGCAGCGGCGCTCGTCGAGCGCTTTCCGTCGGTGGGCTATGCGCCGCTCGCGCAACTCCTGAGCGCGCGTCTGAGCTTCGATGCGGGAGACCTGGCGGGCGCGACGAACAGCCTGCAATGGGTGGCTGAGCATGCACGCGACGAGGACATGAGGGCGATCGCGCGCTACCGCCTGGCGAGCGTGCTGCTGGACGAGAAGAAATATGACGAGGCGCTGAAGCTGCTGGATGCCAAGCCCGAGCACGCCATGGCCAATCTGTTTGCCGACTTGCGCGGCGACATCTATTTCGCCAAGGGCGCGGAGGCTGAAGCGCGTGCAGCGTACCAGAGCGCGCTGGAGAAAACCGAGCTTGGCAGCCCCTACCGTAACCTGATCCAGATCAAAATCGACGCCCTGGGACAGACGAAATGATGGGACGTGGCCGCGTCGTGTTGGTGGCCCTGGTGCTGGCGGGCTGCCAGACCATCGGCGGCTACTACGATCGCATGT
>WYBJ01000196.1 GCA_011525945.1 Burkholderiaceae bacterium | reverse complement strand
GGGCTGCGCCGGGTGCTTTGTGCGTCACTATCGATGGGCCCACCGGCGGGGGGGGGGGCGGCCTGGGCCCCCGCCGCGAAGCGACAACAAGCGGAATGCGAGTCAGTGTCGCGTTTCGCAGCGAGCGCGTTGCGATTGCACCGGCGCAGGCGCCGATCTCCCAGGAGAACACGTTTCGCGGGACAATTGCGGCCAGCGTCTATCTCGGTCTGAACGTCGATTACCTGGTCGAGGCGGGCGGTCTCACGGTACGCGTGCTCGCGCCGGGTGAATGTCCGCTCACAACCGGAGTCGAGGTGGCCGCCACGGTGCGCGCGCAAGACTGCATCGTCTACCCGCGCGCCGAGGCATGACTCATCAACCGCAAGCATCTCGGCGCACACGCCGTTGACGAGGAGAAAGAGCATGGCGAAACTGACTGGAATCGTGTGGCTCGCTGCAACCCTTGCGGTGGCGTCCGTGCCGCCCTCGGCCTACGCCGCCGAGGATCCTCCGGCGGTCAAGGCAGCCGCGGCAGGGTCTCAGGATGCGCTGCGCAAGACGATTGCCGCGGCGACGAAGGAAGGCGAGATCAGCTACTGGGACGCGGTCATACAGCCCGCCACCAACAACGCGCTGGCCGACGCTTTCCGCAAGTATTACGGGCTGCCGTCCGCGTTCAAGGTGAGCTACAGCCTGTCGTCGACGGGTGCGCTGGTAACGCGGGTCGACCAGGAGTTCAACGCCGGCCGTGTCACCATCGATGTGGTCGGCATGGCGTCGCTGCCCTGGGTGCACGAGAAGGTGCGCGCCGGTCACGTCATGAAGTACGACTCGCCGCAGTATCCGGCGTACAAGGAGGCGATGGCGAAGGGCCTCGCCCTCGATGGGTACTTCGCCTTCAACGGCGCCTACGTGTTTGTGCCGATGTGGAGCAGCGACAAATTCACCTTGAAGGGCAATTCGTACAAGGATGTCCTGGGTGCCGTGCCGCCGGGACAGATCACGATCGGAGACGCCACCAAGTCGGTCACCTACCTCGCCACTTATATGGCGCAGCGCGGCGTGCTCGGAATCGACTTCTTCAAGAAGCTCGCCGAGATGAAACCGGTGATCGCGCTGCGCTCGGAGCTCATCGCCAACCAACTCATCACCGGCCAGTATCAGCTCGCCTGGTCGGGCATGCCGACCCGCGCCTACCAGTTCAATCAGAAGGGCGGCAAGCTCAAGTTCATCCTGCCCAAGGAAGGCGTCGTGTTGCTGCCGCAGGCGCAGTTCATCACCGCCAAGGCGCCGCATCCGAATGCCGCCAAGCTGTGGCTGGACTTCGTGCTCTCGGAGCAAGGGCAGAACATCATCGTCAACGGCGAGGCGATGATCTCCGGGCGCAGCGGCTTCAAGAGCCCGCTGCCCGAATACGCGCCGCCAATCGACAGCCTGAACGTCATCAAGATGGACTGGGCCAAGATCTCGACCGCGGACATGAACAAGGCGCGGGCGGAATGGGTCGGCATCTTCAACCCGTGAGCGCGAAACCGCTGCGCCGTCTTGCCGGGCGCGCACGCGAGTGAAAGCATGAGCGCCAGCCGCACGGCGCTGGTGACCGGCGCGGCGCAAGGCATCGGGGCCGCGATCGCGTTGCGGCTCGCGCGCGAGGGCTACGATCTGGTCGTGACCCGACGGCGCATCGATGGCTTGCACGCCACCGTGCAAGCCATCGAGTCACTCGGCCGGCGCGCGCACGCGGTCGAGCTCGATCTGCGCGATCAAACGAGCATCGAGCGCGCGTTTGCGGCAGCCGTCGAGGCGTTCGGTACGCTCGACGTCCTGGTGAACAACGCCGGGGTCACGCTGCGCCGCAGCGCCCTGGAGGTATCGCGCCAGGAGTGGGATGACGTGATCGCGGTCAGTTTAAGCGGCACGTTCTTCGCAAGCCAGCAGATGGGCCGTCACCTGGTCGCCACCGCGCGGCCCGGTTCGATCGTGAGCCTCGCCTCCACCCACGGGCTCATCGGACTCGCCGAGCGCTCGACCTACGGCATCGCCAAAGGCGGCATCATCCAGATGACGCGCATGCTCGCGATCGAATGGGCAGCGCACGGCATCCGGGTGAACGCGATCGCACCCGGAACGGTGGAAACACCTTCGCGCAAGGCGTACTTCGACGCCCGGCCGGACGCGCGCCGAGCCCTGCTGGCACGCGTTCCGAGCGCCCGCTTCGGTCTGCCGGAAGAGGTCGCCGCGGCGGTTGCATACCTTGCGAGTCCCGACGCGGCGTATATCACCGGGCAGACGCTGGTGCTCGATGGCGGCTTGACCGCCGCCTGACGCATCCAGCGCCTGCTTCGATCACGCGACGCGGGCGACCGGTTGCGCGATTTCCACCGGACCGGCGCCGAGCATCGCCGCGGCGAGCGCCAGTACGTGCCCGGCCGTGACGCCATTTCTGTCCCGCCGCGGGTTGTATTCCGCGATCTCGACGCAGCGCAGGCGCGCGTCGGCCGCAATCGAGGTCAGTGCCGAGACCAACTCGTGCGCGCGCACGCCGCCGGGCGCGGGTGTGCCCACCCCGGGCGCGTCACGCGGATCGATCACGTCGAGGTCGAGCGTGACGCCGTAACCGGCCGGCGCCGCAGCGACGGTCTCGATCGCCTCGGCGAGAGCGGCACACAGACCACGGTGCGAAATCTCGTCCATGCCGATCACGCGCACGCCGATTCGATCGAGCAGCGCGCGCTCCTCGGGCTCGTAGCTGCGAGCACCGAGCACACACACGTGCCGCGGGGCAAGCTTGGCGCCTGGCAGCAGGCAATCGGTGAAGGCCGTATCGCCGTAGCCGAGCAGTGCGGCGAGCGGCATGCCGTAGATGAGCCCCGTGTGCGAGGTCTGTACCGTGTGGCTGTCGAGATGCGCGTCGATCCAGAGCAAGCCAAGCACGCCACGCGCGCGGTGTGCAGCCGCCACGCCACTCCAGGTACCGATCGCGCACGAGTGATCGCCGCCGATCACGAGCGGGAACGCGTCGTTGCCGATGGCCGCCTTCACCGCTTGCGCAAGGCGCGGCCCGAGCCGCGCGATCGCCGTGGCCGGATCGGCATCGTGGTTGCGTTGCGGCTGCACGATCGCACCCCAGTGCGCATTCAGCCCGCCCGCGCGCAGCCGCTCAGCCAGCCCGGCGGCGCGCAGGCTCGTCACCGCGCCGGCCGCGCCCGGATCGCGTCCGCCCACGCCGCTGCGCAGGCCGATGATTTCGACGCGCGACCGCGCCGGATCTCGTTGTCGTTGCCACCTCATCGCACTGTCTCCATGCACTCGCCGGCTCGTGGCCGGTGGCGTCACGCCCAAGAATGAGAAAGGGCCACCGCTTGGGCAGCCCCCGAAACCATGAACATCACCGCCTGCTCTCTCGAGAGCGCGTGGTGTGATCCATCCGCTATGTTCACGCGCAGATTAGAGACCGCCATCACCCCACAGTTCCGGGTGCGCGGGAAATATTTTGCAGGTGCTGCAGGAGCTTCGCGTGCAGGCCGCCGAAGCCGCCGTTGCTCATCACCAGCACCGAATCGCCGGCGCGAATGTCGGCGGCGATCGCCGCGATCAGCGCCTCGAGTTCATCGATCACGACAACCTTCGCACCGAGCGGCTTGAGTGCAGAACGCACATCCCAGCCGATGCCGCCACCGAAGCAGAACACACGATCCGCGCCGGCGAGACTGTCGGCCAGCGCATCGCGCCAGACGCCGAGCTTCATCGTGTTCGAGCGCGGTTCGAGCACGGCGATGATCCGGCCTCGACCCACCTTCGCGCGTAACCCTGCGATGGTGGTCTCGATCGCGCTCGGATGATGCGCGAAGTCATCGTACAAGACGATGCCACCGGTCTCGCCGACTCGCTCGAGGCGGCGCTTGACGTTGCGAAAGCGCGCCAGCGCCTCGATCGACGCCTGCGCGGCGATGCCGAGATACCGTGTCGCCGCCATCGCCGCCAATGCGTTGAGCTCGTTGTGCCGGCCGAGCAGATCCCACGCCAGCGTTCCGATGCGCTGGCCTGCGTGGCGGATCTCGCAAGTGCCCGGCTCGCCGGACACCGCCTGCCAGCCCGCATCGACGCCGAAGCGCTCCACCGGCGAATAACAGCCGCGCGCGAGCACCCGGGCGAGATTCGCATCGGCGCCGTTCACGACGATCAGCCCGGAACGCGGCAACATGCGCACGAGATGATGGAACTGGATCTCGATCGCAGCGAGGTCCGGAAAGATGTCGGCGTGATCGAACTCCAGATTGTTGAGCACCGCGACCCGCGGCCGATAGTGGACAAACTTGGAACGCTTGTCGAAGAATGCGGTGTCGTACTCGTCGGCTTCGATCACGAACGGCGCATCGCGCGCTCCCAATCGCGCCGATACCGGAAAGTTGAGCGGGGCGCCGCCGATGAGGAAACCGGGATTGCGCCCGGCGTGCTCGAGGATCCACGCCGCCATCGCGGTGGTCGTCGTCTTGCCGTGGGTCCCCGCGACCGCGACCACCCGGCGGCTGCGCAGGATGTTCTCGGCGAGCCACTGCGGTCCCGACGTGTACGCCAGGCCCCGGTCGAGAATCGCCTCCATCAGCGGATTGCCGCGGGTAATCACGTTGCCCACGACGTATGTATCGGCGCCGAGCGCGAGCTGCTCCGGGCCATACCCCTCGATCAGCTCGATGCCCTGGGCAACGAGCTGATCGCTCATCGGCGGATAGACGTTGGCGTCGCAACCCGTGATGCGGTGGCCGGCCTCCCGCGCAATGGCCGCGATGCCGCCCATGAACGTGCCGCAGATGCCGAGGATGTGCAGATGCATGCTGGCGGCCGAGTGTACCGACATTGGCGTGCCAGCGGAAATCCGGCGTGCCCGCGCTGCCGCTCCGATCCAGCGCCTCGGCCGTGTCTGGGAGGACGGCGAGCATCATGCATTCCGAGGCTACGAACATTCGGTGTAGGATTGGCCGCCATGGCAGGCAACCGAAGGGCGGCATGCCGCCACGCCCGGTCATAGTGCCCATTGCAAAACGGCGGCGCGCAGCAAGCCAGGGAGAACACACACCATGTTGGCTCGGCATACGGTATGGCGGCACGCGCTGCTCGCCGCTGCGATGGTTGCCGTCTTCGCGCAAGCGGCACTTGCACAGAACTATCCCACCCGACCCGTTCGCGTCATCGTGCCCTACCCACCTGGCGGGGGCACCGACATCCTCGCCCGCCCGATCATGGCCAAGGTGGCGGAACGCATGGGCTATCCGTTCCTGATCGACAATCGCGGCGGCGCGACCGGCATGCTCGGCACCGATCTGGTCGCCAAGGCCGCGCCCGACGGCTACACGGTACTGTTATCGGCCTCGCCCGAGCTGGTGCTGAACCAGCACGTGTTCAAGAAAATGGCCTACGACGCGCTGCGCGACCTGCGCCCGGTCACGCAGGTCGCGACCACACCGACCATCGTCGTGTCGATCCCGTCGTTTCCGGCTAGAACGATGAAGGAAGTCATCGCGCTGGCGCGCCGCCATCCCGGCGCGGTCACCTACGGCACCACCGGTGTGGGCAGCCCGCATCACCTGGCGGGCGAGTTGCTGCGCCTGCGCGGCAAGGTGGACTTGACGCACGTGCCGTACAAGGGCGGCGGACCACAGGTCACCGACACGCTCGGTGGCCACGTCGTCATTTCGATCTTCACGCTGCCGGTGGTGACGCCGCACGTGCAGACCGGGCGGCTGCGCGGCATCGCCGTGTGCGCGCCGCAACGCTCGCCCGCCGTGCCGAACGTCCCCACCATGGAGGAAGCCGGCTTCCCCGGCTTCGACATCAGCCAGTGGTACGCGGTGTCAGTGCCGCGCGGCACGCCGGACGCCGTGGTGAAAACGCTGTATTCGGCCGTCGCCGAAGCGCTGCAGGCGCCGGATGTGCGCAAGCGCCAGCTCGAACAGGGCTACGAGCCGATCGGCAGCACGCCTGAAATCTACGCGCAGTACCTGAAGCGCGAGATTGAGAAGTACGGCAAGTTCATCAAGGACACCGGCATCGTGATGAACTAGCCGGATTACACGCGCCAGCGCTTGCGCAGCCACGCGAGCAATCCGACCAGCAGCGGAAAAACGAGGAAGGCGACCAGAACATAGACGAACGTGCGTTCGCCGAAGTGCGGCACGTCCTTGAAAACGCTACCGGCGAGCGCCCCCGGCGCTACCAGTAGCGGCAGCCAGACGATCGCCGAGGCGACGTTGGCAAGCTGAAAGCGGCCCTGCGGCATCGCCATCATCCCGGCCACGAGCGGAACCACCGCACGCAGGGGGCCGAAGAAACGCCCCAGGCACACGCTCAGCACCCCCCAGCGCAGAAAGAAGCGATGCCCGCACTCGATCAAGGCGGGGTCTTTGCGGAACGGCCACAACCGCGGCACGCCCCGCCCACAGCAGCGCCCGATCCAGTACGAAACGGCATCGCCCAGGCAGGCGCCGAGTATTCCCCAGGGCAGGATGAGCCACGCATCGAGCGTACCGGCTCCGATCAACGTGCCCGAGGCAACGATCATCGCCGTGAACGGCACGAACAGAGAGAAAAAGGCGAGCGACTCGGCGAATGCAAGCGCGAATATCACCGGTCCCGCCCATTGGCCGTTTGCGGCGATCAGTGCCGTCAAGTGCGCGACCCACTGCTCCAAATCCTGCTCCTTGCGCGCGGCGGGAAAGCCGGGGGCCGATAATAAACCGGAACGAGGCAGGTACAATGCGTGTTCGCTCGACATTCCTCCAGGGGGTTCTATGACGATCAAAGGCAAGGCCTACATCGCGGGCGCTTACGAGCATCCGACGCGCAAGGCGCCCGACAAGTCGGTGGCGCAGTTACATGCCGAATGCGCCAAGGGCGCGATCGAGGATGCGGGCCTCGTCAAGGACGACGTCGACGGCTACTTCTGTGCCGGCGATGCGCCCGGTATGGGCGGCATCAGCATGGCGAACTACATGGGCCTCAAGCTCAGGCACATCGATTCGACCGACACCGGCGGCTCGTCGTATCTGGTCCACGTCGGCCATGCGTGCGAAGCGATCGCCAGCGGCAAATGCAACGTCGCGCTCATTACGCTCGCCGGCCGGCCACGCTCCGAAGGCTCGTCCGGCACCCAGGTCCGCAGCCGCGGCACAGGCGTGCCGGAAGAGCCGTTCGAGATTCCGTACGGACCGGTGACGGTGAACCTGTACGCCATGGCGGCGATGCGGCACATGTATCAGTACGGCACGACCGCCGAACAACTCGCGTGGGTGAAGGTGGCCGCCTCGCATCATGCCCAGCACAATCCGAACGCGATGCTGCGCGAGGTGGTGACCGTAAAGGACGTGCTGGAATCGCCCATGGTCGCCGATCCCCTGCACCGTCTCGACTGCTGCGTCGTGAGCGACGGCGGCGGCGCGCTGATCGTCGTCCGTCCCGAGATCGCGAAGAAGCTGAAGCGCCCGCTGGTCAAGATCATCGGCACGGCGGAAGCGCCCAAGCATACGATGGGCGGCAAGCTCGATCTGACATATTCGGGCGCGGCCTGGTCCGGCCCGCGCGCCTTCGAGGAGGCCGGCGTCAAGCAGTCCGACGTCAAGTACGCATCGATCTACGACAGCTTCACGATCACGGTCGTGATGCAGATCGAGGACCTCGGCTTCTGCAAGAAGGGCGAAGGCGGCAAGTTCGTCGCCGACGGCAATCTCATCGCGGGCAGCGGCAAATTTCCGTTCAACACCGACGGCGGTGGGCTGTGCAACAACCACCCGGCGAATCGCGGCGGAATGACCAAGGTCATCGAGGCCGTGCGGCAATTGCGCGGCGAGGCGCACCCGGCGGTTCAGGTGAAGAACTGCGACATCGCGCTCGCGCACGGCACCGGCGGCTCGCTCGGACACCGGCACGGCAGTGCCACCGTCATCATGGAAAGGGAGTAGACCGATGGCAACCCCATATCAGGACAGGAAGCTGCCGGACCCCGTGCTCAACGTCGGCGACGCGCACTATTTCGAGGCGGCCGGGCAGGGCAAGCTCCTGCTCAAGAAGTGCAAAGACTGCAACGAAGTGCACCACTTCCCGCGCGGCATCTGCCCGTTTTGCTTCAGCACCAGGGTCGACTGGGTGGAGGCGAAAGGCACCGGCACGATCTACACCTACAGCGTGACGCGGCGCGCCGGTCCGATCGCCTATTGCATCGCGTATGTGACGCTGGACGAGGGCATCAGCGTACTCACCAACATCGTCGATTGCGATCTCGACACGGTGAAGATCGGGCAGAAGGTGAAGCTGACGTTCAAGAAGACGGAAAACGGCACGGCGATGCCGATGTTTGCGCCGGCGTGAGGCGACGGGCGGCGAAAGCGCGCGGCGAAGCGTAACGAGTGGATGGGCGTCGCGGGCGGTTTCACCCCTACGCCCCACGCCCTTCACTTATTTCAGTACATCACCAATCCGCCGTTGGCATACAACAGTTGCCCGGTGACATAGCTCGCGCCGGGTCCGCAGAGAAACCGGACCACATCGGCGACCTCGCGTGCATCGCCCAGGCGGGCCATGGGAATTCCAGCCGCGTCCGCGCGCACCGTGCGCCCGGGTGCGCGCACGGTGTCCATCCGACCGGGGGAGACGCAATTGACGCGAATGTTGTGTTCGGCGAATTCGCGTGCGAGCGCGCGTGTCAGGCCGAGCATCCCGTGTTTGGCCACCGAGCCGTGCACGCGCCGCTTCGCCCCGGATAGCGCCTGAGTGCCGCCGAGCGTCACGATGCTGCCGCCACCGGCCTGCAGCATCGACGGGATGCAAGCCTGCGCCAGGCGAAACGAGCCGTCGAGCGAGATCGCCATGATGCCACGCCATTCATCCTCGCTGATCTCGAGAAAAGGCGTTTCCTTTCGGACCGAGGCATTCAGTACGAGGATGTCGACCTTGCCGAAACGGTCGATCACGTCACCCACCATCCGCTTCACCGCCCGCGCGTCGGCGATATCGGCCATGAAGACTTCTGCCTGACCGCCGTTCGCGCGTATTTCGGCCACGATCCGATCGGCGTCCCCGCGCGACTTGCGCGTATTCACCGCAACGATCGCGCCGCCTTGCGCGAGCGCGAGCGACGTTGCCGCGCCGATGTTGCGCGCGCCACCGGTCACCAGCGCGACCTTTCCCGCCAGTTCGTTGCCCGGATTGATGCTGCCCATCGATGTCGCCGCCGCCATGCTCGGTCTCCGTGCGGGTTGTCGAGGCGGCAGGATAGCGTATCCGGGCGGCAGCGGGCGTTGCATCGCGATCCGTGAGCGCATGGATTGCGCTGCGGCCTGCATTCGACCCCGATTGGGCAGCCACGCTTGGCATGGATTGGCGCCAACGCGCAGCAACGAGCCCCGCCATCGCCGGATGCCGCAACGCGCTTGTGTTGCGGGTATAGTGCGAGCACCATGAACACGCCGCAAGCAATCCCGGTCCATCGACCGGAGCACCCGCGCCCGGCACGGTGCGACGTTCGGATTCTTGCCTGCCTCGCGCTTGTCGCGCTGCTTTGCGGCTGCACGGACGGCGCGACGCGCATCGCGTATGACATCGAAGCGGGGGTCGGCGCGTTTCGGCGCTCCAACGCGGCGACCTACACCATCCGACACGCGCCCGAACGCATCCCGGACGGCTGCGGCGAAGCCTACACGGTACAGTTCAGCGCGAACTCGTCGCTGCTGATCTGGTGCAAGAGGTCTGGCGACGGTCAAGTGACAGCGAGTCACGCGACCACGTACCATCTGCGTTTCGTCAAGGTGCCGAGAACGTTCAAGCTGGACAAGGCCGCCGGCGAAGCGACCCTGATCGACCTGGCAAAGAAGGACGGCGACATAATCGTGACTGGTGTGCGCTAGGCCCCGAGGTCGGGTTGCTCGACCGCGGTGCAGCGAGCGCGGCCGGCGACGGCAACCGCGCAGTCATCGCCGCCGGCTGCGCGTCGGGGCTGAACCCGATCGACAGGGAAAAGCACGCCGGTCGGGGAACGTGCTACAAACGCCATCCGTGCAACATGAGACGAGAGCCGAGAATGACAGATTCCACGGACGCAGGCCGCAACCCGGTATTCGGTTTTCTTGCCTGGGTGGTCACCGTGGCGCTCGCCGCAGGGCTCGCCGCGATCGCGGCGGCGGACGCGGTCGCTCTCTATGCCGGGCTAGTGAAACCCGAATGGGCGCCGCCATCATCGATTTTTGCTCCGGTATGGGCAGTGCTGTATCTGCTCATGGCGATTGCCGCCTGGCTCGTCTGGCGCAGCCGCGGCTTCGGCGGAGCTCCGGTCGCGCTCACGCTGTTCCTGGTGCAATTGGCGGAGAACGTGCTCTGGAGCTGGCTGTTCTTCGGCTGGCGGCAAGGTCTGCTCGCCTTGGTCGACATCGTCGCGCTGCTGGCGCTGATCGCCGCGACCGTCGTCGCCTTCTGGCGCGTTCGACCGCTCGCCGGTGCACTGCTGCTGCCGTATCTGGTCTGGACCGCGTATGTCGCCGTGCTCAGTTACTGGGTATGGATGCTCAACCCCGACCTGCTGGCGTGAGGAGAAGGTGCTTCGATGAATGCCTGTGCAAGCGAGCTCCGCGATGGTATGCGGATCGAATGGGACACGCCGATCACGATGGACGATGGCCTGGTGTTGCGCGCCGATGTCTTTCGCCCGATCGGCGACGGCCGCCACCCGGCGATCGTGAGCTACGGGCCCTACGGTAAGGGGCTCGCGTTCCAGGACGGCTACAAGACCGCGTGGGAAATCATGTGCCGGGACAATCCGGACGCCGTCAGCGGCACGAGCAACGCTTACCAGAACTGGGAGGTGGTCGATCCCGAGAAGTGGGTGCCCGACGGTTATGCGATCGTGCGCGTCGATTCTCGCGGCGCCGGGCGCTCGCCCGGATTCCTCGCCCACAACAACGCCCGCGAGAACCGCGACTTCGCCGCCTGCATCGAATGGACCGCGGCGCAACCTTGGTGCAGCGGCAAGGTAGGGCTCAACGGCATCTCGTACTATGCGTCGAGCCAATGGCGCGCGGCAGCGCTGCAGCCGCCGCACCTGGCGGCGATCTGTGTCTGGGAAGGCTGGGCCGACAACTACCGTGATTCGACCCACCACGGCGGCATCGTATGCGTGTTTCGCAAGAACTGGCAGGACATGCAGGTGAAAACCGTACAGCACGGCGTCGGCAGCCGCGGCGCCAGGAGCCGCATCACCGGGGAGCTGGTGTGCGGGCCGCAGACCCTGTCCGAGGAAGAGCTCGCGCGCAATCGCGAGGACATGTGGGCGGATATCCTGGCGCACCCGCTCGACGGCCCTTACTACCGGGAGCGCAGTGGCGATCTGTCGAAAGTGAACGTACCGCTGCTGACCTGCGCCAACTGGGGCGGCCAGGGCCTGCACCCGCGCGGCAATTTCGAAGGCTTCATGCGCGCGGCCTCCGCGCAGAAATGGCTCGAAGTCCACGGCGGCTCGCACTGGGCGCCGTTCTACACCGACTACGGCGTGGCGCTGCAGAAACGCTTCTTCGACCATTTCCTCAAGGGTGAGCAGAACGGTTGGGAGCATGAGCCCAGAGTCATGCTCAATGTGCGCCATCCCGGCGAGAAGTTCGTCGCGCGCAGCGAAAACGCGTGGCCGCTCGCCCGCACGCGCTGGACGCCGTTCTACCTCGACCCGGACGGCATGCGCCTCACGCTCGAACCGCCGCGCGCGCACGCGACTCTGAGCTACCAGCCGCTCGTGGCCGGGCTCACGTTCCGCTCCGATCCGTTGAGCACGCCGACCGAAATCACCGGGCCATCGGCCCTGAAGCTATTCGCCGCATCGGCCACCACCGATGCCGACTTCTTCATCGTGCTGCGGGTGTTCGATCCCGCAGGCAAGGAACTGGTCTTCCAGGGCGCGCTCGATCCGCACACGCCGGTCGGCCAGGGCTGGCTGCGCGCCTCGCACCGCAAACTCGATCCGAAGCTGTCGCTGCCTTACCGGCCGTACCACAGCCACGACGAGGTGCAGCCGCTCACCCCCGGAGAGATCGTCGAGCTCGACATCGAGATCTGGCCGACCAGCATCGTCGTTCCAGCCGGCTGGCGCATCGCGCTAAGCGTTCTGGGCAAAGACTACGAATGGGAGGGCGCGGCAACCACGCTGTCGAACATGAAGAATCCTATGCGAGGCTGCGGGCCGTTCGAGCACGATGACCCGCAGGATCGCCCGCCCGACATCTACGGCGGCGAAGTGACGCTGCACTTCGGCTCGGCCCGACACGCCGCGGTGCTGCTGCCGATCATCCCGCCCGGGTGAGCCGCTGGCAAGAACCTCGCAAGGGTGCAGCACGGGCGCCGGCGCGCCGGCCAACGCGCGCGTGTCGATTGTCGTCCATCGCAGTCAGGGCCCGGAGCAGATAAACGTTGCTGCCATGGAACAATCGTGCCGTGAATCTTGTACGTTGCGCGAAACCCGGCCTGCGGTGCGATTCACGGCGGGCGGTCAACGGAGTACCTGACGATGCTCAGCCGCCCTCATCCCCGGCCCTTCTCCCGCAGGGAGAAGGGTGCTTGCCTTCTCTCTGCCTCCGGGAGAGACGCCACGATGGCGCATCGCGACTTGCGCCCTGGAACCTCGCGTGGCGCCTCTTCCCTCACCCCCAACCCCTCTCCCGGTGGGAGAGGGGAGCGTTGTGTGCCCGCGCGGCGGG
>WYBJ01000195.1 GCA_011525945.1 Burkholderiaceae bacterium | reverse complement strand
TCGAATGGCGGGCGGGTACCCTGCCCCGTGCCATCCGCGCACGTGCTGCGCGGCTAATGGATGCCGTGTGAGGATCGCGCGTTCGAGGCCGATGGGCGCATGCGATATGCTCGAAGCGTCTATCCTGTCGACCCCCACGCAATGACCCGAGCGCCCGATGCAGCACGCAGCGGGGCGAGCATTTCGCTCGCAACCCGACCGTTCGTCGTGCTCTGCTGTGCGATGTTCCTCGGGTACGCGAACCAGTGGATGCTCATGCCCGTGCTTCCACTCTATGTCGATGCGCTCGGTGGCTCCACGTTCCTCGCCGGACTGGCGCTGCTCTCCTTCTCTATTCCGAGCTTTGCCGTCCGACCCTACGTCGGTCGCATCGCGGACCGCTGGAACGCGCCTGGCGTGCTTGCTGTGGGACTCGTCCTCTTGATGCTTGGAAGTCTGGCAATGCTCTGGCCGCTGCTACTGCTCGTATTCGTGGGCAACATCGTGCGCGGCCTGGGTTGGGCGGGCGTCAACACGGGCGGGTACACCACCCTAGCTGCTGCTGCGCCTGCGCAGCGCCGTGGTGAGGCTGCTGGCTACTACACGAGCGCTACGTCCGGAGCCGCCATCGTTTTCCCCGCGCTCGGGCTATGGCTGCTCGCCATGCCTGGAGCGTTCTCGACCGTGCTGTTGGCCGCGAGCGCGATCACCTTGCTCGGGCTGCCGTTTGCCCTACTGCTCGCACGCGCTGCGGCGGGTGCGCACGGTGCGCAGCGAGCCGGGGATGGTGCCGCGCCGGGATTGCTGGATCGGGGTGTCCTGATCGCAACCGGCCTCAATCTGTGCAGCACTCTTGCAATGCCCGCGGTGATCGCTTTCCTGCCGTTGTATGCGCGCTCGCTCGGCGTCGCCCACATCGGGCTCTTCTATGTCCTTTCCGGGGCCATCAACATCGCCATCCGACCCCTGCTGGGCCGTTGGTCGGATGCGATCGGGCGTGGCCCGGCGATCGGATTGGGGCTTGGTGCGCAACTCACAGGGCTGGCGCTGATCTTCATGGCGAGCGATCTCGCCTTGATTCTCATCGGCGGGGCTTTCGTGGCGATCGGCATGGCCCTGATCGGAGCAACGACGACAGCGCTCGCGATGGATCTCGCCAACCCGCGCTCGCGCGGGCATGCGATGGCGACTTTCAGCATTTCGTTCCAGCTCGGCGCCGGCGTAGGCGGTATCATCGCCGGCGCCGCGGCCGATGCCCTCGGTTTGCGTGGAATGTATGCTGCTTCGATCGCCATAACAGTGTGCGGAGTCGGCCTGCTCGCCGCTGCTTGGAAACAGCTACCACGACCGTCGGGCACGGCAAGTCGTAGATAGGCTCACCGCCGCCGGACGAATATGCCCGGTCAATCCGTACCGCGAAGGATTCGCAGTCCGTGTCGCAGCCGCTCGATGCCATCGGCCAGGCGCTGCTCGTCGGCGGCGAAGCACCAGCGCACGAAGCCCTCGCCTTCCGGGCCGAAGGCAGCACCTGGCGCGAGTCCGAGGCCCGCCTCGACCACCATGCGCTTACAGAACGCGAGGCTATCCGCCATGCCTTCGATACGGAAGAACGCATACATCGCTCCGGGAGGCGAGGCAGCCTGCACGCCGTTGATGGCACGCAGGCGTCCGATCAGGAAATCGCGCGCACGACGAAACCTTGCCAGGGTGTGCGCGATCACGGGCTCGCCATGGCGGACGGCTTCGAGGCCCGCGTACTGCACGAACGCCGGCGCGGACGAGGTATTGAACTCGATCAGCTTGGCGATCTCCGGCACCAGCAATCGCGGCGCCACCAACCACCCGAGCCGCCAGCCGGTCATGAGCCAGGATTTCGAGAAGGTATTGGTCGCGAGCACGCGTTCGTCGCGTTCGGCCAGATCGAGAAACGATGGTGCGCAGACGAGCGAGCCCTGGCGATCGGCGGTCTCGGGATAGTACAAGCGCTCATAGGCATCGTCGGCAACGATCCAGATGCCATGACGACGGCAGTGTTCGAGCACGGCTTGCTGACCCGCCGCATCGATCATCCAACCGGTAGGATTGTTTGGTGCGTTCAGGTACAGCGCGCGGGTGGCGGGAGTCAGCGCGGCAAGGAGCCGGTCCAGATCGAGCGACCACTGCGGATTGCCGTCGGCTGCGGCGCGCAACTCGAGCGCGACGCGTACGATCTCCGCACCCATGAGGCGCGGTGCGGAGGTGATGTTGGGCCACAGCGGCGTGACGGCAACGACCCGATCGCCCCGGCCGACCAACGCCTGCGAGGCGAGCATCAACGCGGACATGCCGGAGCTGGTCACGAGGATCTCGTCGGCCGACACCGCATGATGCAAGCGCGAGACATAACTCGCGAGCGCTTCGCGCAATGCCGGCAAGCCGTAATTGTGCGTGTAGAAGGTTTCGCCGCGATCCAGCGCTTCGGTCGCGGCGTCGCGAATGAACTGCGGTGTCACCTCGTCCGGCTCGCCGAACCAGAACGGTAGCACGTCGCGCTTGCCGAGACCCGCATTGGCGACTTCGCGGATGAGCGAGCTTGCAATGGCGCGCACATTCACATGCGCTTCGATCGGAAAATTCATTACCATCCCCCGCTTTCACCCATGAACGCAAGGTCTTCGCCGGCACTGCGCCCGGGCGACATTGTAGCGTTCCGGGCCGCGGCGTCTGTGCCTTGCAATGCGAGGCACAGACGAATGCACTTTCCATTCTGCGCTGGCGCGGTTCCGTGATCCCCGGCGCTTCCTGCATAGCGCAATTTCGATCGCGCCAGAGCCTGTGGGACGGCCTGTTAGAATTCGGCCCGCGCCGAAGCCCCAGGGATCGACATGTTCGCCAAACTCATGCCGCAGGAAAACCGCTTTTTCGATTACTTCGAAGCATTGGCGGACGAGGGCGTCAGGATCAGCCGCGAGCTGGAAGCAATGCTGCGCGATTTCGATGACCTGCAGCAGCGCACCTTCAACATCGAGACCATCGAGAAGCGTGGCGACCGGATCACGCGCGACACCATCGATCTGCTGCACAAGACCTTCATTACGCCGATCGATCGCGATTCGATCCATCGGCTCATCACGCGCATGGACGACATCCTGGATCTGTCCGAGGATGTCGCACAATCGGTCGTGCTCTACGACGTACAGGCGACCACGAGTGAGGCGTGCAAACTCGCCAGCTTGTGCGTCGCGAGCTGCGAGCACGTCCGGCAGGCGGCCGGGTTGCTCCGCAACATGGGCAATGCCGAATCGATCCTGACGATTTGCGCAGAGATCGACAAGCTGGAATCCGAGGCCGATCACGTCATGCGTTCCGCGATCGCCAGGCTCTTTCGCGACGAGACCGATGTGAAGAACCTGATCAAACTGCGCGCGATCTACGAGCTGTTGGAGACCATCACCGACGCCGCTGAAGACGTCGCGAACCTGATCGAAGGCATCGTAGTCGAGAACGCGTGAAACAACCGGTGGCATCGCAGGAGAAATCAGCCTGCACGACCGTCACAGCGGATCGGACCGCCCGTCACCGCAGCTCCAATCTATCGAGCTGGAATAGAGTGCCGGTGCCGCGCCAGGTGAGCCGATGAGCTTCGAGATTTTCCTCGTCCTCGTCGTGATCGCGCTCGCGTTTGATTTTCTCAACGGTTTCCACGACGCGGCCAATTCGATCGCGACCATCGTTTCCACGGGCGCGATGAGCCCGAAGTGGGCGATCGCGTGGGCGGCGTTCTTCAACTTCGTCGCGTTCGTGTTTTTCGGGTTGCATGTGGCCGCCACGATCGGCAAGGGTATCGTCGACCCGGGCATCATCGATCACTACGTGATTTTCGGCGGCTTGGCGGGGGCGATCTGCTGGAATCTGATCACGTGGTATTTCGGTATCCCGTCGAGCTCTTCACACGCACTGGTGGGAGGAATCAGCGGAGCGGCTGTCGCCAAGGCGGGGTTCGGCTCGCTCATCGTCAGCGGTTTCGCCAAAACCACGGCTGCGATCGTGCTCTCGCCACTGTTCGGATTGATTCTTGCCGCCGGGCTGATGATCGCGATTGCCTGGCTTGCGCGGCGGGCGACGCCGCAGCGCGTGGACCGGCTGTTTCGGCAACTGCAGTTCATCTCGGCCGCAGCCTACAGCTTGGGACATGGCAGCAACGATGCACAGAAGACCATGGGTATCATCTGGATGCTGCTGATCGCGGCGGCCATGTTGGGTCCGAACGATCCGTTGCCGCTTTGGGTGGTGCTCGTTTGTCAGGCCGCGATGGGGCTGGGAACGTTGTTCGGCGGTTGGCGCATCGTAAAAACGATGGGCCAGCGCATTACCAAGCTCAAGCCGGCAGGCGGTTTCTGCGCATCGGCTAGCGGAGCCTGTACCCTGTTTCTTGCCACGAGCCTGGGAATCCCGGTTTCCACCACGCATACCATAACCGGGGCGATCGTCGGCGTGGGTTCGGTACGTAACGTCAAAGCGGTGCGCTGGGGGGTGGCGCGTAGAATCGTCTGGGCGTGGGTGCTGACGATCCCCTGCTCGGCGCTGATCGCTGCACTCGCCTGGTATTTCGGCAGCGGCCTGTTATGAGGGCGGCCCGTTGCCTGCGGAAACCCGCGGCGTCGTGCCCGCGAGCTCCGAATCCTGCGTGACGGTGCCCGTATCGGTATGCGGGCTGTTACGGCTTGACGATGCCGTACCACTGGTCGACCTCGTAGCCCGGGATGCCGGACTCGGCCACCGTCTGTAGTCCCGGGCGAGGTCTCGATAAATCTGCACTCGCAACGACGTCTACAGCGGCCGCTGCGGGACAAGTCGTGCGCTCGGTGCCCGGCGGCGCACCAGCCCCACGAGCCAGTCGAGCGCACAGTAGAAGGCGCCTGCAGCGAATGGCGGGTTGAGCGTGTGCCAGCCGAGCCATGGTGCTTGCGTTCGCCACGTCCAGGCGCCGAGCCATGTGCCCCAGAGCTCCATCGCCAGCGCCAGGACGAACATCGTCGCGTACAGCTTCGGCGCCGGGCCGTAGCGCATGCACAACACGAACAACCCTGTGAGTGCGAGGCTCAGTTGGTCGCGGCCGGTCAGCGCGAGTGCGAGGGCGCTCAGGACGATCAATGCGCACGCCGCAGACATCGCGCGAATGGGTAGGCGCTGGCACAGCCACCAGCCCAGCGCATATAACAGCACATGGCCCGGCGGCACGAACAACGGCAGATTGCCCAGGCGGTAGTCGTAGATGCGCCAGACGAGGGCAAGCACCACCTCGCCGGCGGTTGCAAATAACAGGCATGCGGTCAAAGCGGTGCGCTGCGCCGGCTTGCTTCGCCACAGTAGCGCGCCAAACAGGCTCCACGCCAGGACATCGACTGCTGGTTGGCTCCAGCGCGCGCCCAGGCTGTCGAGCGCGAGCCCGCCAACGATCGTGGCGACGATGCATCCGGCGAAGGCGCGATTCACGGCATCATACCCGGGCTCCGCGCACCGCATGCGGCGGTGCCGCTGATGCGACCGCAGTGCGGGTCGTATGGTCAGGTCCGTTTGTGAACGTCATCGCTGTTCGCTGTCCTGCATGAATGTGTACCGCCATGTTAGCCCAGGAGCTCCGATAATATGGGCAGGCGCACGATGCGAACGAGCCTCACTGCATCGTTTGCGCCCGCTTTGCAGCCGACATGAAGCTCACCATAGAACAGGCAAGTCAGCTGGCGGTCGCGGCATTGTGCCGCCACGGCCTTCCGCGCGACCATGCTCGTCAGGTTACCGACCACCTGATCGACTCCGCGTTGTGTGGGCATGAGTTTTCCAGCCTGCCGCGGGTGCTCGCAATCGTCCGGGAGTTACGCACGAAAGCTTCTGCGCCCTCCCCTATCCAGGTCGTGCGTGAAGACGGATGCTTCGCGCACATCGACGGTGGCGACAACATCGGCTACGTCGTCTCGGTAGTTGCCGTCGACAAGGCGATCGAGATCGCGCGCCGCCACGGGGTCGCGGTCGTGACGGCCGCGAACACCTGGTTCAGCGGGCGCTGCGCTTACTATGTGGAGCGCGCGGCGCGGGCGGGTTTCGTGGCGCTGCACACGACCAACACCACGGCTCGCGTGGCACCGTTCTGCGGCGCCGAGCGTATCATGGGCACGAACCCGTTCGCGCTCGCCTTTCCCTGCGCTCCCGACCCGGTAGTCATCGACATCGGCACTTCGGCGATCGCCTGGGGTGAGGTCGTGCTCGCACAAGCCAGAGGGCAGCCGTTGCCGGCCGATGTCGCCGTCGATGCGCTCGGCAATATGACGCGCGATCCGCAAGCGGCACTCGACGGCGCCTTCATGCCCTGGGGCGCGCAGCGCGGCAGCGCGCTTTCGATTGCGGTGCAATTGCTCGGGATCCTGGCCGGTAGTGCGCCGGTTGTCGCCGGCACCGGCGGCTATGGGCTGTTCTTTGTCGTTTTCGATCCCGATCGCATCGCGCCTGGCGGAGGCTTCCCGGCAAAGGCGGCAGAGTTTCGCCACATCGTCACGGCGAGCCGCGCGCTGCCAGGGCATGCGCGTATGCGAATGCCCGGGGATGGCAGTCAATCACATCGACAGAAGTCGCTGAGCGCTGGCGTCATTACGGTCGACGACAAGGTCTATGCGCACCTGGTCGATCTGACGCGCTAGCGAGATTGAGTACCGTTTGCACGACGACAAGAAGAACGGTATCCCGGGCGAAAAGGTGAAAGCGTGGCTTGAGCGGGTGCCCTGGGAGGAGCTGATCAATACCCGAGGCAATACGTTCCGCCGACTGCCACCATCGAGACAGCAAGGGCTCGACCAGGTGCGTGCGGCTGAGCTCATACTGGAAGCGCTTGGTGTCATCAAGCGCCCGCTGATCGAGACGAGCAAAGGATTGCTGCTCGGGTTCGATCCGCAGCGCTACCAAACCGCCTTTGGCAAGTACGCGCGCGGCCGCTGAGGGAACGGGGACAGGTTCGATTTCCGCATTATCGATCCGCGGGAAGAACGAAACTGCCTCGTTTCCATCCTTCTTCCGCGCTGCACGCTGCGGTTGTCGGTGATACCCCTGAAGCGGTACGCAACGTGACGCTCATGCCGAGGTATGCGTGCCGTCCGCGGGCAGTTCCGCCAGTTCGATCAGGCAGTTCTCGGTCGCTGCAGGATCGATGAATGCGATGCGGCAGCCCGCATGGCCGATGCGCGGCACCTGGTCGATGAGCGCAATTCCCCTGGCCTTCAACTCGGCGAGCGCGGCGTCGATGTCCTCGACTTCGAAGCAGATGTGATTGAGCCCGCCCTTGCCTTCGGCGACCATCTGCGCGTGCCGGGTGTCCGGTGCCGTGCCTGCAATCAGCTCCACCATCGACTCGCCTACCGGATAGAGGGCGAGGCGGCGGACGGAATTTTCCTCCACCCCACCGAGCTTGATGCCGAAGCAGTCCTCCCACAGACGCCGGCTCGCTTCCACGTCGCGTACCACCACGCCGACGTGCTCGATACGCTTGATCTTCATGGTCTCGCTCCCTGACTGGTTGAATGCCGACCGAGCGCCGCTGGCACTCGAATGCGAGCGCGCCCCGTGCGCAGGCGTTGCTTCGGCTCAGCCACCTCCGGCGAGCGCTGGCGTCGGCTCGATGTCGAGCGTGGTGACGCGCCGCAACTCGCGCCGGTACGTGAGGTCCTCGAACGGTGTCGCACGGTGCATGGTGCAGCGGTTGTCCCAGATCACCAGGTCACTGACGCGCCACGTGTGGCGGTAGACGTACCTGGGCTGAGTGGCGTGCTCGCTCAAATCCCTGAGTAGGAGGCGCCCGTCCGGGACCGGCCAGCCCAGGACACGATGCGCATGCGAGGCGAGGTACAGCGACTTGCGGCCGGTGCGCGGCAACGTTCGCACCAGCGGCTGCACCGCCCCCTTGAGCTTCTCCTTTTCGTCGTCAGAGAACTCGAAGCCGAGCGTCTGGCGCGAATAGGCGATCGAATGATGCACCTGCAGGCCCTCGATGCGCGCCTTGATCCCGCCAGGCAGCTCATCGTACGCGGAACGCATATCGGCGAACTCCGTATCCGCGGCAACCGGCGGCACTACGCGCGCATGCAATAAGGAATAACGGCCGGGCGGATCCTGGAACGAGGCATCGGTATGCCACAGGCGGTTCGCCAGGCTGTAGGCGCGGCGTCGGTCTTCCGCCTGCATGAGCTCGCCCTGCTCGCTCACGTTCGAGATATCGGTCAGAGCCTCGTTGCCGAAGCGGTTCTTCTGCAAGGCGCTGATACCGGTTTTGGTGTGCAGTGCGCCGTCCAGACGTTGCGCGAACGCGAGCTGCTCGGCATCGGTCAGGGGTTGATCGCGGATCACGAGTACCGCGTATCGGTCCATGCCTGCTCGGATCCTGTCGAGCAGCGCCTGTGCGTTCGTCTGACGCAGGTCGGCGCCTTCGACTTCGGCGACGAACAAAGGGTGTAGCGAACGAAAGGTCGGTTCCATGTGCAAAGGCTAGGCGCTCGCGGTACCGTAGTCAATCGTGACAGCTTTCCAGGCGTGTACGTGCAGGCCGCCCGCATGGCTTCGCTGTAGACCTTTGCGGGATCCGTTCGGATGTCGCGAGCGTGCTGCGTAACATCGCTCACAATGCGAGGCGCTTCCCCGCGCCGGCTGCTTGCGCGCGCTCGTACACCAGTGCTGCGACGGCGGCATCGGCCAGGCCCGAACCGCCGAAAATCAGGCCGCGACGCGCGCCCGCGGCCAACGCGGGAGTGCCGCTCGCACCCACGAGGGAGCACAAATCGATGTCGAACGTGCCGTCGAAGTTGAGCTTCTCGGTCGATCGCCTGGTGGTCGGGTCGCGATAGTCGGTGAGCAGAAGGTCGAACGCGGCGAGCGACGCCTTCCGCCAGGAGCGGCCGGCATCCACCATGGAGACGAAGGCGCCCGGATCGATCCATGCCACATCCAGGAAGTGCGCATGATCGGTCATGCGCGGCACGCTCGTGATCACGATCGGGTGACCGCGCACGGCGTCGCGCGGGTCGTTGCACACGACAGCTTCGATTCCGCACCCATGGGCGTGAGCCGCCAGCCGCTGCGCGCTTTCGCCGCGACGGCTGTAGACACTTATACGCTCGATCGGAAACTGCGCCCGCAGCGCCGCGAGGTGCGACTGCGCTTGCAGCCCGCCGGCGACGAAGCCGACCGAGGCGGTGTCCGGCCGTGCCAGTACGCGGGCCGCGACCGCGCTGATCGCCGCGGTGCGCACGCCCGAGATCCAATGGCCATCCATGATCGCCACCGGCTTGCCGGTGGGAAGCGCGTTCAGCACGATTACCGGGATGAAGTTCGGCAGAGCGCGCTCGGCGTTATCTCCCGCGAAGCCGAACCACTTCACCGCCGCGAGCCCTCTCGGCTTGAGCACCGCGCCCTTGGCCTTGAAATCCAGGCCCGCGTCGACGGCGATCTCGAGCTGATGTCCAGTGAGCGCCTGATCGTCATTACTTGCGGCGAACGCCGCATGAACGGCTGCGGTGACATCGCCGGGCGGAATCGCCAGTGCCGTGACATCGGCGTCACTCAGGAAGAGTATGTCCAGGGGCGGGCGTTGCATGGGCAATCGGCTCCTTGCATCGACGGCAGCGGGCCGCGGCCCGGGCCGATCATGGTCCGTATATTCGCCGAATCCGGTGATCCCAGCCAACGCGTTTCGCTTCGGATGGGCGCCGCTTTTCGCTTCCGCGCATGCATTCGGCGAGGCACGGCATCCGGACCGCTGACCGCAGGAGGCTTCGATGCAGGCGTGTGCTGCACCATGGTCCTACGCCGCCCGCTTGCGCGATACGACGCGAGGGCCGGATGCCGCTAGCGCTCGGCCGATCGAAAGCATCCGCTTTGACGCCACGCCGCGTCGCGTAGAATCCGAATCTGGATCTCAAGGTAGAACGAACGACACGACAGTGCCGAGCGGCAAAGGAGGAAGCATGCAGCGCCCATCGATCATCCTGGCGGCGCTCGCCGCCCTCTGCGCGCCAGCATGGGCGCAGACTTACCCGGCCAAATCTATCCGACTGGTGCTGCCCTACCCGCCCGGGGGCGGCAGCGACACCATCGCCCGACCGCTCGCGCAAGCGCTCGCCGAATTACTCGGCCAACAGGTCGTCGTCGACAACCGCGGCGGCGCCAGCGGCAACATCGGCATGGAGTACGCTGCCAAGGCGCCGGCTGACGGCTACACCATCGTCATGGGGCTCACCGCCCAGCTTGCGGTGAACCGGAGTCTGTTCAGAAAGCTCCCGTATGACCCGGCCAAGGATTTCGCGCCGATCACGTTGCTCGCGCAAGGTCCTTACGTGCTGACGGTGCACCCTTCGGTTCCCGTGAAGAACGTCAAGGAGCTCATCGCGCTCGCCCGCAAGCGGCCGAACGAGCTTGCCTATGCATCCTCGGGCAACGGCAGCGGCGCGCACCTCGGTACGGAGCTGCTGAAGAGCATGACCGGCATCAAGATGCTACACGTCCCGTACAAGGGTGGCGGTCCTGCGCTGGTGGATCTGATCGCCGGCCAGGTGCAGGTGCTGTTTACCACCTGGGCGTCGGGCCGGGGTCACATCCAGTCCGGGCGCATTCGTGCGCTGGCGGTGAGCACGGCCACGCGCCCGAAGGCGCTTCCCAACCTGCCAACCGTTGCCGAGAGCGGAGTCCCAGGGTATGACGCGGGGGTCTGGTACGCCCTGCTGGCACCGGCGGGCACCCCGGTGGTCATCATCGACCGGCTCAATCGCGCGGTGGTAGCGGCACTCGAGCGGCCGAGTTATGCCAAGCTGCTGCACGACTCCGCCATCGACCCCGTTGGCGGGACGCCGGACGCGCTTGGCGCCTATATCCGCAGCGAAATCCGCAAGTGGGCCGACGTGGTGCGCGATGCCGGCGTCCATATCGATTAAGACTTTGTCGTAATCGGCCGTTACAACCAGCGAACGAAGCAAGCCCGCGGCGGCGCCGTCTCCGGTCCGGAATATGGCGGCTAGCGCCGGGCGCGCTCAAGTCCAGGGCGCAGCCCGGCTCAGGCTGCCAATTGGCAGCCTGAGCCGCGGTCGTTGCTTCAGTATGACGAGATGAGGCGCACGGTCACAAGAATACGCCGATGAATAGCTGAGATTGGCGACTGCTCGCCTGCATCGAGAACATGTGTTCGATTTGCGCCCACGCGCAGCTGCAGCGGAGCGATGCATGGAGTTGCCCGGTGTCAGTCTGGTCGAGGACGAGGCGCAGCAGCTCGTCCTGAGATATGTCCCCGCCGAGGGGAACGCGCGGCGGTCCGTGGACGTGTCCGGCTTGCGTGAGTTCGCCGGCGCCAACGGCTTTGCCGAGCTCGCATTCGATGAACGCAGCCTCGGTGCCGCCGCCGTCAAGATCCGTCGCAGCGAGCCGTGCGCGCTCGTGATCGCGCGCCGCGCCGGCGCAGAGTACCGTATCGAGGTCGAGCCCGATGAGATGAGCGCCTGGCTCACCGTGATCGCTGCACGCGGCGGCAAACCAGCCAGCGCACTGGACGCGGTTGCGGCATTGGGCGCTCGTAACGTGCGCGAAGGCGTGGACGCGGCCGCGGTCGAGGCGGCCGTCGAGCGCTGCGGCGAGCGTCTCCGGGTCGCCCGAGGTATGCCACCGCGGCCGGGCCTGGACGCGATATTGGAGCCCCTGGTCGACCTGAACCGGCAGCGGCATCCGCAGATCGACGACAGCGGGCACGTCGACTTCTGCGATCTCGGCGACATTCCATCAGTCAGTGCAGGCGAGGCCCTGATGCGACGTCATCCACCGCAGCCCGGAGCGGCGGGTTGCAACGTATACGGTCAGGTCGTACCTGCCCCTCCGAGCAAGGACCTCGTATTCGCGTCGCGGCTGCAAGGCGCGGCGCCGAGTCCGGACGATCCGGATCTACTGTTGGCCGAAATCTCCGGGCAGCCGCTGTTGCAGCGCGACGGCGTTTCCGTCGAGCCGATCGTGCGCTACGACGATATCGATCTTTCGGTGGGCAACGTCCACTTCCCCGGCAGCATCGAGGTGCGTGGTGACATTCGCAGCGGCATGAAGGTGCACGCAGACGGCGACGTGGTTGTCAAAGGGGTGATCGAGTCGGCCGAGGTGTCCGCAGGGGGTGATATCAAGGTCGATGGCGGCATCATCGGCCACTCGCTGGTGCCGCGCGAGGCGCGCCACGGTGTGACCGCACGCACGGCCCGGATCTCGGCCGCAGGCAACATCAGCGCGCACTTCATCGAAAACGCAGTGATCGAGGCGCGACACACGGTTCAGGTCGCCGAGTCGATCGTGCAGTCGGACATCACGGGTCTGGAGCAGGTGCGAGCGGGTGGCAAGGGCAGGAAGGGCCGGATCCTCGGCGGGCGCGTGCGCGCGACGCTCCTGGTCGCGGCCGACTTTCTCGGTGGCGAAGGTTCAGCGCCTACTCAGATCACGGTCGGCATCGATCCCGAACTGCAGCGGGAAATCGAGCGCCACAGGCAGCGGCTGGCAGCGAAGCTCAGGGAACACGAGGACGTGAGCAAGCTCGTGAAGCTCCTGCGAGGACGCGCCGACAAGCAGGCGTTGTACGACAAAGCTCGAGTCGCGCTAGGGGACGTGTGCGCCGAGATCGTCGAGCAGATGAGGCGCAAGAGGGAGCTCGAAGCGGAGGCGAAGTTCGCCGAGAACGCGAGAATCGTCGCTGGCGAATGCTTGTGCGCGGGCGTCACGGTCTGCCTCGGACAGCACACGCGCTACATCAACGAAGACCTCGGCCGGGGCGTGTTTCAAGTCGACCAGGCCGGCGAGTTCGGATTCGGGGCTCTGGCGCGCGGCCACTAGCCGCGCATAAGGACATCGACCCGAAGCGCTACGAGTGCTCCTGCCCGGCGGCCTGTTTCACCGCCTTGACGATATTGATATAGCCGGTGCAACGGCACAGATTGCCTTCGAGCCCGCGGTAGATCTCTTCGTCGCTGGGATGAGGATTGTCTTTGAGCAGCCCGGCTACGGCCATGATCATGCCGGGCGTGCAGAAGCCGCACTGCAGTGCGTGACAATCGGTAAACGCCTGCTGTACCGGGTGCAACCGGCCGTCCTTCGCCATGCCCTCGATCGTTACGATCTCGGCACCATTGGCCTGCGCCGCCAGCACGGTGCACGACTTCACCGCGCGGCCGTTCATGTGGATCGTGCAGCAGCCACACTGCGTGGTATCGCAACCGATGTGCGTCCCGGTAAGGCCGAGTCCGTCGCGAATCAGGTCCACCAGCAGCGTCCTGTCCTCGACCTCGCGCGTGTGCGTCACGCCGTTCACGGTGAGTCTGATCTTGGCCATTTATCGTCCTGTGGTGTGATTACAGCTTCGCGACTGCGCGCCGGGTCATGACATTGACCAGGTTCGCGCGATATTCACGTGAGGCATGCATGTCTTCGTTCATCGCCTGCGCATCGACGCTCAGTTTCTCGACCGCTTCGGGCGCGAGATGCTTGCCGAGCGCGCGCTCGGCCTTGGTCCAGCGGAATACGCCAGGCCCTGCTCCGGTCACCGCAACCCTGACACCACGCCCCGTAACCGCCACGAACACGGCGGTCATCGCATAGCCCGAAGCGGGGTGGCGGAATTTCTCGTAGGCCGCCTTCTTCGGCAGCGGAAACACGATCCGCGTGATGATCTCACCGTCCTCCAGAGCGGTCGCGAACATGCCCTGAAAGTAGTCCTGCGCCTTGATGCGGCGCCTGTTGGTGAGGATCGTTGCAGCGAGCCCGAGTACTGCCGCCGGATAGTCGGCGGCCGGGTCGTTATTGGCTACCGAGCCGCCGATCGTGCCAAGGTTGCGCACTTGCGGATCGCCGATCTGGCCCGCGAGGTACGCAAGCGCCGGAATGGCCTCGCGCACCAGCGCCGAGGCTGCAACCTCGTAGTGGCGTACGCCGGCGCCGATCGATAGTTTGTCCCGACTGCGCTTGATCGCCCGCAGTGCACGCAAGGCGCCGATGTCGATCAGGTGCGATGGGCGCGCGAGCCGTTGTTTGAGCGTTGGCAGCAGCGTCATCCCGCCTGCCAGCAGCTTGGCGTCCGGATTCGCAGCCAGCTGCTCGACCGCATGCTTCAACGATTTCGCTCGCACGTAATTGACAGGAAACACGATTCCTCCTTGTATGTGACTACTGGCGTTGCCCGGTGTCGTTCATCGCAGCATCCTCAAACCGTTGCGTGCAAGAGCGCGAGTGCCGCTTCCAGATCACCAATCAGGTCCGCCGGGTCTTCCAGCCCGATGTGCAGGCGAAGCAATGGACCACCCCGCCAGATCGTGGCGGTGCGCAACTGCTCGGGCTTGGGATAGGTGACAAGGCTCTCGAATCCGCCCCAGCTCGATCCGTGGCCGAAAAAATGCAGCGAGTTGATCGCTGCCTTCACGGCCGCATCTGGAAAGGGCCTCAATTCGACCCCGAACAGCGAAGCCGCGCCCGACATGTCGCGCCGCCACAGGGCATGGCCGGCGTCGCTCGCGAGCGCGGGATAGCGCACACGCGCCACCTCCGGGCGCCGCTCGAGCCAGCGCGCGACTTCCAGCGCACTCGCCTGCTGCGTGCGCAGTCGCGGTGCGAGCGTGCGCAATCCGCGCAAGGCAAGGTAGCAATCGTCCGGGCTCGCGGTGTAGCCGTAGTCCGCCGCGGTCTGCCGGATCGTGCGCCAGTGCTCGGGGGTTGCGCCGATCGTTCCGAGCATGACATCGGCGTGACCAACGATGTACTTGGTGGCGGCGTGGATCGAGACGTCGATGCCCTTGTCGAACGGACGGAAGAAATACGGAGTCGCCCATGTGTTGTCGGCGAGCACGGGAATCGAGCGTGCGTGCGCCGCTGCGGCGATGGCCGGGATGTCCTGCATCTCGAACGTGAGCGAACCGGGCGATTCGCAATAGACCAGCCGCGTCGAGTCGCGCAGCAGCCGCTCGATCGCTCCGCCGAGCTCGGGATCGTAGAACTCGATCTCGACGCCCATGCGCTGCAGGCGTCCGAGGCAGAAGCTGCGCGTCGGCCCGTAGACATTGTCGGCGACCAGAACATGGTCGCCGCCGCGGCAGAAGGCGAGCATCGCCACGACGACCGCCGCCAGCCCCGAGCCGACGGCGCACACGCGCGCCGCGCCCTCCAGCTGCGCCAGCGTTTCTTCCAGCGCGAAACGCGTCGTCGTACCCGAGCGGCCATAGCGAACGCCAGAGAAGCGGTCGCCTCGATCCTCGTGTGATTCCACATCCGGGAACAGGATCGTGGATGCCCGGATCACCGGCACGTTCACCGCGCCGTCGAAACGCTCGGGGGAGCGTCCGGCATGGCTCAGGATCGTATCCTTGCGCATGTTCGGCGGCGGCTTCTGCCATTTTGCAGTCACGCCTTCGCTCCTCCCAGTGTCCGGGACGCGGGTTGCTCGAAGTGTTGATGGCGATTGTAGCCGGGATGCGCGTCCGGGTTAACCGGCCCGCATGGTACCGAGCGCACCCACTGCCCGGAACAGGTTTTCGATCGTCTCGCGCTCGATCCGGCGCGTGATGAAGACGATGCGCGAGCGATGGTCGCTGTCGCTCCATGCGGGCAGCGTGGCTGGCGGATGGAAGATGTGCTGCACGCCTTGCACCACCACTGGCCCCGCCTCGCCTTCGACGTTGACCAGGCCTTTGACTCGCAACAGATCGGGACCGCGCAGCGACGTAAGCACCGTCATACAGGTCTCGAACGAGGACCAGGTGAACGGCCGCTCGAACCAGAGGCAAAACGATTCGATGCCGGATGAGTGTCCCGCGTGCGGGCTGAGTCCACTGCCCCCGCTTGAGCCGACCGGGGCGGCGAGCGGGCCGATCCAGCGTGAGAGCTTCTCGGCCGGAACGTTGCGCGTGGCGAGCCCGACATCGACCAACAGCGCCGGATCGACTTCGCCTTGCACCACCTCGATCAACACGGCCTGCGGATTGATGTCGGCGAGCCGCGCTCGCAGCGCCGCCACCTGCTCGGGTCTGGCGAGATCGGTCTTGCTCAAGAGCAGCCGATCGGCTATTGCGGCCTGCTTGAGCGGCTCGTTCAATGTGTCGAGCTGCTGCAGGCCATTGACCGCATCGACCAATGTGACGACGCAGTCGAGTCGGAACTTGTCTGCCAGCAGCGAATCGCTTGCAAGCGTCTGTACCACGGGGGCGGGGTCCGCCAGACCCGTGGTCTCGACGAACACGCGATCGAACTGGATCACCTGACCATGCAAGCGCTTGGTGAGGATGTCGCGCAGGGTCTCCTGCAGATCGGTGCGTACCGTGCAGCAGAGGCAGCCGTTGTCGAGCAGCGCCATGCGCTCGGAGGACGTTTCGAGAAGCTCATGGTCGATGGACTCCTCGCCGAACTC
The DNA here is from genome assembly GCA_011525945.1 of Burkholderiaceae bacterium. Taxonomy (GTDB): domain Bacteria; phylum Pseudomonadota; class Gammaproteobacteria; order Burkholderiales; family WYBJ01; genus WYBJ01. The sequence continues at coordinate 29,545 of WYBJ01000195.1, read as the reverse complement.
GTTGACGATGACGGCGGCGTTGCACATTTCCGGGTGGCGCAGCAGCTTTTTCAGCAGCGTGGTCTTGCCGCTGCCGAGGAAGCCCGTAATGACGCTTATGGGGATGCGGCCGGCGAACGGGTCGCGTCCGCCGGCAAGCGTGAATCCGTTGCTGCTCATGTAACGCTAGATCTTCATCTCCACCGCATACAATCCGCCCGCGAAGCGGTCGACACAGAACACGACGCCACGATCGTCCCAGTACACGTCGTTGATCTGAACCGAGCCCTTGGGCGACATCTTCGGCGCGCCGGGAACGAAGTAACCCACCTCTACCGGCTGGTAAGGGTTGGAGATATCGAACGCCCGCATGCCGCCGTTGAAGAACGTCGCGAGCACGATCCGGTCGTCGCGATGCGCGCACTTCACCGGGGGGTTCTCGTGCAGGTTGTGCGAGCCGTAGCGGCCGCCGCGCTTGGCGAACACCTCCACCGGCGGCAGCGGAAAAGTCGCGATCGGCACGGGGTTGGTCTCGTCGCGGTTGTCCACCACCCAGGTCATCTTCGGCCAGTCGGCGCCGTCGTCCTTTGTGCACTCGTCGGTCACGATCAGCAGTTCGCGTTTGGGAAGCGGCATCACGGTGTGGGTGAAACCGGTGTTCGGCGGCGAATGGCGCCAGTTCGCCACGAGCTTCGGCTGCGCCCTGTCGGAAATGTCGAGGATGACCGCGCCGCCATCGATATAGCCGATGTAAGCGCGATCGGGTCGTTCGGGATACGCATTGGTGTTGTGCGCACGGTAGCCCGAATCGAACTTCGGCATGCGCCGCACCGGCGGCTCGCTGTCGCCCTCGCGGGTGCCGGGATACCACCAGCGGCCGACTTCGGTCGGTTTGCTCGGATTGCGCACGTCGATGATGCGGTAGAACTGATCGTCCTTGGGATTGCGCGGCTGGAAATCCGCCGCGCCCGAGGCCATGTGGACGGTTTCGCCATCGACGAACCACAAGCAGTGCGCTCCGCGCGAATGCGGCCCGGAGGCATCGAAGTGCGCGATCAGACGCGGCTTCTCCGGCACGCTGATATCGAACAAATCGAATCCGGCCGGCTTCATCCCGACCTGCTTGGTCTGGTAGGCCACAGCGAGGGTATCGCCTGAGACTTCGAGCGAGTTGGAGCGCACCTGTGCGTGTGGCAGATCGGTCTGCACGACCATCTTCGGCGCGCGCGGATCGCTCACGTCGACAGCAGTGAAGTTCTTTGGCGCCGACTCGTGCGCGAGCCAGAGGATGCGTCGGCCGTCCTTGGCCATCTGCATCGCCACCCCTTCGCCCACTCCGCCAAAACCGTCCAGCTCGTGGTGAGAGAGAAGTGTCATGTTCAACGACAAGGTGCGGTCGGCCTGGCTGCCGACATTCATGCTCGTACTCATTGCGTTACCCCTTTCGCGTTCGTGTGCGTACTGCCGTCGCCGGGCGCGCCGTCGCGGGCGCCACTCCGGCCATCTGCTTCAATACCGCGCATACCGCCGCAGTGTCCTGTTTGTCTCGACCTTGCGCCAGCGCGGCGCTATAGAGCGCGCGCGATGCATCGAACAACGGCGTCGGACAGCGCAGGCGCGTGGCGAAATCCCCGATGATATCGATATCCTTCTGATAGACGTCGCATTTCATCGTCGGGCGTTCGTAGTCGTCTGCGAGCATGAGCGCTCCGCGCACCTCCAGCATGCGCGAGGTACCTGCGCCGCTGCTCAGCGCTTCGAGCATCAATTGCGGTTCGAGGCCGGATTTGATCCCGAGCGTCAGCGCTTCCGCCGCGGCCACGTTGTGAACCGTGACCAGATGGTTCGCCACGTACTTCAGCTTCGAGCCCGCACCGAACTCGCCAACGAACCAAACCTTGCGCGAGAAACCTTCCAGCACGGCCCAGACGCCGCGCACATCCGCCTCAGGACCGCTCGCATAGACGGCGATATCTTTGCTCTCCGCCTGCGCGCCAGTTCCGCTGATCGGGCAATCGAGCATGCGAATACCGCGTTGCGCGAGGCGCTCGCGCGCGCCGGTCTTGCGCTCGAGCGGCATCGTACTCACGTCGGCCACGAGCAGCGCACGCCGAGACGCATGCGCGCGATCGCGCCGCGTCTGTCGCGTGCTAGCGCGCCAGCCGCCCTGCGCGATGCCGTCCGGACCGAAATAGGCGGACTCGTACGCCGCGTAGCTCGCCAGTGCCGTGATCACCACGTCAGCACGTGCCGCTACTGCCGCCGCCGAAGCGAGCGGGCGACCGCCACGTTCGCCCAGCAAAGCCCGCCGCGCCGCATCGGTGTCGTAACCGCTGACATCGAATCCGGCTGCGAGCAGATGCTTGGAAAGCGCCGATCCGATGATGCCCAAGCCGACGAATCCCACGCGCAATGCCGGCGGCTTCGCCCGCCCCATCATGCCTCCCTTCGATTAGTTTGCCTTGCGCTCGACTCGCGCCCGCGCCTGCTCTTCGGGGCTCATGGTATCGATCTTGCGCTCGAGCCACGCAGTCGAGCGCACCGCAGCATATCGAGTCGCCGGTGCGGATGCGACCAGCGTCCAAGTACCGCCGCGTGGCAGATGAGCGATGTCCCCCGGCCCGCAGCGCTTGCGTTCACCGTCGATCATGTCCTTGATGTATAGATAGTCGACCGGACCGTCTTCGGCCGCCTTCATCGAGTGGCGCGCGTATGCCGGGCAGTGCACGAACGTGCCGGGCGCGACGATGCGTCGGTCCGTCCCGACGATCGCATTGATCTTGCCTCGAATGGGAAAAATCAGCAGCTCATTCGGATGGTAATGCAACTCCGAACCCGTGCCCGCCTCTTTGTGCAGAAGGCAGAAGGACATATAGCGGCCTTCGATCACGGGCGCCGCGCCGCTGGACAGGTGCGGGGTGAGCAATCGGCTCTGGAACTGCTCGAAGCGGTAGAACGGCATGCGGTCGCGTCCCGGCGCCGGCGCGTTGTTCCGGCGTCGGTGTTGGAAGTGTCAGCGATGCGAGGACTGTAACACGCGCTGTCGTTATCGGGCTAGGCGCTCGCCCCATCACGCAGCAGGTCGTGGCGGACATCCTGCTCGCTGCGCGCGACCTTGATTCTGTGCCCGCACAACCATCCGGAACGATTCTGCGGCGCAGATGGACATCGCGGCACGGGAGCCGCTACCATGCCTCGCCGAAGGGGAGGATCATCGTGGCCTTTGCAATGACGCCGGAAGCTCGCAACCGCCGGGATCGATCGAGCGTGCCCGCGATGCCGGGGTATGCGCTCTCGACGTGATGCCTGTGGCCGATCACGCGACCGGTTTCCTAGTCGGTATCGACATCGGCGGCACGTTCACCGATTGCGTCGTCATCGATCGGCAGCGGCGGCGGTAGTCTGGTTCGAGTCGACGCCGAATCGCAGCGCATTAGCGTAGGGCCCGACAGCGCGGGCGCGTTTGCACGCGAGCTCGGTATCGGGCGCGTCGTCGTGCCACAGAAGGAGGCGGCATCGACCTGGTGTGCCTTCGGCGCCGCGGTAGCCGACGTATTGCACATCCTCGAACATGCCGAGATCCTGGCCACGCCGTTCGATGCCGCGCGCATCGATGCGATCGTTGCCGCACTGAGGCGCGAAGCGCATGAGCGGATGCACGCGCGCCATCTGGTGGTCTGAGGCCAGAGCGCTCGTTGCCACCGCCGTGTACGACGGCGATAAACTGCTTGCGGGCAATGCCTTGACCGGCCCGGCGATCATGGAAACGTGCACTACGACGGTCGTGGTCCAGCCGGGCGTCCGCTTTCATGTCGACGAATTCGGTAACTTCGTTCTGACGTTCGAAAGCACCTCATGACCCCCGCACGCTTGAGCGCCATCTCCGATGGCCTGTTCGACGGTCGCAACAAGCCATACGTCTGGGAGCGGGCGCTGTTCTGCTGGGTCACCAACTGCCTGCATCAATACGATATCGGCGGCATCCCGCCCGGGAGTTTCTGCCCCGCGGCGCGCGACGCGTTCGACGAGGGTATCCTGATTCCGCCGGTGAAGATCGTCGAGGGCGATTGCGTCCGGCGCGACATCGAGGAGCTGTACCTGCGTGCCTCGCGCAAGCCCGCCGCGGTCGCGCTCGACTTCCGCGCCCAACTCGCCGGCAACACCACTGCCCGGGACCGCGTTGTTGCGCTCATCCGACGCTACGGTGCCGGCGCGGTCAAGGCGGTGATGAAGCGCATCCTCGACAACGGCGAGCGCGCGTTTTATCGATGCCCGGCCGGTTTTTCGCCAATTCTTCTGTCCGGGCTGCGGGCGTCTGATCGAGAACGAGGTCGCGCTCGAGCATGATCCGGTGCTGCACGACATCGAGCTTGCGGGCTGAATCTTTTGTCCGGACATGCCGCGGGCGCGTGGTACAATTTTTCGTGCTTCGGATCGCGGCGCCGCGTGACTGCGATCGCGCATCATTCGCTCTGACTGGAGGATCGACGTGGCAAATTTCGGAATGGTGGGTCTGGATTGGCAACAGCGGGTCAACTGGGAGCGCCTTCGCAACTACCGCCTCGAGCGCGCGCGAAGCCGCATGAAGGCACACGGTCTGGGCGCCATGCTGCTCATGTACGACGAGAACGTCCGTTACGTCACGAGCACGCTCACCCCGGGTTGGAATCGACTCAAACCCGGGTTGCGCTATGCCATGTTGTGCGGCGACGACAAGCCGGTGCTGTTCGAGCAGGGCGATATCGGCTTCCAGATCGAACGCCACTCACCCTGGATTCCGAAGGAGAACGTGCGCTGGTCGTACGCCTGGATCAAAGGCGCCGCCGGTCCTGCCTCGCTGCAGCAGGTGCGCAAGTTCACTAACGCGATCAAGCAGGAGATGAAAAAGAGCAACGTCTCGGGCATGAAGCTTGGTGTCGACTTCGTCGACATCAACATGATCCAGATCTTCAAGGAGGAAGGCATCGAGTGGACCGACGGCATGTCACCGATGATGGAGGCGCGCGCGGTGAAGAACGCCGACGAGCAGGAGTGCCTGCGTATGGTGGGCGCGATCGGGGATGCGGCGCATTGGGAGTTCATGAAATTCCTGCAACCTGGGCGCACCGAGAACCAGCTCACCGCGCATATCATGGAGTACCTCTACAACATTCCCGGAATGGAGGACGTCGAGGACGTCATCGTCTCCTCGGGTCCGAACACCTGGCCCAACTGGCGTAATTTCTCGGATCGCATCGTCAAACCTGGCGACATCGTCTTCATGGATCTGGCGGCACTCACCTGGAATGGCTACAAGTCGTGTTATTACCGAACCTACTGCGCGGGCAAGGAACCGACGCAGGAGCAGAAGGATGTCTACGCGACGGCGCTGAAGTGGCTGTACGATTCGATCAAGGAAGTGAAGGTCGGTGCGACCACCCGCGACATTGCCTCCAAGTGGCCTTCCGCGATGGAGACCTGGGGTTACAAGGACGAGGACCAGGCCGCGGCCAACCTGTGGGGTCATGGGCTTGGACTGGCACAGTACGATCCGCCTGTCATCTCGCGCATCTGGTCGCTGGACCATCCGGTGGAGATCCAGGAAGGCATGGTGTTCGCCTTGGAGACCCAGCACGGCAAGATGCACCAGTGGGGTGTGCGTATCGAAGAAATGCTGATCGTGCACAAGGACAAGGTCGAGATCATCTCCAACTTCCCGGTGGAGCAGATCACCGTGGTCGATCCGATGCCGGGGTATTCCACGCTTGCCGGACGCTGATCGAACTAGGACCAGGTCAGGGTATTTTCGGTACGGCCGTAAAGGCAGCGCTCGGCCTAATTTACTGAAGCCCGTTTTCCAGCACGCTCCCCTCTCCTTCCGGGGGGGCTGGGGGGTGAGGGGAAGCCCCGCGCGGGACGCATAGTTCCCTCACCCTCGATCTCTCCCTGAGGGAGAGGGAAGCAAACCCTCTGGTGTTCATCACTCCTCATGTTCAATTACATCCTCGAGCTCGGCACACCGGAATCCTGCGACCCAAGCCGGGTCGGTCCCAAGGCGGCCAATCAGGCTGCGTTGCAGCGGGCGGGCTTCCCGGTTCCGCGCGGCTTCTGCCTGACCGCGGCTGCCTATCGTGCGCAGGTAAAAGCCCTCGGACTCGAGAGCTCGGCGCGCGGCGCGTTCGCCACTGACGATGCGGTGCGCGCGCGGCGCAACGCGCTGGACATGAAGCTGGGGTTGCTCGACCGGCCGCTCATTGCAGAAATTCTCGAGCCGCTGGTCGCCGCGCGCAGGCGACTGGCCGATGAAACGGGGGCGCTGCTGGTCGTGCGCTCGTCCGCCCTGGTGGAAGACCGCGAGGGCGCGAGCTTCGCCGGCCAGTTCGAAAGTTTTCTCGGCATCGAAGACGAGCAGGAGTTCATGACTGCGGTGCGCGCCTGCTGGGGGGCGCTGTGGGCGACGCGCGCGCTGCGCTACATGGCCACACACGGGCTTGACCCAGCCGACACGGCGATGGCTGTGTTGGTGCAGCCTCTGATCAGCGCACGCGCCGCGGGTGGCGGTATGAGCCAGACAGCCGATGGCGGCATGCTATTGAGCGCAACCTGGGGCCTCGGTTCGTCGATCGCACAAGGCGAGGTGACGCCCGACCGCTATCAGCTAAGCGCCGAGGGCGAAGTGTCGGAAGTTGTCGCAGGACGCAAGGATCATAGCGTCGGCTGCACGCATCGTGCCGAGCCCATGGCGCGCCTCGTCCCCAAGGCATTGACGACGACCCCCTGCCTCGATCGTGGGCAAGCGGCCGAACTCGGCCGAATGATGAAGGCCATCGCCGGGTTCATGAACATGCCGGTCGAGATCGAGTGGGCGCTCGACGAGGAAGGATTCAAGCTGTTGCAGGCGCGGCCGCTACGCATGCGCGCTGCGCAGAAGGCCGACAAGGCGTGGTTGCATCATCCGCGCTTGAACGGCCACCCGGCCGGCATCGGCTGGGGCGAAGGTCGCGCCGTGGTCGTCAATTGCGAGTGCGAACTGGCGCGCGTCGCGCCAGGTGACATCCTGGTCACCAAGGTGGCCGGGCCGGCGCTCAGCCAGGTGCTGCCGCGCCTTGCCGGGCTCGTCTCGGAGCTGGGCGGAAGCACCTCGCACCTCGCATCGCTCGCACGCGAACGCGGCATCCCGATGGTGCTCGGCGTGCACGAAGCGACGCAACGAATCCCTGACGGTGCGCGCATGGCGGTGGACGGCGTGGCCGGCGTCGTGCGCTGGATGGGCGAGGCGCGCTAGGTCTGCCCGTGCGGCGGCGCATCGTTGCGAGCGGTCGCGCAACTCGCGGCGAATGATTGGCGCTAGAATCCACGCAGCTTTGCGCATCTGCGCGACCCGGCTGCGAAGCATCATTGCGTAGAGGGAGCATGCGTCCGAGAATCTACCTCACCCAGCCGATCGCGCCTGCTGCGATAGAGCGCCTCCGCACCCTGGGCGAGGTCGCTCTTAACCCCGATGCGCTACACATTCCGACCGAGCAAGAGCTGATCGCCGCAGTCGGGCGCTGCGACATCCTGGTTTGCCTCCTGCACGATCGAATCACGGCCGCGGTGATCAATGCCAACCCGAGGCTACACGCGATCGCATCGATGACCATCACGCCCGCCAACATCGACGTCGCGGCAGCCAGCGCGCACCGCATTCCCGTGACCACCATCCCGTCCGCGTTGCTCGACGACTCGACTGCAGATCTCGCCTGGGCGCTGCTGATGACGGTCGCTCGGCGGGTCTCGGAATCGGATCGCAAGGCGCGCCAGGGCATCATTCCCGGTGCGCAATCGCTGTATTTCGCGGGCGCGGATGTCTCCGGGCGCACGCTCGGCATCCTGGGTGCGGGCGGTGTCGGCAAGGAGATGGCACGGCGTGCGCTCGGGTTCAAGATGCAGGTGCTCTATTACGATCCCAGGCGCCTCTCACCCGAGCAGGAACGCGAGCTGAATCTCACCTGGACAGGCTTCGACGATGTGCTGCGCCGCTCCGACTACGTCTCGCTGCATGTCGCGCTTACCGACCAGACACATCACTTGATCGACGCACGCGCACTTTCACTGATGCAACCTCACGCGTTCCTCGTCAATGCGTCACGCGGCCCGGTGGTCGACGAGGAAGCACTGATCGCTGCCTTGGAGAGCGGAAGAATCGCGGGTGCCGGTCTTGACGTGTTCGAAACCGAGCCGGACATCGATCCGCGCCTGCTCGCGCTTGCCAATGTCGTGGTGACGGCGCATATGGGAAGCGCCACGGTGCGCCTGCGTGCGGCCATGGCCGACGTGGTGGTCGACAATGTGGCCGCCGTCGCGGCGGGACGGCGTCCGCCGAATTGCTGGAACGCCGGCATCTACCACTCAACATGACGGTCCGCGGCATGCGGCACGAGAGCCGGTCACCGTGCGCTTCCCGGGAGAGCGCAGGCCTGCTTGCCGGGAAAGCGAGCGCAAACGCGCATGCGGCCAGGTCGCCGAGGGGCTTGGCGTTCTTCATTCGATGAGCGTTCGGAGGCGGTAACATGGTTGCCAAAGCGAAGGTTGTGATAACCGACTACGTGTGGGACTCACTTGCGGTCGAACACGAGATCCTGGACGAGCTTGCCGAGCTCACCGCCCTGCAATCCAAGAGGCCGGATGAGTTCATCGCGCAAGCTGCCAACTGCGACGCGCTGCTCAATACCTACGCCGGTCCGATCACGGCCGAGGTGATGGCGCAGATGCCGCGATGCAAGCTGATCGCCCGCTATGGCATCGGTGTCGACACGATCGATCTGGAAGCCGCCACCGCGGCCGGCATCATCGTCACCAACAATCCCACTTACTGCATCGAGGAAGTGGCCGAGCATGCCATGGCGATGGTGCTGGCCTGCGCGCGCAAGGTCGTGTTCTACGATCGATTGGTGCGCGACGGACGTTGGGAAGTACCGCCAGGGAAGCCGCTTTTCCGTCTCGCCGGCGGCACGCTCGGACTTGTCGGCTTCGGCAATATCGCACGCCAGGTGGCGTTGCGGGCGGATGCGTTCGGCATGCGGGTGCTCTACCACGATCCATTCGTAGGCGAAGTGCCCGCTGGAATTCCGGGCTCGCCGAGCGAGCTGAAGGCAATGCTCGCGCAGGCCGACATTGTCTCGCTGCATCCGCCGCTCACGGCGCAGACGCGCGCGATGTTCAACGACGAGTTGTTCGCGTGCATGCGGCCGAGCGCGTTTCTCATCAACTGCGCGCGCGGGCCGATCGTGGACACCGCGGCGCTCGTTCGCGCGCTCGACGCACGCACGATAGCAGGCTGCGCGCTGGACACGACCGATCCCGAGCCGTTACCCGATCCGCACCCGCTGCGCGGTCGCGACAACGTGATCGTGAACCCCCACGTCGCCTGGTACAGCGAGCAGGCGATGAAGGGCCTGCAGGCGGGCGCGCCGAACGAGGTGCGGCGAGTGCTGCGCGGCGAGTGGCCGGTCAATGTGGTCAACCGGGCTGTCAAGGGACGCAATCGCGCGCGCCTCTGAGTCCGGGATCGACGGTTTCCGCCGAAGCGGATCAAGACCGCGCGCGTGATGCGGCCTTTGGGCGCGGCAGCGTGCGCTCGAACCAGTTGAGAATACGCTCGCCGGTCCAGAAAACGACGCCGGGCTTGCTGCGGAGCATTTCGAGAACCTGCTCGAAATAGCGGATGCGATGCGGAACGCCCGAGATATACGGATGCACCGCAATTGCCATGATCTTGGGCCGCTGCCTGCCCTCTTCGTACAGCCGCTCGAATTGATCCGTGCAACGACTCACGAACTCGCTCGCGGCGTGGTGCTGCACCGGCATCATGGCGATGTCGTTCAACTCGACCGTGTATGGCATGGCCGCCAAGGCGCCGTGCTCCGTGTCGATCCAGACCGGCTCGTCGTCAATCACCCAGTCGGCGATGTAGCGCACCCCGGCTTCGGCGAGATACTCCGGTGTGTAGAGGGTCTCGGTGAGACCAGGGCTCAGCCATCCGACCGGGCGCTTGCCGGTGAAGCGCTCCAGGATATCGAGCGAGCGGCCGATCATGGCCCGTTGATCGGGCTCGGAATGGATCGGGCGCTGGTCGTAGCTGTGCCCCATGAACTCCCAGTTGCCGTCGCGCGCAGCTGCGGCCACCTGCGGGTAAACCTCGCACACGCGCGCATTGCAGGTGAGCGAAGGCACGATGCCGAGCCGATCGAGCGCGGCCTTCACGCGCCAGAATCCGACACGCATGCCATATTCGTGCCACGACCAGTGCGGCACGTCGGGCTGTTGCGTGAGACCAGTCGGAGGCGGCAGTACCTGCCGCGGCATCAGTCGACCGATGTCCCACACCTCGACGTTGACGATGACCCAAACCGCCACCCGCGCATTGCCGGGCAAACTCAGCACAGGCCGTTCGATGATCGGCGAATACGTTAGTCGGTCAAGTGGTTTCATCGCATGCCCTTCGCGGTCGGATCGGCGCAGGCTAGCATGCGCCGCCGTCACGACCAAGCGTTGTTTGCGCGGCCGAGCACAAACGACTGCGTTCCAAGCCCGCTCATGACCGTTGCCGTCTGCATCGCGAGCCACTATGCTCGCGCATTCGTCAATCGGAGGCTATAAATGATTCGACTCACCGCAGCACTGGCGATATTTCTCGCATCCTCTGTCGTATGGGCGCAGAGCGCGAGCCCTGCCCTGGAACGGATACGCAACAACAAGACGATCACCATCGGATATCGCACCGATGCGTTACCGTTTTCGTATGTCGATCAGACCAAGCAGCCGGCCGGTTACAGTGTCGACCTCTGCAAACGAGTGGCTGCGAGCATCGGGCGCCAGGTCAAGATTCAGCCGCTCGCCATCAAGTGGGTCGCGACAACCTCGCAGAACCGTCTGGAGTTGGTACAGAAGCGCCAGATCGACATGGAATGCGGGTCGACCACAGCGACGCTTTCGCGCATGGCGCAGGTCGACTTCTCCAGCCCCATCTTCGTCGATACGACCGGCCTGCTCGTGCGCCGGTCGAATAGCGCATCGAATTTTGCCGCCATGGCGGGAAAGAGGATTGCAGTAATTGCGGGGACCACCAACCAGAGGGCGCTCGAAACGGCCATGACGCGCCAGGCCGTAAAGGCGACTGTCGTGACGGTGAAGAATCGGGAGGAGGCGGTCGCTGCCCTGGAAGCCGGCTCGATCGACGCTTTCGCCGGCGACAAGGTTCTGCTGCACGGACTGGCACGCAAGGTGAAAGACCCGTCTCAGTACGGCGTCATGGACGAGGATCTCGGTTTCGAGCCATATGCCATCGCATTGCCGCATGACGATGCGGCAATGCGGCTCGCGGTGAACCGCGCGCTGTCCGAGATCTACAGCAGTACAGTCATTGCCGACATCTTCCGGGCCGCCTTCGGCCGCGATGCACAGCCGACGCAGGCGCTGCTCATCATGTACGGCATCGCCTCGTACCCGGAATAGCGTCGCCAGCACGATTGCGCGTCGTACATCTGCACGGCGCATCGGGTAGGAGGCGGGGGTGACCCCGCCTCCTACCCGATCGTTCCGGGCTCAGCGCTACAGGCTCATGCCGAACAACTCGCGTATGAGCGCCAACTGGCGCGGAAGCCGCGACTTGAGCTTCTCGAACAGCTCGCCGTGCGCGTCCAACTCGCCTTGCCACACCTTGCTGTCTACGCTCATCAGCTCGTCGAACTGTGAGCGGGAAACGGCTTCCAGTCCTTTCCACTCGATGTCGTCGTAGCGCGGCATCCAGCCGAGCGGTGTCTGCCTCGCCCCGACCTTGCCGCTGACCCGCTCGACGATCCATTTCAGCACCCGCATGTTCTCGCCGAAGCCCGGCCACAGGAATTTGCCGTCCTTGTCCAACCTGAACCAGTTGACGCCGAAAACTTTGGGCGGACTGTCGATCGCGCGACCCATGCGCAACCAGTGGTTGAAGTAGTCGCCCATGTGATAGCCACAGAACGGCAACATGGCGAACGGATCGCGCCGCACCACACCGACCTTACCGATGTTCGCCGCGGTTGTCTCCGAACCCATGGTCGCGGCCAGGTACACGCCATAATCCCAGTTGAACGCTTCCATCACCAGCGGCACACCGGTGCTGCGCCGCCCGCCGAAAATGAACGCGCTGATCGGTACGCCGTCCGGATTCTCCCACTGCGGATCGATCGATGGGCATTGCGCCGCGTGCACGGTGAAGCGTGCATTCGGGTGCGCGGCGGGGCGCCCGCAGCCCGGGCTCCAATCCTTGCCTTGCCAGTCGATCAGGCGCGCGGGCGGCGTCTTGGTCATGCCTTCCCACCAGACATCGCCTTCCGGGGTGAGCGCGACGTTGGTGAAGATGACATTGGCCTTGAGCGTGTCCATCGCGTTGGCGTTGGTCGTATACGAGGTACCTGGTGCGACACCGAAGTACCCGGCTTCAGGATTGATCGCGTAGAACCGCCCGTCCTTGCCGGGCTTGATCCAGGCGATGTCCTCGCCGACAGTGGTCGCTTTCCAGCCCGCGAAAGCCTTGGGCGGGATCAGCATCGCCAGATTGGTCTTGCCGCATGCGCTCGGAAAGGCCGCGGCGACATAGGTTTTCTCGCCTTGCGGTGATTCCAGGCCAAGAATGAGCATGTGCTCGGCGAGCCAACCTTGCTCCTTGGCGAGCACAGAGGCGATGCGCAGCGCAAAGCATTTCTTGCCGAGCAGGGCGTTGCCGCCGTACCCCGAACCGAACGACCAGATCGATTTCTCCTCCGGGAACTGAACGATGTATTTCTCCGCATTGTTCGGCCAGACATCGTCCTTCTCGCCCGCTTTGAGCGGGCGGCCGACCGAGTGCATGGCGGGCACGAACTCGCCCTTGTCCCCTAGCACGTCCCACACGGCACGCCCCATCCGCGTCATGATGCGCATATTGACGACGACGTAGGGCGAATCGCTGATCTCTATGCCGATGTGTGCAATGTGCGAGCCGAGCGGCCCCATCGAGAAAGGGATGACGTACATCGTGCGCCCGCGCATGCAGCCATCGAACAGCTTGCCGAGTTTCGCTTTCATCTCCGCCGGATCGAGCCAATTGTTGTTCGGCCCGGCGTCCTCGCGATTCCGGCTGCAAACGAAAGTGCGATCCTCCATGCGGGCGACATCGGACGGGTGCGAACGCGCGAGGTAGCTGTTCGGCCGCAACTTCGAATCGAGTTTGACGAGCACGCCGGAGCTCACCATCTGCGTGCACAGGCGCAAATTCTCCTCGTCGCTCCCGTCCACGAACTGGACATCGTCGGGCTTGCAGAGCGCGACCATGTCGGCGATCCATGCGCGCGCCCTGGCGTTGCGGACATAGTCCGGGAAGCGGACGCTTTCGGCGGCGGCGCGGGCGGACGCGGATTTCTGAGTCATGAAGCTTCTCCGAATGCGGGGATTTTGTTGCGTCGGGTGGTGCGGCATTTTACACCCATGCGCAGGCAATTTCTGTGCCGGGATTCACACGTCATTTCAAGATGTTATTGCGTATTTTTGATGTGTATAAGATGCATTGTGGCGGCCTCGTGCCGAGGCCGCGTGTAAATCTGGAATTCAGTCAATGAGGCGTGTGCTCCTTGCGCGCAGACGTCCCGTATTCGATGCCGGCATCCCCCTTGTACGCTCTGCCGAACTGTGCACACCGGCGCCACGGATCACGGTTGCCTCGCGCACGGGTCGTGCCTGATCGGGGCGACCGATGTTGCCTGCGAAGCGCCCTGTTACGGGAAGGGGCGGTGGCAGGATAGCGCGCTGGCGAGATGCGGCCCGAAACGCGAGAATCAAACCCTGCCAAGGAGAATGCGTGCCGCGATGAAACTCACCGAAGTCGCCCGGGTGATCCGCAGCAAGAATGCAGGGCCGACCACTCTCACGCTCGACCTGCTGTTCAACGACGCAGAAGATTATGCGCGCGCCTGCGCCGCGCCGGCTCTGCGCGCCGATGCTATTGCCGCGCTTTACCGCGTTCCAGTCCGGTGCGTGCACGTGATGCCCTACCCGCCGGCACTCGCACTCAAGATTTCCCTCGATCGCCGGGTGATCGCCGGTGACCCCGGCGATCGCGACGTGTACGGCGCGCAGCAGCATGTCCTGTTGTTGGGGCTCGAACTGTGAGCGCACTGGAGCGCCTACGTCGCGAGCTGCAAGCAGACGGCAGCCTGGGTGCGCTGCGCATCCTGGCTGCATCGGGTCAACTCGGCTACGGGATACCGGATGAGGCATTCAACGCGGGGCTGGCGCGCAAGCCGCACGCGATCGGCGCCGACATGGGATCGATCGATCCCGGACCGGCGTACCTCGGGAGCGGCGAGATGGCCACCTCGGAGCGCATGACGCGCGCAGACTTGGCAAAGGTGCTGCGCGCGGCGCGTGCGCTCGAAATCCCGCTCCTGATCGGCACGGCGGGTACCGCGGGCGCCGCACCTCACCTGGATGCGACGCTCGCGATCGTTCGCGCTATCGCGGCACGCGAGAATCTGCATTTCCGCCTGGCGTCGATTCGTGCCGATATGCCGCGCGAGGTGGTGAAGGCGGCGATTCGAGCCGGCAAGGTGCGGCCCATTGGCGCGATCGGCGAACTTACCGAGGTAGACGTCGACCGGGCCGCGCACCTCGTCGGACAGATGGGTACCGAGGCTTTCGAGCGCGCGCTCGCACTCGGCGCGGATGTCATCATTGCGGGGCGTGCCTGCGATACGGCCGTATTCGCCGCGATTCCGTCCGCCCTCGGGTTTGCCTTGGGGCCGGCAATGCACATGGCAAAGATCATCGAATGCTGCTCGCTGTGCTGCGAACCCGGCGGTCGCGATGCCCTGCTCGGGACGCTGGAAGGTGACAGCTTCACGCTCGAAAGCATGAACCCGCAGCGGCATGCCACGCCGACGTCGGTGGCTGCACACAGTCTGTATGAACAGGCCGATCCATACGTCGTGCACGAGCCGGAGGGTGCGCTGCACGTCGACCGGGCACGCTACCAGGCGATCGATGGCCATCGCACCCGCGTATCGGGCGCACGCTGGGAACCGGCTGCGCGCTTGTCGGTGAAGATCGAGGGTGCGACTCGAGTCGGCGAGCGCGCTGCGCTGCTCGCCGGCAGCGCCGACCCGCGCGTCATCGCGAACATACAGACGATCCTCGGTGGCGTCGAGAAGACGGTGCGCGAGCTGGCGCCCCCTGACGCTCGCGCGCCTTATTGTCTATATCACCGGGTCTACGGCATCGACGGCGTGTGTGAGCATCCGCAGCCGCCGCAACCTCTTCCGCGCGAGATTTTCATCCTGGTGGAGTGCATCGCGTCGAGCGCGCAGGAAGCCAGGGCTGTCACCACCGTGTTCAAGCAGTATCTGCTTCACCACGGTTTCCCGGGGCGCTTGTCCACTGGCGGCAACCTCGCCTTCCCGTTCACACCACCCGAACTCACCGCCGGGACGGCGTATCGGTTCACGGCTTACCACGTCATGGAGGTTGATGCGCTCGAGCCGCTTTTCCCCGTAAGCATCGAGATGCTGTGATCACAGGAGGCGCGAAGCGGGGACGCGCGCTCTCGACCGACCGCAGCGGTCTCTCATTCGGGCAGGGCGTAGATTTCCGGGAGGTTGCGCCAAGTGCCGTGCACGTCCATGCCGAAGCCGAACACGTAGCGGTTCGGCACCGTGATGCCGACGAAGTCCGCTGCGATCGGCTTGCTGTGGCCGATCGATTTGTCGGCGAAGACGGCGCTATAAACCTCCTTCGCACCCTCGGCCAGCATGCCGTCGCGAATCGCGGCCAGCGTTATACCTTCATCCAGGATATCGTCCAGCACGAGCACGGTGCGGTTCCGAACCGGCACGCGTGGTCGAACCTTCCACTGCAAGTGCCCGCCGCGGGTGGTGTCGCCGTAGCGGGTCACGTGCAAATAGTCGAACTCCAGCGGAAACGCCAGCAACGGCAGCAACTGGCCGCTGAACACGACCGCACCGCCCATGACCGTAAGCACGAGCGGCGTTCGATCTGCAATGCGGGCTGCGATCTCGCGGGCAAGGCGGTGCAAAGTCGCGTCGATCTCGCTCGCGCTCACAAGCCGCTCTGCCGAATGCAGGATCTGCCAGGCTTCGTCGTGGTCGAGCATCGATCTGCGTCCTCTACCGCGCCATCGTATTACGCCGTGTACGGGCCGGGCCCTGCCGGTCGCATCGCCGTGGGCAACAGGCAGCGCCCTGCCCGAGACGTACGGCTACACGACGCCACGTCGTGGCGCCATGTCAGTCTCGCCTGTCCTTGCGGGCGGTAGATTCGCCGTGAGAGGAATCGCCGCCAATCTCCAAGACCTGCAGCAGCTGCTTCTCGTCGAGCACCGTCACCCCAAGTTCCTGCGCCTTGGCAAGCTTCGAGCCGGGATCGGCTCCGGCCACGACATAATCGGTCTTCTTCGACACGCTGCCGCTCACCTTGCCGCCCGCGGCCTGGATCCTATCGCGCACCTCGTCACGGCTCAGATTGGGCAGCGTGCCCGTCAGCACGAAAGTCTTGCCCGATGCCGGACCGATTGAATCTGCCGCCTTTGCCGCGCCCTCCGGCCAGGTGACACCCGCCGCGCGCAGGGCATCGATGACTTCCCGGTTGTGCGGTTCGGCGAAGAAACGCTCGATGCTAGCGGCGATGACGGCGCCGACTTCGCAGACCTGCAGCAGGGATTGCGCGTCCGCGTGCACGATCGCATCCAGGCTGCCGAAGTGATCTGCGAGATCGCGCGCGGTCGCCTCACCCACGTGTCGTATACCAAGAGCATAGATGAGACGGGAAAGCGTCGTGCGACGGCTACGTTCGATCGCAGCGTGCAGATTGGCGGCCGACTTCTCACCCATGCGCTCCAGTGAAGCGAGCTGCTCCACGCTCAAGCGGTAGATGTCCGCAGGCGTGTGCACCATCGCCAGTTCCACCAGCTGGTCGACGATCTTCTCGCCAAAGCCGTCGATGTCGATCGCCCGGCGCGAAGCGAAGTGCAGCAGGGCCTGCTTGCGCTGAGCCGCACACACCAACCCGCCCGCGCAGCGGCTCACCGCTTCCTCGGGTTCGCGGTAAACGTCCGAGCCGCACACCGGACAGTGCTTGGGCATGTGGAAGATGCGCGCATCGGCCGGGCGGCGTTCAGCCAGCACGCGCACGACCTCGGGGATCACGTCACCGGCGCGACGCACGATGACGCTGTCGCCGATGCGCACGTCCTTGCGTCGGATCTCGTCCTCATTGTGCAGCGTGGCGTTGGTTACCGTCACGCCGCCGACAAACACGGGTTGTAGGCGAGCCACCGGCGTGAGCGCTCCGGTGCGGCCGACCTGGACTTCGATCCCCGTCACGGTCGTGACGGCCTCTTCAGCCGGAAACTTGTGCGCTAGGGCAAAGCGCGGGGCACGCGAAACAAAGCCGAGCGCGGCCTGCTGGCGCAGGCTGTTCACCTTGTAGACGACGCCGTCGATATCGAAGGGCAGCTCGGCGCGCAGCGCACCGAGCTCATCGTAGTATGCGAGCAGGCCATCGACGCCGTATACGACGCGTCGCTGCGCAGCGACGCGGAAGCACAGCTCGCGCAGAAATTCGAGCAGCTCCGAATGCTTTGCAGGCGGCTCGCTGCCCTCGAATGCACCGATACCGTAAGCATAGAAGGTGAGCGGACGCGCCGCGGTGAGACGCGAATCGAGCTGGCGCAGCGACCCCGCGGCGGCGTTGCGGGCGTTGACGAAAGTGCGCTCGCCGCGGGCGCTCTGACGCTCGTTCAGTAGCGCGAACGAACGCCTGAGCATCAACACTTCACCCCGGACTTCGAGCAGGCGCGGCGCATGCTTCGAATCGAGGCTAAGCGGAATAGCGCGGATCGTGCGCACGTTCGCAGTCACGTCCTCGCCGGTATAGCCATCTCCCCGAGTCGCACCTTGGACGAGGCGGCCATGTTCGTAGGCAAGCGTGACCGCCAATCCGTCGAACTTGGGCTCACAGCAATATTCGATGCGCTCGGCATCTACCGCCTCACGTACACGCCGGTCGAAACCTTCGACATCGGCCTCGCTGAACGCATTCGCCAGCGAAAGCATCGGCACCCGATGTGTGACCGCAGCGTACTCGGTGAGGGGTGCGGCGCCTACTCGCTGCGTGGGCGAGTCGGGCGTGATCCAATCGGGATGCGCCTGCTCGATCGCCTCGAGCTCGCGAAACAGCGCGTCGTATTCGGTGTCCGTGATCTCGGGCGCATCGAGCACATGGTAGCGGTAATTATGGTGCGCAATCTCCTTGCGCAGCGCCTCAGCCCGGCTGCGGCTCGGCCGAGCCCGCTCCATCAGGAGAAGAGGCGCATCGCCAATGGCCCGCCGGCGGGAATGCCCTGGGCTTGCATGGCAGTGTGCACCGATTTGAGCTGCGCCCGGATGACCTTGAGACCCGCTTCGCTAAGCTCGGCCCGATTGTCGTCCACCACGATTGCATCGAGCGCGTGGGCGAGCTGGCGCGCCAGCTCGATCATGCGATCGAACAAGCGCGCCCCGCCGTGCGTGCGCGGCACGTCGAGAGTCAGCGTAAGGCCCGCGACAGGGCCCGAGCGCAGCCGTTCGCTGGTGAGTGCCGCGCCCTCGATGTCGTCGGCACAAAGCAGGATGCGACCATCCTCGGAGCGCAGGACGAAACGCCCAGCCGGTTCCAGCACAAAGCCAGCCGATTCCAACAGACCGCGGACCTTAGTGCCGGGGAGCACGGTGGCGCTTCGCGGCACGACGTTGCAGCCGACCGAGATGTCTACCTCGCTGCAGAAGCGGTCGATATCAGTCGCGAGCTTAGCGGTCTGATCGATGTCCGCGCATTGACACGTGCCGCCGGTGCGCTCGGCGAGCTGCAGCGCAAGATCACGCAAGCTCGACAGTTGCACGCGATTGATTGCACCGGCGCGGTCGGCCAGCTGCAGCGCGGCGTGCACGCGCACGACCGCCGCGTTGCCGGTGCCGGGGAGCGGAATCCAGTCTGCACCCTTGGCGCTCAATCCGAGCACCGAAACCGGCTTGCCGATCGCGCTTACGCCTCGTGTAAACCACTCCAAGGTGTCGGCATCGATCGGCCCGGGCGCTTCGACGCTGCAAACGAAATCGATCGCCGCGTCGATCGGCGGCGCATCGACAGGCTTCGTTGGGCGGGCGCCCGCTTCGGTTGCGGCCGCAATGCTTGCGTGCGCGGCCTCGCTGGAACCGGAGAGCGGTGCGTCTATCGCTTGCGACGGCGGCTCGCTGTTGCCATGGGAGGGAGACTCGTCCACGCGCACGCCAACGTCGAAGCTCGGTTCGATGCGATCGTCATCGGATCGTGTCGCAGCCGCGCCGGCCGCGCCCATCAGCACGTCTTCGGGCGGCTGCGCGAAGCCGCTTTCCACCCGGCGGCGGAGTTGCCGCTCCTGAAAGCGATTGAAGGCGTAGACACCAGCCACCACCAGGATACCGACGACGATCAGACCGAGCTGCAAATCGCTCATGGCGAGGGGTCCTGCCAAAGGATCAGGCTGCTTGTTTCTCGGTGAGCTTCAGAGCCTCTTCGATGTCGACCGCGACGACGCGAGATACTCCCAGCTCCTGCATGGTAACGCCGATGAGCTGCTCGGCGATCTCCATCGTGAGCTTGTTGTGACTGATGAACATGAATTGGGTTTCGGCCGACATCTTCCTCACCAGCGAGCAGAAGCGCAGTGTGTTCGAATCGTCCAGCGGTGCATCCACTTCGTCCAGCAGGCAGAACGGCGCGGGATTCAACTGGAACATCGAGAAAATGAGCGCGAGCGCCGTCAGCGCTTTTTCTCCGCCGGAAAGCAAATGGATCGAGCTGTTGCGTTTGCCGGGCGGCTGTGCGATCACCTGGATGCCGGCATCCAGGATCTCGTCGCCGGTCAGAACCAGCTTAGCATTGCCGCCGCCGAACAGCGACGGGAACATCTCGCCAAAGTGCCGATTGACCGCTTCGAACGTGGCGGCGAGCAGCTCGCGCGTTTCGCGATCGATGCGTCGAATCGCATTCTCCAGGGTTTCGAGCGCCTGCTCGAGATCGGCCGACTGGGTATCGAGGTAGGTCTTGCGTTCACGCGCGGCCGCAAGCTCTTCGAGGGCCGCAAGGTTGACCGCGCCGAGTGCGCCAATCTCGTCGTTCAGGCGCGCGATGTCGGCATTCAGGCGGCTCGAGCGTGCGCCTTTTTCCAGTTGCGAGCGCAACGCCTCCTGATCGGCTCCGGCGTCGACGAGCTGCCGCTCGAACTGTTCTTCGGTCAGGCGTGCCTCCTGCGCCTTCAAGCGCAGCTCGTTGGTCTTGTCGCGCAGCGGAATCAGGCGTTGTTCCACCACGAGTCGCTCCTGCTCGACCTGGCGCAGCTCGTTCTCCAGACCCTGCTGTGCATCTCGCGCCTGCGCGAGCGTCTGCTCACGCTCGCCGCGCACGCTCAGTGCGCTCTGCAGATCAGCGAGCGGCGGGCCTTCGTCGAACCGTGCCCGGTCGGCGTCGAGCTCCGCGCGCTGCTGCCGCAGGCGCGCCTGCGCAGCAAAGAGAGTTTGCAGCGCCGCTTGCAGGTCGTCGATGCGCTGGGCGCAGGTGCGCAACGCAAACTGCGCCGCCTGCGATTCTTTCTCCGCCTCCTGCAGGGCTTTTCGTTGTGCTGCGAGTTGCTGCTCGCGCACACCGTATGAGGTCTCGGCGTGCTGCACGCGCTGCACGAGATTGGCGCGGACCGCCGACAAGCGCGACAGCTCCGCCTCGGCCGCAACGCGCTGCTCACCTTCCTGCGCGCGCTGAGTGCCGATCTCGGCCTGCTCGGCCTGGATCTGCGCTCCGCGCTGGGTCGTGCGGTCGGCCTGTTCGGACAGGCGCAGGATCTCCAGCTCGAGCTCATGCGCGCGCTCTTGCGAGGAGTCGATCTCGAAGCGCAGCGAGGCGATGCGGTTGCGCAGTGCGCTGAGCGCCTGCTCGCGTTCATCGGCGCTGCGCCGGCGATCGTTCAGCACCGCCTGCTCGGATTCGACCTGCACGCCGATATCGTCGATCTCGCGCTGGCGCGACAACACCCCATGCAGCTCGTTGTCGGGCGCATGAAAGCTCACGCTGTGGCGGGTAAAGACGTGGCCTTCGCGCGTGACCAGCAGCGCACCTGCGGGCGCCTGATGGCGCAGTTCCAGCGCCACTTCGGCCGATTCCGCAACGTAAACGGCGCCGAGCCATTCGGGTATGACCGCCGCAACAGCGGGATCGAGGCATGTGACAAATGCAAGCAGCGGCCGCAAGCCCTGCCAAGGCCCTACGGGTTGCGGCCCGGCGCCGTCCTCGATGCTGAAAAGCGCAAGCTTTGCGGGCGGGCCTTCGCGCCACCAGGACTGGTCGGCCGTCATGCGTTCGACTGCAAGCGCGTTCAGGCGCTCGCCCAGCACGGCTTCGAGGGCGTCTTCCCACCCCTGCTCGATGCGCAGTTTCTGCCACAACCGGGGGCCGCCGTCGAGTCCGTGCTGTTCGAGCCAGGCCTTGATGTGCTCGCCGCGCGCCAGCCGTGCCTGGAGCGAGGCGAGCGCCGAACGGCGCGCCTCGAGCGCCGTGATCCGGGCGGCGGTTGCTTCAGCCGAGTGTTGCGCCTCGCGCGTTGCCTGCTCGCGCGCCGGCAATTCGGCCTCGTCGCGTTCCAGCGCCGCGCGCAGTTGTTGCAGCGCGTGCTCCAAGGCGCTCGAGTCGGTGCGCAACCCGGACATCACCGCATTGTCAGGCGCTACCAGCGCAATTCGCTCCTGCTCCAGGCGGTCGCTGCGATTGTCGAGTTGCTGCAACACCTTGTCGGCGTGTTCGCGGCGCGTTGCCTGAACCTGCCGTTCCTGTTCGCACCGGGCGAGTTGATCGCGTGCGTCGCGGACCGATTCCTGCGCATCGCGAAAACCGGCTTCCGCGAGCGGCAGGTGTTGCGACTCACCCGCCACGCGCTCGGCGAGACCCTGCGATCGCTGCTCGGCCTGCGCGTGCTGCGCGCGCCAGTCTTCGCAGTCCGCCTGCGACCGCTCGACCCGGACCTCGCACTGCTGCAGATCCGTCTCGACTTGCGCGAGCTGCGCTTGCACGCGTGCGCGACTGTCGCGTAGGAACTGCAGTTGCTGCTCCAGGCGAGCGACTTCGGCGCCCGTCTGGTAGAACTCCGCCTGGGCGCTCGACACCCGGTCGTTGGCGGCATAGAACTCGACGCGCAGCGCATCGGAGCGCTTCTGCGAATCGGCGAGACGAGCGTTCTCCGCTTCGGTCTCGACCAGAATGCGCTCGAGCTCGCGCGCGAATCGTGCGCCCTGTGCCTGCGCCTCCTGTTTACGCACGAGCCACATGAGCTGGTGCGTATTGTTCAGGGCATCGTGCAGGCTGCGATACCTCGCCGCCACCTCGGCCTGCGCGTGCAGTTTCTCCAACTGCTTGCCGAGCTCCTCGCGAATGTCGTTTACCCGCTGCAGGTTGTCGCGTGTGTCGCCGATGCGAAGCTCGGTCTCGCGGCGGCGCTCGCGATACTTCGATACACCGGCCGCCTCTTCCAGAAACACGCGCAGCTCCTCGGGCTTCGCCTCGATGATCTGCGAGATCATCCCTTGCTCGATGATGCCGTAGGCGCGCGCACCAACACCGGTGCCCAGGAACAGGTCGGCCACGTCGCGCCGGCGCACGTGGGTGCCGTTGATGTAGTACTCGGAAGCACCTTCGCGCTCGAGCACGCGCTTGATCGCGATCTCGCCGTAGGTCGACCATGCGCCCGCGGCCTTGCCGAGACTGTTGTCGAACAGCAGCTCGACCGAGGCGCGATGGCCGGCCTTGCGCTCGCCCGCGCCGTTGAAAATCACGTCCTGCATCGTTTCGCCACGCAGATGCCGGGCCGAACTCTCACCCAGCACCCAGCGCACAGCGTCGATTACGTTCGACTTGCCGCAGCCGTTGGGGCCGACCACGCCGACGATCTGGCCCGGAATTGGAATGTGCGTCGGGTCAACAAACGATTTGAACCCGGCGAGCTTGATTTCCTTGAGGCGCAAGTGCGTGCTTCTGGACTTATAATGGCGCAGTTGTGAAGTTCGCCCGCGCATGAGCTTGCGCACATGTGCCGCCGCCATCGCCAACGCGACGGCGCAAAGTGGGCTTGCTTGGCGAGGGCGATTCTAACCGATTTGGTTCGCGTGTTAACCCCGACGATCCCATGCCGACGCGACCAAGCCGACGCCTGCAGCGCTTTCCCAATCCGCAGCCCGCGCGCGACTACCGCGTGCACATGGAAATCCCCGAGTTTACGTGTCTGTGCCCGAAGACCGGACAACCGGATTTCGCTACGCTCGTGCTCGACTACATTCCCGACCGGCATTGCGTGGAGCTGAAGAGCCTGAAGCTCTACATCTGGTCGTATCGCGACCGCGGCGCGTTTCACGAAGCCGTGACCAACCAAATCCTCGACGACTTGGTGCGGACTATTGCGCCGCGCTACGTGCGGCTCGAAGCCCGATTCTTCGTGCGTGGTGGGATTTTCACCACCGTCGTCGCCGAGCACAGGGCCCGGGGCTGGCAGGCCGCGCCGCAGGTCGAATTCGACGCCATCGCCTCGCAAGCGAGCATACGCGCAGGGTGAGGGGCAAGAGCGCGATGGCGCGGAACGACCGGGACAGACGAATGCAGCATAACCGCTGCGCCAGGCGCACATGCTGCCTGCTCGCGGCCGCAGTGCTTGCCGGCTTTTTCACCGCAAGCACAGCGGCGGCCGGGCGCATCGCCGCTCGTGTCGGTGCCGAAGAGATCAGTTGCGAGGCTTTCGGCGCGCTCGATGTGCGCTCTTGCGCGCTCGGCCTCCTGCGCGAGATCCGCACCCGGGCCGAGCGGGAGTTCGTCGTCGCACACGGCTTGGAGGCAACCGCAACCGAGATCGAGGTTGTGCGCGCGCATGAGCGCGCTTTCGATCGGCACGATCAGGCACAACGCGCGCAGAAGCTCGAAGAGGTCGAGGCCAGACTCGTTCACATGGGTTATGAAATGAGCGCGGCGCAGCACGCGCGGCTGATCGAGTTTCGCTCCGTGCTGCGACGGCTGGCAGCCTATGAGGCCGACGTGGCGCGTGGCGCGCTCGATCCGCCGCCGGAGCTTCCAACCGAAACGGTGGCGCACTGGGTCGAGCAGGCGAAGCTCGACCCAGTGCTGTACCAGCGCTATGGCGGAACCGTCGGCCTGAAAGCGTCCGGAGCTTACGCGCATTCCGCGCGTGCCGCGTTGGCGGCCGACTACATGCGCGACCACGGCATCGAGGTGCCCGAGCCGGAGATCGAGGTTCGGCTACAGGCGCTGTTGCGCGCCCCGCCGCCGATCGTCTATCACGGCACCACACCGGATTTCACGCCGTTCTGGATGCGCCCGCTGGTCCCCTCGTACATCGGGCCGTGAGTCCAGCGGCCGCGAGCAGCGTCATCGACGGTCCGCAGCCCGGATGAGGGTCGACACGATTCCCGTCCGGCGCGTATGGCAGGCCCATATAATCGCGCCATCTCCGCTTCGGCCAGACACACGTGAATCCCAGCCTGAACGACCTGCAACCGTACGCCTTCCAGCGTCTCAACGCCTTGCTCAAGGATGCGCAACCGCGCGCGGACTTGCGCCCGATCCGGCTGCACATCGGCGAGCCGAAGCACCCCACCCCTGCCTTCATCCGCGATGCCCTGGTCGCCGGACTCGATGGGCTTGCGGTCTACCCCAGCACCTTGGGTGAATCGAGCTTGCGCAAGGCGATCGTGAGCTGGATGGAGAAACGCTACGGTTTGCCGGGCATCGACTACCGCACCGAGGTCATACCGGTCAACGGCAGCCGCGAGGCCTTGTTCGGGCTGGCGCAAGCCGTGGTCGACCGCACGCGCCCGGATCCGGTGGTCGTGATGCCCAATCCCTTCTACCAGATCTACGAAGGTGCGGCCCTTTTGGCCGGTGCGCGGCCGGAGTTCCTGAATACCACAGCCGAGGGCGGCTTCGCCCTGAACCCGGGACAACTTCCCGATTCGGTGTGGGCGCGCACGCAGCTCGCGTACGTCTGCTCACCGGGCAATCCGACCGGCGCGGTTCTGACGCTGGAGGACTGGCGGCAACTGTTCGAGCTTTCCGATCGCCATGGTTTCGTGATCGCGTCGGACGAATGCTATTCGGAGATCTACTTCGACGAGGGCGTAGCACCGCTCGGCGGCATGCAAGCCGCGCATGCATTGGGTCGCGACGGCTTTCCGCGCCTGGTGATGCTCTCGAGCCTATCCAAGCGCTCCAACGCTCCCGGGCTGCGCTCGGGCTTCGTCGCGGGCGATGCGGCAATACTCGAGCCTTACCTGCTGTATCGTACCTACCAGGGCGGCGCCATGCCGCCGGCCAATTTCGCGGCCAGCCTCGCGGCCTGGCAGGACGAGGCGCACGTCGCGGAGAACCGGCGCCTGTACAAGGAGAAATTCGATGCGGTGCTTGGGGTCCTGGGCGATGCCGTCCCGGCACGGCGCCCCGAGGCCGCTTTCTACCTGTGGCTGCCCACGCCGATCGCCGATACCGAGTTCGCCCGCCGCTTGCACGCCGAATATAATGTGAGCGTACTGCCGGGCAGTTATCTCGCGCGTTCGGCGCGCGGGGTGAACCCTGGGGAGAATTACGTGCGTATCGCGCTCGTAGCTGCCACTGCAGAGTGTCTTGAAGCCGCCGGGCGGCTGCGCGATTTCTACAAAGGGCTGTAGAGCGCCATGGACGATTTGCAGCGTACGATCGAAAACGCCTTCGAACAAAGAACGACGATTGGCCCGGTAAGCGCGCCCGCCGCGGTCCGCGATGCCGTCGGCGCGGTGATCGAGCGTCTGGACCGCGGCGAACTGCGAGTGGCGCAGAAGTCGGGCGAGGATTGGGTCACGCATCAATGGATCAAGAAGGCCGTTCTGCTTTCCTTCCGCCTTGAAGACAATACCCTGACCGAAGGGGCCGGCACGCGCTATTTCGACAAAGTGCCGTCGAAGTTCGCCCAGTACACGGCCGAGCGCTTCTCGGTCGAGGGATTTCGCGTCGTGCCTCCGGCGATGGCACGGCGCGGGGCGTATATCGCGCGCAACGTGGTGCTCATGCCCTCGTACGTCAACATTGGCGCGTACGTCGATGAAGGCACGATGGTCGATACCTGGGCCACGGTCGGCTCGTGTGCGCAAATCGGCCGCAATGTCCATCTGTCGGGTGGCGTCGGCATCGGCGGGGTGCTGGAACCCTTGCAGGCCAACCCGACCATCATCGAGGATGATTGCTTCATCGGTGCGCGCTCCGAGATCGTCGAAGGCGTGGTGGTCGGCGCCGGCAGCGTCATCTCCATGGGTGTATTCATCGGCCAGAGCACCCGCATCTACCATCGTGACAGCGGTGAGGTGAGCTTTGGGCGGGTTCCACCCGGATCGGTGGTCGTTCCGGGGTCGCTGCCCTCGCCCGACGGCACGCATTCCCTTTACTGCGCGGTCATCGTCAAACAGGTGGATGCGAAGACCCGCGCCAAGACGAGCATCAATGATCTCCTGCGCGGCGATTGAGTCCTGCTTGGCGCTCGCGGCGCCGCCGGGATAATTGCCGGGGCGGGCTTCAGTAGCCACGCCAGAGGCCGTTACTTGGGAGGATGTCGTGGCACAGCAGGGGATGTGGGAGGACGGCATGGTACTGACGCCTTTGTTCAAGCTCATGGCCGAGAAGCAGGCCTCGGACATGTTTTTCACCGCCGGCTCACCGATCCAGATCAAGATCCAGGGCGAGGTGATGCCCATCAATGCCCAGATTCTGGATCCGACTGCCGTGCAGAAGATGGCCCACGAGTGCATGACGCCGGAGCAGATCAAGGTGTTCGAGGCCGAACTGGAGATCAATTTCTCCTTGATCGAATCGGGTGTGGGCAGCTTCCGCGTGAACGTATTCCGTCAGCGCGGCGCCGTGGCGATGGTCATCCGCCATATCAAGGTCATGATCCCGACCGTTGAAGAGTTGCGTTTGCCGCCTGTTCTCAAGGACGTGGTGATGGAGAAGCGCGGGCTCATCATGGTGGTCGGCTCGACGGGATCGGGCAAGTCGAGCACGCTGGCAGCGATGATCAATCATCGCAACCAATCCAAGTCGGGGCACATCCTCACCATCGAGGATCCGATCGAGTTCATGTACCGGCACGCCAAGAGCATCGTCAATCAGCGCGAGGTGGGCATCGATACGCGTTCCTACGCCAATGCGCTGGTCAACGCGATGCGCGAGGCGCCAGACGTGATTCTGATCGGCGAGTGCCGCGACCGAGAGACTTTCCAGGCGGCCCTGTCGTACGCCCAGACCGGGCACCTGTGCTTGACCACGGTGCATGCGAACAACAGCTACTACGCGCTCAATCGCGTCATCAATTTCTTTCCGCACGATGCCCGTAACAGTCTGCTGATGGACCTCGCGGTGAGCCTGCGCGCGATCGTCTCCCAGCGTCTGGTGCGCGACACGCAAGGCAAGCTTTGCCCGGCAGCGGAAATCCTGATGAACACCAAGCACATCCAGGAGCTCATCAAGAGCAGCGACATCGACCAGATCAAGGATGCGATGGAACAAAGTTTGGCGCCGGGTTGCCAGACCTTCGAGCAGTCGCTCTACTGGCTCTATACTCAGGGCACCATTTCGCTCGATGAAGCGCTGGCGAACGCCGATTCGGCCACGAACCTCTCCTGGCTCATCAACAACGCCAAGGGAACGAGCCCCGAATCCACTCGCAGATCGACGCAGGCGGACGACCTTTCCAGCATCCGCCTGAACATCTAGCCGACGTCACCGGCCGGAATCACCTGCAAGCAGCCGATGGAAGACCGGCGCGCCGCGCTGCCGTTGGAAGGCGAATTCAGGGCGGGGCTCGAGCGCTTGCGCACGTTGCGAGATCTGCTGCGCTTCGCCGTCTCACGCTTCAACGAAGCCCGACTTTACTATGGCCATGGCACCGATAACGCGTTCGACGAAGCGTTCTACCTGGTCCGCCACGCGCTGCACCTGACGCCCGCGCAGGCCGAATCGCTTCTCGATGCGCGACTTACGCTCAGCGAGATCCGGACCGTTCTCGGCCTGCTGCAGCGGCGCGTGCGCGAGCGCCTACCTGCCGCCTATCTGACGCGGGAGGCATGGATCGGCCCGCATCGCTTTCACGTCGACGCGCGTGCACTCGTGCCGCGCTCCTACATCGGGCACTGGCTATTGGGTGGGTTGTCGCCCTGGATCGCGCAACCCGAGCGGATCGGAAAGGTACTCGAGCTCGGCACCGGATCGGGTTGCCTCGCGATACTCGCCGCGCTCGCATTGCCGTGCGCGCACATCGATGCGGTCGACGTGTCGGCCGACGCGCTGGATGTGGCGCGCCGCAATGTCGGCGACTATGCATTGGAGCGTCGCATCGATCTCGTTCAAAGTGACTTGTTCGCAGCACTGAAGCAACGCCGCTACGATCTTATCCTCGCCAACCCGCCTTACGTTCGCTCGGCCGCAATGGCGCAATTGCCGCCCGAGTACCGTCACGAACCCGCGTTGGCCCTGGCAGGGGGCGATGACGGACTCGATATCGTGCGGCGCATCCTGGGCGCCGCACGCACGCACCTCGTGCCCGATGGGCTGCTCGTCATGGAAGTCGGTCACGCGCGCTCGGCGATGGAGGCGGCGTACCCCCGCGTTCACCTGGCTCGAGCTGGACGGCGCGGACGATGCGGTATTCGTGCTGAATCGCCCTGAGCTGCCTGCAGCCCGCGCGCGCGGTCGAATCGCCTGAGCGGCCGCTTTCCTGGCGCAGGCGGAGCAGCGCCCGCTCGCTGGAGTTCGATCTGCTGCAATGCGCGCTGAACCTCCGCCGCATCGAGCCGCAGCCAGCGGCCGCGCTTGAGCCGCGGCGGAAGCTGGAACGGGCCGAAGCGCGTGCGCATGAGACGGCTCACCGTGACACCGGCGGACGCGAACAGCCGCCGTACCAGCCGGTTGCGTCCCTCGCGAACACGCAGCCGGTACCAGCGGTTGGTGCCCTCGCCGCCCTGAGGTTCCAGCAGTTCGAATCGCGCCGGGCCATCCTCGAGAGCGACGCCGCTACGCAGGGTTCGCATCTGCTCGGGTGTGAGGCTACCGACGATGCGCACAGCATAATCGCGCGGCTGCTGGAAGCGTGGATGCGTCAGGCGATTGGCGAGCTCTCCGGAGTCGGTGAATACGAGCAGGCCGCAGGTGTTGAAGTCGAGCCGCCCGACCGCAAGCCAGCGGCCGCGCTGCACGATCGAAACGCGGTCGAATACGCTCGGGCGACCTTCCGGATCGTGCCGGGACACGATCTCGCCCTCGGCCTTGTGATACAGCACGACCCGCGGTTCGTGCGCCCGTGTCGGGCCGCGCCTTCGTATCAGCGGGGCGCCGGCCACCGCGATGCGGTCGGCGGGACCGACACGCTCGCCGAGTTGCGCCACCCTGTCGTTCACGGTCACCTGCCCCGACTGGATCAGTGCCTCCATCGCTC
>WYBJ01000194.1 GCA_011525945.1 Burkholderiaceae bacterium | reverse complement strand
TGAAGGACGGACTGGAAAGCCTCGGCAACACGCCACAGGAATTCGCGGCCGATCTGAAAGCCGAGATCGCGAAGTGGCGCAAGGTGGTCGCCGCGGCGGGGATTCAGGCGAACTGATACCGGCGACCAGGCGCGCGGTGAAATCCACGAAGCCGCCTGGGGGGAACGGGGCGATGATGCGCACCGGCTTGAGCGGATACGCCTCGGCCGCGATCGCGCGAGCTGCGTTCATCGACCCGCCGAATGCGAGCACGACCACTATTCCGAGCGACCATCGCGGCATGAGCCGGCACGCCCGGATAACGGTATCCGACAGTGCGTTCAAGGTAGCACCTCCAGTTTGTCCTCGCGCGCTGCGGATCCGCCCGGATGTGGCGGCAGGGGGCCACTCGGCGCGCGCATTTGTTCCCATGCTTTGGACGGCGACCTCGGCGGCTGCAATCCTGCGGGTACTTGCACGGCGGGCCGCAGCCCGGTTTTCAGTTCGCCTTGATACCCGCACGGCGCACGACTCCGCCGAAGCGATCACGCGCGCGCTGCTGGTGCGCTGCGAACTGCTCGGGTGTCATCGCGGGCAACGCCTGCGCCGCCATGGCATCCAACTGCGCCTTCGCCTCCGGGCTTCGCATGATGCGGGCGATCTCCTGGTTCAGGCGCGCCACCACCGGCTGCGGTGTGCCGGCTGGCGCATACACACCGGAAATCCACACCAGATCCACGTCGACGCCCGATTCGATCAGCGTCGGCGCGTCGGGGAATAGCGGCGAGCGCGTCCTGGTCGGAACGGCGAGCAGCCGTAGCTTCCCCGAGCGCAGGTACGGGATGGCGGCGCCCAAGTCAACCGTGAAATCCACCTGGCCGCCGAGCAGATCCACCAGTACCGCCTGCGAACCCTTGTACGGCACGTGCACCGCGTTGAATCGGGCCGCTTCCATCATCATCTCGATGGCGACGTGCTGCAGCGTGCCGCTGCCCGCCGAGCCGTAGTTGAGCTTGCCCGGATTGGCGCGGGCGTAGGCGAGAAACTCCGCCATGGTGCGCGCTGGAATGCCCGGACGCGCGACCACGAACAGGGCGGCGCCGGCGGTCGGCGCGATCGGCAGCAGGTCCTTCGCCACGTCCGTTTCCATCTTGAAGATGTGCGGATTGATGAGGATAGGGCCGTCGGAGGAGTGCAGCAGCGTGTAGCCGTCGGGCGCCGCACGCGCGACCACGTCCAGACCGATATTGCCGGCCGCGCCAACACGGTTGTCCACCACCACCGGCTGACCGAGCGTCGTGGCGAGCTTCTGCGCCATCGAACGGGCGATCACGTCGGTGCTGCCGCCGGCGGCAAAGTTGACGACCATGCGAATCGATTTCGCCGGCCAGCCTTGCGACTGCGCCGACGCGATCGGCATCAAGGCTAGCGCCAGCGCGGCGCCGGCGAGGCTGCAGGTGAGCGGATGCATGGGCTTCCTCCCCTCGGTCAACGATGCACGTACGAGACGAATCCAGTATACCGCGGTGGCCGCAACGTGCGAGTGACGGGTCGCGCGTGGATCTTGGAATCGCATCGCCGGGACTCCGAACGGCAAGCGATCGGCGCGCTCCTGTTCCGGGTGGGATCGCCGTTTCTTGCGCAGCCGCCGATGTTGCTGCGCGGGTGCGCCTTCGAGGGTCGCGGTAACGTGGCAAAATCGACGCTGAATCCTAGGAGGGTACGGCATGCACTGTTCGCGCAAGATTCGTTCGTGGATGACGGTGTGGGCGCTGGCGATCTCACTAATCGCTGGCGCCGCGGCGGCGCAATCCACTTTTCCGACCCGGCCGATTCGGCTGATCGTTGCATCGGCGCCGGGGGGGCCGAACGATCTGCTCGCGCGCATCGTGTCGCTGCCGTGGGGCGAGGCACTCGGGCGAACGATCGTGGTCGACAACCGGGCGGGTGCCGCGGGCATGATCGCAACCGAGATCGCGGCGCATGCCGCACCCGACGGCTATACCCTGCTCGTCGGATTCCCCGGTCCACTCATCATCGGGCCCGGCATGAGCGCCTCCCCGCCCTACGATGCATTGAAGGATTTCACGCCGATCTCGTTGATGGCCTCGGGGCCTTTCGTGCTGCTCGTCAATCCGGGCGTTCCCGCCAAGACGATGCGCGAGTTGGTGGCGCTCGCGAAGTCTCGGCCCGGCAAGCTCAACTTCGGGTCGGGCGGCACCGGCCAGAGCAGCCACATGGCGATGGAGCTGTTCAAGCTCGTGGCCGGCATCGACATGGTGCACATCCCCTATAAGGGATCGGGGCCGGCCATGACGGCGCTGATCGCGGGCGAAACCGCGTTGATGTTCGCATCGGTCGGCGCGGCCATCGCGCACGTCAAGTCGGGCAAGCTTAGAGCCGTTGCCGTAGGCGGAGCACGGCGCATCGCGGCCCTGCCCGATGTTCCGACGATCAAGGAGTCCGGCTTCGAGTTCGACGCCGCGAGCTGGTACGGGATCGTTGCACCGCGGAATCTGCCTCAGTCGATCGTGAACCGCCTGCATGCGACTTTGACCGCGACGCTCGATGCGCCCGCGATGCAGAGCCGCTTGAGCGATCTCGGCTTCGAAGTCAGCGCGAGCACGCCGGCGCAGTTCACCGAGCACCTGAAGCGCGAGACGGCAGTCTGGAACAAGGTGATCGCCGCTACCGGCATGCGCAAGCGATAGATCGACGCACGCGAGCGATTGCGCGAAACACTATGTCATCGGCCGCCGTTGCGATCGCTCAACGCAGCGCCCGCTGCACCCAGCGCGCGAAGGCGAACAATTCGCGGTCGTGGTCGCGCCGGGCGAGCAATTGCACGCCGATCGGCAATCCGTTCGGTCCTTGCAGCGCCGGCACGGTGACGGCCGGGACGTGGGTCGATGTCCATAGCGTGCAGAATCCGGTATATCCGGTCGACCCGAGACCGACCGGCGCTTCGCCCGCGGCAGCGGGGGCGAGTAGCACGTCGTAGCTCTCGAAAACCTGGTCGAGCGTCAGGCGACACGCGGCGAGGAATTCGCGCGCTTCGCGGTACTGCTCGAAGCTCGTCGCCATGCCTTGGGCGAGGCGGCCGCTGCGCAGCGTTTCGCTGATCGCATCCCAGTGGTGATCGATCTCCCAGGCGAAGTTGCGCGTGAACTCGTAGCTCGAGACCGCGCGATGCGCGTCCGGAATGCGTGCGAACGCGGCCGGCAGCACCGCATCCTTCACGCTCGCGCCAGCCTGCGCCAGCGCGCAGGCCGTATCTTCGAGCAGCCGTTGCGTCGACGGTTCAGCCTTGTCCCACAAATGCGTGCGGCAGAATCCGATGCGCGGCTTGCCGGTTTCGGCGAGCGGCTTCGGCTCCGCACCGATCAGCACGTCGCGCAGCAGCGCGATATCGTCGATCGAGCGCGCGAAAAGACCCAGCGTATCGAGCGAGCCTGCCGCTTCCAGCACGCCCGACAGGCGCAGATCGCCCCAGGTCGGACGATAGCCCACGACGCCGCAAAACGAAGCGGGCCGGATGGTCGAGGCCGTCGTCTGCGTGCCCAATGCAAGCGGCACCATGCGATCGGCCACCGCTGCGGCTGATCCGCTCGATGATCCCCCCGGAGTTCTCTCGGGGTCGAGTGGATTGCGCGTTTTGCCCGGGTGCACGTTGGCGAATTCGGTCGTCACCGTCTTGCCGACGAGCACTGCTCCCGCGCGCCGCATCAGCGCCACGCACGCGGCGTCCCGGCCCGGCCGATGGCCGCGATGGATCGGGCTGCCGTACTCGGATGGCATGTCGGCTGCGTCGATGATGTCCTTGGCGCCGAACGGCACGCCGTGCAACGGGCCGCGTGGCCCCGTGGCCGCGTCGAGCGCGCGTGCTCGCTCGAGCGCACGTTCGCCGGCCAAATGTTGCCAGGCCTGTACCGTCGCCTCGCGGGCCTGGATACGCTCGAGGCAGGCGCGCGTGACCGTCTCGCACGTGAGGCTGCCGCAACGCGTGGCGGCGGCGATCTCGCCAGCAGTCAGCTCGCTAGGGAGTGTCGACATCGGTATGGTCCCATCAATGACGTTCAGGGGCGAGCGGGCGGCAAACGCGGCTTCGATCGGGAGCCGGGATGGCGCTCAGTGGCCGCAATGCGGTTCATTATCGCCCACGCCGGGCTCATCCAGCGAACCTCATAGCGCCAGTGCTGCTGCTCCCGCGATTCGGCGGCGAGCGGCGAAGGCAGGCTCAACCGGCCATGTTCTCGGCTGGCACGCGCACGGCGAAGCTACGGATGCGCTCTTCGCGCTCCATCCAGAGCACGGCTTCGGCAGGCGGCATGGAAGCGGCGAACAACCCGCCCTGGCCGGCGGCGAAGCCCGCTTGCCGTGCGTGCGCCAGGTCGGCGAGTGTGCGCATGCCGGCGGCACAGGCCGTCATCCCCCGCTTGTGCGCGCTCACCACGGCGGCAGCAAGGCGCTGGCGCCCGGATGCGGCGCGCACTTCGGTGTCGTCCGGCCAGCTCAATTTCACTTCGGAAAAGTGCTCGTATGCGGGGCTGTCGAGCGCGAGCGGGGCGGCCGGATGGTCGAGCGCGAGCGCATAGCCGCGCAACTTCAGGCGTGCCAGGTTGTCGGTAAAGTTCGTTGCGGTCGCGTGCCGGCCCGGATCGATTTCGAGCACCAGATCCGCGGCGTCGATCCCGAGTGTACGCACGTAGGCGTCGAGCGCGTTCGCGTCGCCGCACTCCGACAGCACTTCGTAGCCGATGTTCACGCACGCCTTCGCGAGCAAGCGCCTTGCGCGTAACGAGCGCACCAGCGCGGCGGCCTCGCGCAATACCGTCGCGGTCATCACCCGTTGTGCGCCGAGTTGCGCCATCGCATGGCCGAAACCTGCCGCGGAAACCTCGCCATGGCGACTGTGCGCGACGTAGGAGATGGCCTCGCACGCCACCGGTCGACCGGATTGCAGATCGACCTTGGGTTCGAAGTGCGCGCGTACGCCTCCGTTGCGCAAGCACTCGTTGAGCTCATCCCCACTCAGGCAAGGCCCTCGGGTGGTGGCGGCGACTCGTTTGCCGAGTCCGCGCAGCAATGTGCCGGCCTGCTCCGCGCTGAGCGGCTTGCGCACCACGCCGACGATGGGCAGGCCGCAGCGGCTCGCCCGGCTGCGCAACTCATCGGCTTCGGCTTGCCGGCGCGACGTCAGCAGCAAGATCATCGCGACTGCGTGCGCGACGGCCAGATCGCGCAAGCCGTCGAGGTCTTGGTCGCCAACCCGGTCCGGGTCGACGACCAGCAAGCAACTCGGCCAGCGGCGCACGGCAAGCAGCCGGTGTGCGCTGTCGAGGTCGGTTGCTTCGCACACGCGCTGTGCTCCGGCGGCGTGCATGAGCCGGCAAAGCGAGCGTCGCTCGAATTTGCCGGTCTCGACCACCAGGATGACAGGATTCTCGGCTGTCGGTTGGATCGAACTGGTTACGGACATGAAGCGGTTCGCGGTTGTTTGTCTCCTGGTCGGACTGGTTTCGGCTCTAGCGGCCGCGCGTGCGCGATAGGACGGCGTGCGGCGCGCGTGCGGCGATTTCGCCGCGGCACCTGTCCTTCGGCACATTGACGGAGTCTGTTACGGCGCGGGCCGGCGATTGCTTGAATGAACCGGAAAACGACGAAGGTCGTCGGCTCGGACGATCGAGTGTGGCCGGGTGCGAAGCGGCGGATTACCTCAACGCATCGATCACCGCCTCAGTGACGATGCCGGTGTCGGCTTCCCCCCCGAGGTCCGGCGTGAAGATTCTGCGTGCGCTGACCGCCTCGATCGCGCGCATGAGCCTCGCGCCGGCGTCGGCTTCGCCGAGGTGCTCGAGCATCATCGCCGCGGTCCAGAAAGTCGCGATCGGGTTGGCGATGCCCTTGCCGGTGATGTCGAAGGCCGAGCCGTGGATCGGCTCGAACATCGATGGGAAGCGACGCTCGGGATTGAGGTTGGCGGTGGGCGCGATGCCGAGACTCCCCGACAGCGCAGCGGCCAGATCGGACAGAATGTCGGCGTGCAGGTTGGTGGCAACCACCACGTCGATGCTGCCCGGACGCGACACCATGCGCGTGGTCATCGCGTCCACCAACTCGCGATCCCAGGCAACATCGGGGTAGTCGCGCGCCACGTCGAAGAATATTTCGTCCCACATCACCATGCCGTGGCGTTGTGCGTTCGATTTGGTGACCAGAGTCAGGTGCTTGCGCACCCGGCTGCGTGCGAGCTCGAAGGCAAAGCGGTGAATGCGCGTCACACCGGCGCGGGTGAATACGGAAGTCTCGGTTGCCACTTCCTCGGGCAGACCGCGGTGCGCGCGCCCGCCGCTTCCCGAGTATTCGCCCTCGGAGTTCTCGCGCACGATGACCCAGTCGAGCTCGGCCGGGTCGCGCAGCCGCAGCGGGCTTTGCACCCCGGGCAGCACGCGCGCCGGGCGCACGTTGGCGTATTGATCGAAGCCCTGACAGATGGGCAATCGTAGACCCCATAGCGATACGTGGTCGGGCACCTTGGGTGAGCCCACCGCGCCGAAGAAGATGGCATCGAAAGCGGCTAGCCGCTCGAGTCCGCCCTCGGGTATGTAGCTGCCTCGGGCGAGATAGCGCTCGCTGTCCCAGTCGAAGTCCTCCACGGCGAGCCGAAATCCCGCCAGATCGGCCAACGACCTCAATACCTTCAAGCCCGCCGGGATGACTTCCTTGCCGATGCCGTCGCCGGCAATCGCCGCCAGTCGATATTCGCGCATGACCTAGCCTTGCATCTGTCGTTGCTCGCATGTGCGGCAAAGTCTAGCTGAATTCGGCGCTTTGCCCCAAGCGTGGAACACGCTCGGAATCGCTCAACTCGGCGCCACGGGTTGCCGATACCGCAATGACGACCCGAGCTCGGCCGATCCGAGCCCTGCCCGGGTTGTGCTCGCAGCGGTGACCGTCGCCCCGGGGTTCGGGCGCCGGCGCCCAAAGGAAGAATCATGGATCAATCCGGTGGCTATCGTCAGGATGACGGTGTGGGCGAACGGCGCCATCGCACCGTTGCGTATGTTGCGTCGCACCCTGGCTGCGCTACGACAGCCGGGAGCTGACCATGCGCTTCCGTCGCTCCATCGCCTTGCCGCTGATCGGCCTGCTCGTGCTGGTGTCCTCGGGCGGCGCTGTCATCAGCTACTTCGTCAATGTGCGCGCCCTCGAAAGCAGCCTGCAGGAAACGGAGCGCGACAAGCTCAACCATATCGGCTACATCGTCGAGACCGCGATCCGCGCCGAGGCGCCGCGGCTGAGCGCGCTCGCCCGATCGCTGAAGAATCATGCCGAGCTGAAGCAGCAACTGGTGCTGAACGACCGGAGCGAGGACACTGCCGGGTTCCGCCCGATCCTCGATCGGATTTACCTGGACACGCGCGTCGATCTGCTTTCCGTATCGGGCAGAGAGCAGCACATCGTGTATCGCGCTCACGACCCGAGCAGGTACGGCGACCGCGTATTGCTCCCCGGACTCGCCAGGGCGCTGGCCGGCGAGGACGTGATCGTCGCCACGCCGGCGGCCACGGGCGTGACGGTGCGCGCCATATCGCCGGTGGCGCTGGAAGGCCGTATCGTCGGCGCGATCATCGTCGGCACGCAGCTGAACGATGCCTATGCGCGCCGGCTGGCGCGCCAGGTGAAAGCCGAAGTCTCGTTCGCCTCCGGCGCGGGCGTGTGGGCGAGCTCGCGCCCTGCGCAAGGTCTCGATGCCGAGGCCCGCTCCGACATCAAGAGCAGCATGGCGCGCAAGCAGTCCTCGTTTCAGGCCGACGACAAGGCGCACAAAGCGCGCCTGTTCGTGCCGCTCGCGGTGGCCGAAGAGCCGCTGGTGGTGGTGATCGAGACCGACACCTTGCGTTTGACCGACTTGATGGAACAGGCGCGGGACCATCAGATCGCGATCTCAGCGCTGTTGCTCGGGATTGCGATCCTGCTCGGGACGCTGCTCACATTGCGCATCGTGCGTCCGCTCACGCAGTTGAAACGCCGCGCCGTGGCGCTCGCGGCAGGCGTCACCGGGCAGTCGATCGACCGCGCCGAAGGCAGCGAGATCGACTCCCTGGTGGCGGTGATCGACCGCACCACGGCCGCGCTGCAGGCGGCGAACGAGAAGGTGCTCAAGCGCGAGCGCGAGACGCGGCTCGTGACCGATTCGCTGCCGCTTGCGGTGGCGTATGTCACGAGCGACCTTCGCTATGGCTACGTCAATCGCCGCTTCGCCGACTGGTGCCAGCGCCCGGTCGAGCAGGTGGTGGGCCGCCCCGTGCCCGAGGTGATCGGAGCTGCGCTGTACGAATCGGTGCGAGCCGAGATCGAGGCGGCGCTGGGAGGGCAAGCCGTCTCGTACGAGCGCCAGCACATGACCGGCGAAAGCCGCGCGGTTTGCTATTACTCGCGACTCGTGCCGCACCACGGCGACGGCGGCGCCGTGCTCGGCTACTACGCGCTGATCGAGGACATCACCGAACGCAAGGCGGCCGAGTCGCAGGCCGAGCGGGCGCGCGTGTTCACGGGGGCCATCATCGATGCCGTTCCGAGCCCCGTGTTCGTAAAGGACGAACAGCACAAGTACATCGCACTCAACGACGCGATGTGCGAGCTCATCGGCAAGCCGCGCGAGGAGCTGCTCGGCAGGACCGACTACGACGTATTCCCCGAGCACGAAGCCGACGTCTTCCGCGCGCGCGACCAGGAAGTGATCGACAGCGGTATCGCAAACGACAACGAGGAATCGATCACCGATGCAGCCGGCGTGGCGCACTGGATCCTCACCCGCAAACGCGGCTATGCGCTGCCGGGGGGACAGCGCATTCTGGTCGGCGTCATCACCGATCTGACCGAGCGCCGCCGGGTCGAGATGGCGCTGCGCGAAAGCGAAGCGCAGGCGAGCCGCCTTGCACTGGTCGCGAGCCGCACCCAGAACGCCGTCATCATCACCGACGCTCGCGGGCGTATCGAGTGGGTGAACGAGGGCTTCACCCGGCTCACGGGCTACGAGCTGGGCGAAGTGACGGGGCGCGTGCCGGGCCGGATGCTGCAGAACGAGGAGACCGATCCGCAGACGGTCGCGCATATCGCCGCGTGCATGGGCAGGGGCGAACCGTTCCAAGTCGAGATCGTCAATCAGTCCAAGGACGGGCGGCGCTATTGGCTCGCGATCGACGCCCAGCCGATCTGCGATCGCAGCGGCAATCTCACCAACTTCATCGCGATCGAATCCGACATCAGCGAGCGCAAGAAAGTCGAGGAGGAGCTGCGCCAGGCGAAGATTGTGGCCGAAGCCGCGAGCCGGGCGAAGTCGGAGTTCGTCGCCAACATGAGCCATGAGATCCGCACGCCGATGAACGGCGTGCTCGGCATGACCGAGCTCCTGCTCGACAGCGACCTGAGCGAGCGCCAGCGTCGATTCGCGCAAACGATCCGCAACTCCGGCGAGGCGTTGCTCAACATCATCAACGACATTCTCGATTTCTCGAAGATCGAGGCCGGCCGCATGGAGCTCGACTGCAGCCCGTTCGATGTACGCGCCGTGGTCGAGGAGACCGCGGAGCTGCTCGCCGCACGCGCGCATTCCAAGGGTGTCGAGCTCGCCTGCAACATCGCCTCGGATGTGCCGGTCGGCGTCGAAGGTGATGCGGGAAGATTGCGCCAGGTGCTGACCAACCTGATCGGCAACGCGGTCAAGTTCACCGAGTCGGGCGAAGTGGTGGTGGCGGTGAAGCGAATCGACGATCCGGCCGGGAGCTCGGATTCGTGCACGCTCGAGCTCTCGGTCACCGATACCGGCATCGGCATGAGCGAGGAGGCGAGGGCGCGCTTGTTCCAGCCGTTTTCGCAGGCCGATGGCACCACCACGCGCCGCTACGGCGGCACCGGCCTGGGGCTTGCCATCAGCCGTCAACTGGTCGAGCTGATGGGCGGCGAGATCGCGCTGGAAAGCGAGCCGGGCAAGGGCTCACGCTTCTGGTTCCGGCTCGCGCTTCGCATCAGCGCGGCGCTGCCCGAAGACCTGGCCGTGAGCGAGTCGCTGCGTGGCCTGCGCGTCCTCATCGTCGAAGACAATCCGACCAATGCCGCCATCCTGCAGCACTACACGCAAGCATGGGGCATGAAGCCCATCTGCGTCGATCGCGCGGAAAAGGCATTGGCGCATCTACAGACTGCGGGCGTTGACCTGGCGCTGATCGACTGGAAGCTGCCCGGCATGTCGGGCCCGGAGCTCGCGCGACATTTGCGCGAGAAGCTGCTGCCCGCGCAGCCGCTCGTGTTGCTCACTTCGATGACGGCGAACGATGTGGCGGGCACCGCGCGCGGCGCCGGGTTCAACGCCTATCTGAGCAAGCCGGTGCGGCGCGACGAGTTGCTGCGCTGCCTCGCGCGCGTGCTCGGCGAAACCGAGGAACGCTGCCACGATGGCGTTGCCCTGACGCAGCGCTTCGACGCACGCGTGCTGCTGGTGGAGGACAACGCGGTCAATGCCGAGATCTGCACGGCGATGCTCGCCTCGCTCGGGTGCAGCGTGGATACGGCGGCGAATGGCGTCGAAGCGGTCGAGATGTCGGCCGAACACCGGTACGATCTGGTGCTGATGGATTGTCAGATGCCGGTGATGGACGGATTCGAGGCCACGCGCACCATCCGCTCGCGCGAGCAGGTGAGTCCGATGGCGCATCGTGTGCCCATCATCGCGCTCACCGCCAACGCCATGCAGGGCGATCGCGATCGCTGCCTTACCGTGGGCATGGACGACTACCTGGCGAAACCCTTCAAGCGCCAGCAGCTCGAAGCCGTGCTGGCGCAGTACGCACATGCCGGCGAGGCGGCACGATCCGCCGCGACGACGCCGGCGAGGGCGAGCGCGCCGGGGCAGGGCTTGCGACTCGCCTATGTCCGGCCCGCAGCGCCCACTCGGCGCGTTGCGCCTGCCGGTGCGCCAGCGCGCGAAGGGGGCGGCGGGTCGGCCGAGGCCGTGCTCGATCGCGCCGCGCTGGCGGCTATCCGCGCGCTGGAACGCCCGGGCTCGGGCGATCTGCTGCGCCGAGTGCTCGACCGCTACGCCGAGGATGCGCCGAAGCTGGTGGCGAGCATGCGCGCTGCGGCCGCAAACGACGACGCGCACGCGTTGCAGATCGCCGCCCACACGCTCAAATCGGCCAGCGCCAACGTCGGTGCGATGGCTCTGGCCGAGATGTGCAAGAACCTGGAGTCGACCGGTCGCAGTGGTGCCACCACCGGCGCGGCCGAAGCGCTGCTCGAGCTCGATCGTGAGCTCGAGTGCGTCGGTTGCGCGTTGCGGGCGGAGCTCGTCGAGCAGGCGGCGAGTTGAATGTGGGCGCGACCTCGATCCAATCGGTCCGTGCAGCGGACGCAACCGGTGCGCCATGAAGCGACCTAGCGAGGCTGCGCCGCCGCTGGCGCTCGTCGTCGACGACGATTTCACGGTACGCCTGCTGGTACGCCAGACCTTGGAGAACGCGGGCATCGCGGTCGCCGAGGCCGATGACGGCAGCCGCGGACTGCACGACCTCGTCCGGCTCGACCCCGACATCGTGCTGCTCGACGTCATGATGCCGGGGAAGAACGGTTTCGAAGTCTGCGCCGAGGCGCGCGCGCTTGCGGCGCACAGTCGCACACCGATTCTCATGATGACCGGACTGGACGATACCGAGTCGGTGAACCACGCCTACGAGGCGGGCGCCACCGACTTCATCACCAAGCCGATCACCTGGCCGATCCTCGCGCATCGCTGCCGCTACATGCTGCGCGCGAGCCAGGCGCTCGACCGGCTCGCACGCAGCGAAGCGCGTCTGGCCGATGCGCAGCGCCTTGCCCGGCTCGGCCACTGGGACTGGGATCTTTCCACGCATGAGATCTACCGCTCGCCCGAAGCGTTGCGCATTCTCGGCTGCTCGGGTGCGCTCGCACCGATGGATTACGCGGCGTTCGCGGCGCTCGTTCATCCGAGCGACCGTGGCGAGCTGGACGCAGCGGTGCGGCGCGCGCTCGACGAGGCGCAGCCGTACAGCCTGGAGTATCGCATCGTGCGCGCCGACGGCGCCGAGCGCGTGCTGCACGAGCAGGCGGTGGTCGAATGCGACCGCACGCAGCGCCCAATGCGCATCCACGGCACGACGCAAGACATCACCGAACGCAGGCAGGCCGAACAACGCATCCGCCGCCTGGCGCTCTACGACACGCTCACCGAGCTGCCGAATCGACAGTTCTTCAAGGAGCAGCTCGGCCACTCGCTTGCGCATGCGAAGCGGCTGGAGCAGAAGGTCGGCGTGCTGGTGCTCGACCTCGATCGCTTCAAGCGCATCAACGAAACGCTCGGCCACAACATCGGCGATCAGTTGCTCGCCGCCGTCGGCGCACGTCTCACCCAGTCGTTGCGCTCGGCCGATTACGTGACGCGCGCCGATACCGCGCCCGTCGCCGGCAATCTCGCGCGACTCGGCGGCGACGAATTCACCATCCAGGTGACCGGCCTCGCACAAGCCGCGGATGTGGCAAAGGTTGCAAGGCGCATCCTGCGCGCGCTCTCGCATCCGTTCCATCTCGGCGGCCAGGAAGTGGTCGTTACCGCCAGCGCCGGCATCGCGGTCTATCCCGACGACGGCGACG
Source organism: Burkholderiaceae bacterium (assembly GCA_011525945.1). GTDB lineage: Bacteria > Pseudomonadota > Gammaproteobacteria > Burkholderiales > WYBJ01 > WYBJ01. The sequence goes on along the minus strand of WYBJ01000194.1, from coordinate 6,947 downwards.
ATGTCGATGCGCTGCTCCAGAACGCCGACAGTGCGATGTACCACGCCAAGGACCAGGGCAAGGACAACTACCAGTTCTTCTCACCGTCGATGAACGTGTCCTCGCTCGCCAAGCTCACGCTGGAGAACCAGTTGCGCAAGGCGATCGAGCGCGACGAGCTCGTGCTGCACTATCAGCCCAAGGTCGATGCGATTTCGTGGCGTATCGCCGGGGTGGAGGCGCTGATCCGCTGGCGGCATCCCGAACGCGGCATGATCGCACCGATGGAGTTCATCCCGCTCGCCGAGGAGACGGGGCTCATCGTGCCGATCGGCGACTGGGTGCTGGGCGAGGCGGCACGGCAGGCGGCCATCTGGCGCGCGGCGGGATTTGCACCGATCAGCATCGCGGTCAACATGGCGAGCCCGAGCTTCGCCCAGCCCGACTTCGTGGCCAAGGTGGCGGCGGTGCTCGCACAAGCGAATCTCGAGCCGGGTGCGATCGAGATCGAGCTCACCGAAAGTGTGCTCATGCACGACGCCGAGGCGGCGCGCGAGACGCTGCGCGCGCTCAAGCGACACGGCGTCGCTCTGTCGATCGACGACTTCGGCACCGGCTATTCGTCGCTCGCGTATCTCAAGCGCTTTCCGATCGACACGCTCAAGATCGATCGCTCGTTCGTGCGCGACGTGATTCGCAACGCCGAGGATGCCTCGATCACGCGCGCCATCATCGCGCTCGGCAAGAGCCTCGGGCTCGCGGTCGTGGCCGAGGGGGTCGAGACCGAAGCGCAGGCCGCATTCTTGCGCGAGAGCGGTTGTACCCTGATGCAGGGTTACCTCTTCAGCCGGCCCGTTTGCGCCGACGACATCACCGCGATGCTGCGCGGCCCCGTGCAACTGCCGCTCGACGCCGCGGCCTGATCGCCTCCGTGCGCCGCCGGGACGAATCGAGCAAAAGGCGCGGGCTCGAAGTTCCGCCATGAGGCGGTTGATGACGACTACGGCGTCGACCGCAACTCGAGCGTGTTCTGCTTTGCGGCTACACCTCGGCGTGCGCGCGCGCACTTGGCTCGGCGGTCAGCTTCGCTGTGGGCGCAAGCGTCACTTTCAGCCCCGCGTTGGCGCTCTTCTGGGCGGCGCCGGACACGAACCCCTTCACCCATGCGCGCGAATCCGCCGACGTCGCTTGGATGCCCGACACGGCACCAAACTCGATGTCGGGCATCGCACCGAATTCGATCAGCGGGACGCTCGTTCGTACCGGATCGATCTGTGACGGCGCTGTCGCGAGCGCCGGCAGCGGTGGCGATGCCACTTCGCTCGGCGCCGGCGCTACTCTCGTGAACGAACGCTTCAATGCCTGCGCGAGAACCGCAGCCCAGCCCGGTTTCGCCTCTGCCGCTGTTGCGGACAACTCGGGCTTCGCCGGCGCCGATGTTCCGGGTAACTCGGATTTCGCCGGCGCCGATGGCTGCGGCGGGTCCGCCTTCACCGGCATCAGTGTCTTGGCCGCCTCCGGCTTCGGCGCCACCGGCGCCTCGGGCAAGTCGGGCTGCGGCGCCGGCGCCAATGCCTCGATCGTCACCTGACCGTCGGCGCCGTCGCGGCCCGGGCGCGGCAGCGGATTGAGCGTCAGGCGTCCTTCGTTCAACTTCACCCACGCAAGATCCAGATCCACCACCCGCGGTGTCGCATCGGCCGCCACCCGGAAGCTCAGCTCGAGCAGGCTGCCGCTGCCCCCCGTGAGTGCCGAGAGCCGGCTCAAGTCCACGTACAGCTCGCCCGCGCTCTGGCGCTCGACGTACCACTGGAAATCTCCCGTCATGCTCCCCCGGGCGATGCCGACCAGATCGAGCGCGGCCGCCTCCCAGTGCAACCGCAACTGCACCGAGCTCAAGCCCGCGCTCGTATCCAGGCGCACGGGCACCACGAAGGTCTCGCCCGGCTTCGCGCTGAAGGTCTTGTCGATCTCCACTCTCGGATCCGGCCCGAACGCGTCGAGCGGCCCCACACCCGGAGGAATCGCAGGGATCTCGGGGCGATCGCTCGGCGAGGTAATGGGGTCCGTCAGGAAGCGGATCTCCTGCAGCAGTCGCGTCACATCGAGCGCGGTCAACGCGCCGCTGCCGTTGATATCGCCGATGAGCACCGGATCGGCGTTCGGATACGCCAGGAAGCCTGTGTCGTAGCGCACCACCACCCGTTGCAGCAGCGCGAGGTCCGCTGTCTCGTAGCTTCGCAACCCGCTCGTGTCCCCCAACAGCGCGACCACCTGCAACCCGTCATCGTCGAGCGCGCCGCCGGCCGTCGCGTTGACCTCGATGTCGTCGAGATCGAGCACCTGCTTCGAACCGTAGGCTGCATCGGCTCCGACGTGCGCACGCACGATCGCGACGCGTGTGTCCCCCGCAACCGCCAGGTCTTGGCCGCTATTCGCGGTCACGGTCACGCGGATCGCCGTCGGGTCCGACAGATCCGGCGCGCTCAGGGTCGCGCGGCCCGCGAGCCCGGGCGCGAGTTCGATCGAGTCGACGATGAGCGGATCGGCGCTCGTGCCGTCGTTGCCCGCAAGACGCAGCGTGAACGCAAGTGTGCTCACCCCGGCGGCGTTCGACAGCCGAATCGGGATCCCCGCGTCCGCGGATGCCGGCAGATCGATCTCCTGCCCATTGCCGCGCACCACGTCGCCGATCGAGAGCACGGGGATGCCCGAGCCGACCACATTGAAGGTTTCGACACGGTCGTCGCCGGGCGTGCCGTCGCCGTTGCCGTCCAGGCCCGCAATGCCCAGCGCGCCGTTCGGGGCGCCGTCCTTGAACGCGTTGTCGCCGCTTTTCAACGTCACGGTGTAGCTGCCCGTTGCCAGCACCGCGCCTGTCTTGACGAACGTGAAGCCCGCTCGGTCGGCGTCGAACACGAGCGACCCGCCGCGCACCGGCGTCGAACCGGGCCCTGTCAACACCACGTCGGCCGCGCCCAACGACGTAAGCGGGTCGAGCTCGCTCGAGTACAGGTTGATCACCGAGTCGTCGAACGCGTGATTGAAGCGGGCGTGGAATCCGGTTGCCGTCGGGGTGAGCGAGCGCAGTTGCAAGTGCCCGGCAGTCACATCGATCGCGAACGCCTGCTCGGCGTGCTCGGCAGGCGAGCCGTTGTCGGTGACGCGCACCGTGACCGGGTAGGTGGCGTTGCCGTCGGCGGCCACCCAGTTGAACACGCCCGTGAGCGGATCGATCGTCGCCCCGGCGGGGGCAGATACCAGGCTGTAGGTCAGCGTGTCGAGCGTATCGACGTCGCTCGCCGAAGCCGTGAAGCTCACCGTCTGACCTTCCTGCACGGCGACGTCGGCGATCGCGACAAGCACCGGCGCATCGTTCACCGGGTTCACGGTGAGCGTCACCACGCCGTCGTCGCTCAATCCGCCCGGATCGGTGGCACGGAAGGTGAAGCTGTCGGTACCGTGATAGTTCGCAGCCGGCGTGTAGGTAAGCTGGCGCGTCGCCGGATCGAGCACCGAAAGCACACCGTGCCCGGGCTGGGTGAGAACGCTGTAGCTCAAGACATCGCCGTTGCCGTCGGTCGCCGTCAGCGTGATCACGGCCGTGCCGTCTTCGAGCAGCAGCACGTTCGGGTTCGCCGCCACCGGCGCGACGTTCGGGGTCGTCACCACGACGCCGGCCGGCGCCGCATCGTAGCTGCCGTCTTCGTCGCTGGCGCTGGCCGAAATCTGGAACGCACCCGCGACGCTGTAGACGTGATCGATGCTCGCGGGGTTGCCGGCGATCGTGTCGCTCCCGCCGTCGCCCCAGTGGATCGTCCAGCCGCCGATCGTGTCGTCACCCGGATCGACGACGCCGAGCGCCAGTGTGTAGGTGTCGCCACGCAGCACGCTCGCCGGACCCGAGAGCGTCAGTACCGGTGGCACGTTCACGACCGTGATGTCGAAGCTCGTCTCATCGAACTGGGTCGGATCGCCGGCCTCGGCCACGCGCACGGTCACGCTCGCGCTAGCCGGTCCATCGCCCGGAGTCCAGCTGAAGACGCCGCTCGCCTGATCGATCAATGCGCCCGCCGGAAAACTGACAAGAGAGTAGAGCAGCGTGTCACCTTCGATGTCGCTGCCGCTCAGGCTCACCAGCAGCGTGGCGCCCTCGGCCACCACCTGATCGGCAACGGCAGCAAGCGAGGGCGCATCGTTGCTCGGTGTCACCGTGATGCTTACCGTCGACGCTGGGGAGGTGAGCGCATTGCCCAGTGTGCCGTCCGGGTCGCCACGATCGGTGACGGTGTAGGTGAATCCATCGGCCCCATTGAAGTCCGCGTGCGGGACGTACGTCCAGGCGCCCGACGCCCCTTGCACCAGCGTTCCGTGCAACGGCGCATTCACCAGATTGAAGGCGAGGTCGGCGCGGCTCGTCTCCGCATCGGACCCGTCGAGCACGATCAGGCGGTCGCCATCCTCGGGTAGCGATACGGCCTGGTCGGCGCCCGCCGGCGCGGCATTGACCGGCGTGACGGTGAGATTGACCGCGCCGGTATCCACACCGGTGTTGCCGTCGTCGACCATGAACAGGAAGCTATCCGGTCCGTTGTAGCCCGCGTTTGGCGTATAGGTCACCTGGTGCGTGGCCGGATCGGGCGCCGAGAGCGCGCCATGCGCGGGTTGCGTGACGATGCTGTAGGCAAGCGTGTCGCCGTTGGCGTCGTTGCCGACGAGCGTAAGAACGATGCTGCCGTTCTCGGCGACGGTCACGCTCTGGTTCTGCGCGATCGGCGCGATGTTGTTCGACCGGTCGATGGTGAAATGCCGCACCCAGTCGTCGCCGCCGCCGCCGTTGCCGTCGCCGTCGAGCGGATTGCCCGCGGTATCGTAGATCGCCTTGGTGCCCGAGAGCGTGAGCCGGTAGTCGCCCTCGGCGAGGATCGCGCCGAAGGAAAGCGTGAGGTTGGTTTCCGGATAGGTGTAGAACGGGGTCACCGTGATGATGACATCGTCCTGATTGTCGAACACGCCGTCGCTGCCTGCTTCGCGCAGCTCGTAGTTGGCGGGGCTGCGCGCCGAAACGCCGTCGAGCGGCTCGCTGAAGCTCACCTGCACGCTGGCGAACGCAAGCGCCGTGGTTTCACCCTCGTCGGGCAGGTTGGTAATCGCGACGACCTGCGGCGCAGTCGTGTCGCCCGAATTGCCCTGAAACTCGTACGCCCCGATGTCGTAGTAGACCAGGCCCGGCGCCGGCGTCCACGCGAGCGAGTTCGCGCCGTTCAGGTTCGCTTGACCGTCGTAGGCGGCAAGAACGAAGGTTTCACCGTTGCCCGCGCTCACGCCGATGGTCGGGGTGAGGTTCTGGTTGCCCGGGCCGTAGTCGAAGCGCACGCTGCCGTTGGCGAATAGCGTTGCGGCGAAATTGACATCGCCGCCGCCGCTTTCCTGGCGCGCGGCCTGCCAGCGGATCGTCACCTGATTGGCGGTCGACGTGTCGACATAGATGTCTTTGTCGAGCGCCGGTGTACCCGACGCCGGTGTCGTCAGGTTGTCCCACAGCGGCGCGATGCGCACGTTTGCTTTCAGCCCGTCGGCGCTGTTGCCATCGCCGCCATCGTACTGGCCGCTGTCGCCGAAGTGCAGATAGCCGTTGGAGCTGACCCAGACCTTGTTGTAGACCTTGCCGTAGAAGCTGAAGTTGAAGCCCAGCGCGAGCTGCCACACGCCGTTGGTCGAATGCCACTCCTGCGCGGTTCCGATTGCACTGTACGACGAAGCACCGGTGTCCTGCGCGACGAACAGATCGAGCCCCGTGCCCGTGTTCGTCGTGGTCGGATCGTCGTGACGGTTGCGCCCTTCGATGTCGGTGCGCGGCGCGATGTACGCGCTGGCCGCATCGATCGCGGGCGAGAGCGCGTCCAGACCGAAGTTATCGTCGAAGCCGTTGCCCGTCGCCACACCCTGCTCGCCAAGCACGTTGTCGGCGCCGTCGATATCGAGAAACTTCGGATCCGCACTCCTGGAGTTCAGATCGTCGTTCGACACCGCCCGCCAGTCGGCGAGCGTCGTGCGGTTGGCGCCGCCCGAAAGCGCCACATGCGCGTTGGAGGTGGTCGTGTGGAACAGATTCCAGTCCGAGGCGAGCGTCGCGAGTGTCCCGCCATCGACATTGAGCCCGTAGCCCGCATCGACTCGCACGATGTTGTTGCCGAAAGTGACGTTGCTGGCCGACTCGAATTTCACTGCGTCGCCGACCGGCTGATAGATCGTGTTGTTGTAGAGGCCGTTGCCTGGGGTGTGCGCGGAGGCGATGCGGGTGCCGATGTTGGTGTTGGCGTAGACGAGATTGTTCTCGAAGCGGCTATACGCGGTGTCGTGGATGCCGACCGAGTTGCTGAACACGTGGTTGCCGGTGATGGTGGTGGCGTAAGTCCGGATGCCGATCGCGGTGTTGGCGTAGATCCAGTTGTCCTTCGCCGTTACGCTGCCGTAGGCGGTATCTATCCCGATGCTGTTGTGATGCACCCGGTTCGCTTCGGCCCGACCAGAGTTCACGTCGATACCGGTAGGCTGCCGGTAGACCTCGTTGCCGATCGCCAGCACGTAGTAGCCGATGGAGATGCCGGTGGTCGAATTGTCGTGCACCAGGTTGCCGCTCACCACGGTCTGATCGGTCCAATTGCTGTTTACGCTCGCGGAAATGCCGTAGGACTGGCTGTAAACCTCGTTGCCCTCGACCCGGCTGCGGCGGCTGTCGCTCATGTACAGGCCATAGGAGGTGTTGTTATGCAGGCGGTTGCCGGCCACCAGCCACTCGTCGTTGCTGCTCTCGACGCTGATACCGCGGCTCGCATTACCGTAGACATCGAGGTTGGCGAGGGTGATGCGATCGGAGTCGGCGCCGGAGGCGGCGTGCAGGCCGTAGAGCGAACCGGTGAGCGAGAGGTGCTCGAGGCTCACATCGTCCGCCCCCGCGAGCTGGA
>WYBJ01000019.1 GCA_011525945.1 Burkholderiaceae bacterium | reverse complement strand
CCTCGCCAGGTGTCCAACCTGGCTGCGGTTCGCTTCGCGTCTGGCGTCGATTTCGACACTTTTGCCACTCGTGGCGTCGCGAGCATCAAGAACATTGTTGCAACGACTTCTGACTCGGGACACTAGAGCGGCGGGCGACGACGCGTCGATTGCGTCCGTGCGACAGTTTTCGAAGTCGATTGCGTCGGTGGTCGTATCTGGCTCGCCATAGCTTCTCGCTATACCCTAAGCGCCAAACGCTATTTCCCAGGAATGCTCTGGGCGCCTAGCATCCGCATCTGTCACCGCTGGAGCTCGCATGTCCGCCCAACTCGCCCCGCAAGCCGTAAACCAGGTCCCCGATGGCACCGATCTCGTCGAGTGGTATTACGAGAAAGGTTTCTGCGACGGCCTCCCGGTCGTACCGCCAACGCCGGAAAAGATCACCGCCATGCTCGCCGCACTGGGCGGCGAACCGCACAAGGTGGAATGTCGCGTGCCCCCGCGTTGGGGCGTGCTCACGCGCGAGGTTCTCGCCCTGAACCTGGTGATGGCCGGTTGCAAGCCCGAGTACGCACCGGTGGTGCGCGCCGCGATGCTCGCACTCTCCGAGTCCGCGTTCAATCTCAACGGCGTGCAGGCCACCACGCACATGTGCTCGCCGTTACTGGTGGTCAACGGCCCGATCGCGCGCGCGATCGGCATGAACGGCGGCTGCAATGCGTTCGGCTCGGGTAACCGCGCCAACGCCACCATCGGTCGCGCAATCCGTCTCGTGCTGCTCAACGTCGGCGGCGCGTGGCCCGGCGACCTCGACAAGAGCACGCTCGGCAATCCGTCCAAGTACACCTATGCGGTGTGCGAGAACGACGCCAGTCCGTTCGCGCCCTACCACGTGGAGAAGGGTTTCTCGGCGGAGGACTCGACCGTGTTCGTCATGGCCGCCGAGGCGCCGCACAGCGTCACCAATCACGTCGCCAACGACCCACAGGGTATTCTCGACAGCATCTGCTCGGCCATGAGCACGTTCGCGCACAACAACGCGGTGTCGAGCGGCCACTGCGCCGTGGTGCTCGGACCCGAGCACGCAGCGACGATCGCCAAGCACGGCTGGAAGCGCCACGATATCCGCTCCTACCTGTGGATGTACTCGGGCAACAAGTTCCGCGAACTCGCCTTCGAGCACCGCTACGGCAAGGTCTACAACCGCTCGCTGCCGGTGTGGTACCGGCGCGATCTCGATTCGCACATCCCGGCGGTACCCTCGCCGGAGCACATCCACCTGTTCGTCATCGGCGGCGAGGCCGGACGCTTCTCCGCCTTCATCCCCGGCTGGGGCTACATGACCTCGCCGGTGCTGCGCGAGATCGACGGCGCGATCGCACGCCCGACGCAGGGCCCGCGCTGCGTGGACGGAACCTGCTATCTGTAGCTTCGAGCAACGTAAAGGAGGCAAACCGATGTTGCACGTATACGACCCCCGAGGCGAGGTGCGCGCCGAGGTGCGCGCGCTTGCGGCGCGTGTAGCCCGGCCCGACGGCCTGCGCCTGGCGATCCTCGACAACACCAAGTGGAACGCCAACAAGCTGCTGCGGGCGGTGCGCGATCAACTGCAGGCGAAACACCCGCTCGGCGCCGTGAACTACTACCGCAAGGAGAGCTTCTCGCGCTTCGCCGCGCCGGAGCTGATCGAGCAGATCCGGCGCGACAACGACCTCGCGATGACCGCCATCGGCGATTGAGGCTCGTGCACGTCATGCTGTATGCATGACAGTATCAGCCTCGAGTCGCTGGGTGTGCCGACCGCGGTCATCGTCACCACGACGTTCGTGCACGAAGCCAAGGTGCAGCGCGCAGCGCTCGGCATGGAGGCGCTCTTGCCGGTGGCCATCGATCACCCCTTGAGCTCGCTCACGGACGCGCAGATCCAGGCGCGCGCCGCACAGGCGCTCGAGCAGGTGCTCAAGGTCTGGCAAGGCACGCACACCGATCCGCCCGGCCCGCAGTGACACGCCCTCTGGCAGGAACGGTCGTCCTCGACCTGACGCGCTTTCTCTCCGGCCCCTACTGCACGCTGCTGCTGGCTGGCATGGGGGCGCAGGTGATCAAGGTGGACGACCCGGCGCTCGGCGATCCGGTGGCCAAGGCGCCTCCTTTCGTCGGCCCTCACGGCGTGTCGCTCGAGCGCAAGTCCGGCGCCGACTATGGTATCGCCTACCTCAAGCGCGCGCGCGGCAAGCGCTCCGTCACGCTCGACCTGAAGTGCGTCGAGGGACGGTCGCTGCTCGCACGACTGGCGGCGAAGGCCGACGTGGTGGTGGAGAATTTCCGCCCGGGCGTCGCTGCACGACTCGGCGCCGACTACGCCACGCTCGCACGCGACAACCCCCGCTTGGTGCACTGCTCGCTTTCCGGCTATGGCGCCACCGGCCCGGATTGCGATCTGAAAGCCTACGACTTGATGGCGCAGGCCGCCTCCGGCCTGATGGGGATCAGCGGCGAGCCGGACGGCCCGCCCGTGAAGGCGGGTTCCGCCATCTCCGATTGCATTTCCGGTGCGTACTCGGCGCTCGGTATCATCGCCGCGCTGCACGAGCGCAACCGCAGCGGCAGGGGGCAGGCGGTGGACGTCGCAATGGTCGACTGCCTCGTTTCCATGATCCTCGACGAGCCCCTCGATTGCTACGCGCAATTGGGCCTCGTCCCGCGGCAGGGCAACCGCATCATGCGCTTCTCGCCTTTCAACGCCTACCGTACCCGCGACGGCTGGATCGTAATCGGCTGCGCCACCCACGAAGAGTGGATGGCGTTGCTCGCGGCGATGGGGCGCGCCGATCTCGCGACCGACCCGAACATGCTGGACGTCGGCTGGCGCATCGCCAACAACGCCGCCGTGGACCGGCTGGTCAGCGATTGGGCGGCCGGTTTCGAAACTGCGGTGCTGCTCTTGACCCTGCAACAGGCGGACGTTGCCTGCAGCCCGGTGCGCTCGCCCGGCGACCTGATGGCGTGGGAACACCTGCAAGCACGCGGCATGCTGCGCACGCTGGCGCGGCCCGATGGCATGCCGGCCAATGTCGCGGCCGCCGGCTTCCCGCTCAAGTTCAGCCGCTCCGAGGCGCAACACGACGCACCGGCGCCCGTGCCGGGCGCCGACACCGAGGCGGTTCTCGGGCAAATGCTCGGACTCGACCCCGCCGAGGTCGGCGACCTGCGCCGGCGCGGCGTTGTCTGATTACGCGCGTTCTTGCGTAATCACGACCGCGCGAAGATGCGCGCCGCCCATACCGGATGCGAGCAGCGAATATCCCCGGTGCATTCACACGGCAATTGCAATTGCCGTTATCTCCCCCAACTACGGCTTGACCCGTTGCACCGAATTGCCTAGTCTGCGGTGCGGGTGCAAGCGCGCAACCTGGGCCGCCGCGGCGCGGCCGCTGCGTGTGCGATCATCCGCGGAACATTCGTAAACGAGGAACAAGATGGCGAAGCGATCCAAGCGCCCCGAAGCGATCCCGGTCAATCCGGCCGATCTGAACCCGGGGCATCGCTGGCACCGACCCCTGCTCGCGCCGGGCGTGAGCCAGGTCGATTTCGAGGAGCGGGTCGATTTCCGGCGCCTGCACCGCTACCGGCTTGCGCGCACGCGCCAGGCGCTGGCTCAATCCGGCATGGGGGCGATGCTGTGCTTCGACCAGCACAACATCCGCTACATCTCGAGCACCGTCATCGGCGAGTGGGCACGCGACAAGTTGATTCGTTACACGCTGCTCAGCGGTAATGGCACGCCATGGGTGTGGGACTTCGGTTCCGCGGCGCGGCATCACAAGCTCTACTGTCCGTGGCTCGATGAGGACCACTGTCTGGCGGGCAATCCCGGTATGCGCGGCGCCATCGGACCGAAAGTGGGTCTGTTCGAGGCGGCGGCGAAAGAGATCAAGGACATTCTTCTGCGCGAGGGCGTCGCCGACATGCCCTTGGGGCTGGACGTATGCGAGCCCGGCATGCTGTTCGCCTTGCAAAAACAGGGCATCGACGTGCGCGACGGACAGCAAGTGATGCTCGCCGCGCGCGAAGTCAAGAGCCACGACGAAATCACGCTGCTCAACACGGCCTCGGCCATGGTCGACGGGGTCTACCAGGACATCATGGAGGCGTTGAAGCCGGGGGTGAAGGAAAGCCAGATCGTCGCGCTCGCGACCAAGAAGCTCTACGAGCTCGGCTCCGATTGCGTCGAGGCGATCAACGCGATCGCCGGCGAGCGCTGCAGTCCGCATCCGCACAACTTCACCGACCGCATCATCCGGCCTGGCGACCAAGCCTACTTCGATATCATCCAGTCGTTCATGGGCTATCGCACCTGCTACTACCGCACCTTCGCCGTGGGAAAGGCGAGTTCGGCGCAAATCGACGCCTACAAGAAGGCGCGCCAATGGATGGACGACGCCATCGCGATGCTCAAGCCGGGCGTTTCCACTGACAAGGTGGCGAAGATGTTTCCCAAGTCGACCGAGATCGGCTTCGAGACCGAAATGGCGGCATTCGGGCTCAACTTCTGCCACGGGCTGGGTCTGGGTTTGCACGAGCGTCCGCTCATCTCGCGCCTGAACTCGTTCAAGGATCCCTACGAGCTCAAAGCCGGCATGGTGTTCGCGGTGGAGACGTTCTGTCCGGCGGCCGACGGCATCTCGGCCGCCCGCATCGAGGAGGAGGTGGTGCTCACGCCCGACGGCGCGAAGATCATCACCCTCTTTCCGGCCAAGGAACTGCCCGTCTCGAACAAGTACTGAGCATGCGGCCTTGCTCGTTGCGGGAACGGGCCGCTCCGGCAGATACTACGCATCATGACAAGCACGCCACGATCCAGCCCGGGATGGCCTCTTTTGCGCGACGAGCTCGGGGCTAGCCTCGGCAGCCGCATGAGCACCGCGCTTTCGATACGCGAACGGCACGGCCAGGACGAATCGTGGCATGCGCCGGCGCCGCCGGACGCGGTGGTGTTCCCGCAAACGACCGAAGAGATCGCGCAGATCGTGCGCGGCTGCGCGCGCCACCGCGTGCCGATCGTTCCGTTCGGCGTCGGCACTTCACTCGAAGGTCACGTCGCGGCGCTGCACGGCGGGGTATGCATCGATCTCAGCCGCATGAACCGCGTGCTCGAAGTCAATGCCGAGGACATGGATGCGCGCGTTCAAGCGGGCGTGACGCGCAAACAGCTGAATGCCGCGCTCAAGGATACGGGTCTGTTCTTCTCGGTCGACCCGGGCGCGGACGCAACCCTCGGCGGCATGGCCGCGACACGCGCCTCGGGCACCACCAGCGTGCGCTACGGCACAATGCGCGAGAACGTGCTGGGTCTGACCGTGGTGCTTGCCGACGGGCGCATCGTCCGTACCGGCAACCGCGCGCGCAAATCCTCGACCGGTTACGATCTCACGCGCCTTTTCGTCGGCTCCGAAGGCACACTCGGCGTGATCACCGAAGTGGCCGTGCGCTTGCACGGCGTCTCGCCCGCCATGAGCGCTGCCGTGTGCGCGTTTCCGACGCTGAAGGCCGCGGTCGACACGGTCATCGAAACCATCCAATCGGCGATTCCGGTCGCTCGTATCGAGCTGCTCGACGAGGTGCAGGTGCGCGGCGTGAACAAGTATTCGAAGATGGACCATGCCGAAGCGCCGACCGTGTTCTTCGAGTTCCACGGCACCGAGGCCGGCGTGGCCGAACAGGCCGAAATGGTGGGCGAGCTGGCGCGCGGCCACGGCGCGGCCGATTTCCGCTGGGCGACGCGTCCGGAGGAACGCAACCGGCTGTGGCAGGCGCGACACGATGCCTATTACGGCGGGCTCTCGCTGCGGGCCGGCGCACGCGGCTATGTCACCGACGTGTGCGTGCCGATTTCGCACCTTGCCGAGTGCGTGCTCGCCACCAAGCGGGACATCGAGCGCTCGGGCCTCATCGCGCCCATCGTCGGCCACGTGGGCGACGGCAACTTTCACCTCGTCATACTGGTCGATCCGAACGATGCCGACGAAGTGGCGCGTGCCGCCTCCCTCAACGAACAGGTCGTTCGCCGCGCGCTCGCCCACGGGGGCACGTGCAGCGGCGAGCACGGGGTCGGCTACGGCAAAATGGCCTTCATGAGCGAAGAACACGGCGAAGCGCTGACGCTCATGCATACCATCAAATTCGCACTCGATCCGCATAACCTGATGAACCCGGGGAAGATCATCGCGGGTAGCGCGCCCAGCGCTGCGACCGCGTCATGAACCTGAGGGAAAGGCGCAAGCGCCGCGACGCGGCGAGCGCGTACAGCACCCCGCAAGAAGCCACGGAGAACGATTCCATGACTGCACTCGATCAGCCGCGCCCGCTATCGGCGGCGGACGACGATATCGGCCGCGAGAAGCGGCTGCGGATGTTTCGCCTGCTGCTGGAGCTGCGGCTTACCGAGAAGCGCGCCTACGACCTCTTCCTGCAGAACCTGGTCAAGGGCACGAGCCACCTCTCGCTCGGTCAGGAGGCGGTCGCCGCAGGTTTCGCGCTCGGCATGCGGCGCGACGACTACACCTTCTGCACCTACCGCGGTCACGCGCACACGCTGGCGCGCGGTGCGCCCATGTCGGGCGTGCTGGGCGAGTTGATGGGGCGCGAGTGCGGCGTCACCGCCGGCAAGGGCGGCTCGATGCACCTCACTTCGGTGGAGCACGGTGCGATGGGCTCGTACGCAATCGTCGGCGCGCATCTGCCGGTGGCCTGCGGCGCGGCGTGGTCGGCGCAATACCGCGGCACCGACCAGGTGACGGCGTGCTTCTTCGGCGACGGCACCACCAACATCGGCGCCTTTCACGAGGCGCTCAACTTCGCCGCTGTCTGGAAGCTGCCGGTGGTGTTCGTGTGCGAGAACAACCTCTACATGGAATACACGCCGATCGGCACGGTGACCGCGGTCGAGCATCCCGCCGCCGATCGCGCCGCGGCCTACGGTCTTGCCCGCACCATCGTCGACGGCAACGATGCCGACGCGGTGTTCCGAACCGCCTCGGCTGCCTTCGCTCGCGCTCGCGCCGGCCAGGGGCCTGCGCTCATCGAGGCGATGACGTATCGGCACAGCGGGCACTCGCGCGCCGATCCCGCGCAGTACCGGCCCAAAGGCGAGCTCGACGAGTGGCTCAAGCGCGATCCGATCAAGATCTATCGCGAACGGCTCGTCTCGCTCGGATTTCCCGAGGTCGATCTCGGCGCGATCGAGGCCGATACCGAACGGCGCGTGAACGAAGCGACCGAAGCGGCCAAGGCCTCGCCGCCTCCGCCGCTTACGCTGATCGAAAAAGATCTCTGGGCCGATGGGGGCGTGGCATGGCGGAACTGACCTACCGTGAGGCGGTGGCGGCCGGCATCGCGCAGGAGATGGCGCGCGACGAGCGCGTGGTGTTCCTGGGCGAGGACATTGGTGCGGCGGGCGGTGTGTTCAAGGCGACCGTGGGTCTTTTCGAGCGCTTCGGCCCGCGGCGCGTGCGCGATACGCCGATCTCCGAACAGGCCATCATCGGCGCCGCCATGGGGGCTGCGATGACGGGCTTGCGGCCGATCGCCGAGATCATGTTCTCGGACTTCTTCGGCGTGTGCTGGGACATGATCGCCAACGAGATCGCCAAGACGCGCTACATGACCAACGGCCAGATCTCGTTGCCGCTCGTTATCCGCACCGCCAACGGCGCCGGCTCGCGCTTCGGCGCGCAGCACTCGCAAAGCGTCGAGAACTGGGCGATGGCGATCCCGGGGCTCAAGGTGGTCGCGCCTTCGACCCCGGCGGACGTGAAAGCGCTGATCGCGGCAGCGGTACGCGATCCCGACCCGGTGATCGTGTTCGAGCACAAGTCGCTCTACGCGGTGAAGGGCGAGGTGCCCGACGGCGAGACGGTCGATACGCTCGGCAGCGCCAAAGTCCTGCACCCGGGCAAGGACTGCACCATTGCCGCGCTCGCGCTCATGGTGCCGCGCGCACTGGAAGCGGCCGCGCGCCTGCAATCCGAGCACGGAATATCGTGCGAAGTAATCGACCTGCGCTCGCTCGTGCCGCTCGATACGCGCACGCTGCTCGCCTCGGTCGAAAAGACTGCGCGGCTGTACACGGTGGAAGAGAATCCGCGGCTCTGCGGCTGGGGCGCCGAGATCGCTTCGATCGTCGCGGAGGAAGGTTTCTGGAACCTCGATGCGCCGATTTGCCGCATCACCACGCCGCACATTCCGCTGCCGGCGGCGGACAGGCTCGAGGACGCGACCATACCGTCGGTGGATCGCATCGTCGAAACCGTTCGCCGCACCATGGATTAGCGTGATGGACACGACCCACCTCGAAGTCTCTCTCATTTTCAGATGTGGTGTCAGTCACCAAGGCCGTTAGTGTGAAAGAACCGGTCCGCCGAGCCTCGGGGGTTGGCGCCAACCACCATGATCGTTAGCCCGGATCGTTCACCCGACTCTTAGACGATGCATCGTATCGATGCCATGAATGGGATAGACAGAATGCGCATGTCCGCAATTTTCACCGTCCCGACGAAACGTCCGGGCTAGAGGCGAGCCGCATGGACATTCTCATGCCGCAGCTCGGTGAAACGGTCACCGAGGGAACGGTTACCAACTGGTACAAGCAGATCGGCGACGCCGTGCGCGCCGACGAGGCGCTGTTCGACGTCGAGACCGACAAGGTGGCGACCGAGATACCTTGTCCGGTGTCGGGTGTGCTCGCCGAGGTGTTGGTCCAGGCGGGGCAGACGGTGAAAGTGGGTACGCGCCTCGCGGTTGTGAGTACGGCAAGCGACGCGAACGCCTCGCCCGCAGCAGCTCCGGAGGCCGCCCGAGCATCGGCTCGGGAGGCGGCGCACACCGCAACGCCATCTGTCGCCGAGCACCCGGAGCGAGGCGCGCAGGCCTTTGCGCACTCCCGTGCCCACGAGCAGGACGCTGCCGCACGCGCGGATGCGCGCGCTGTCGCGCAATCGACCGACGCACGGCCCGATCGCGAGCGGAAACTTTCGCCGGTGGTGCGCCGCCTCCTCGCCGAGCACGGGCTCGATGCGACGGCCATTCGCGGCAGCGGCCGCGACGGCCGCGTGACGCGCGACGATGTGCAGGCACATTTGGCGCGCCAGGAGGCGCTGGGGGTGATGGAAGCCACGGCAAACGCTCGCTCCGCAGTGCCGCAGGTCACCTCCCCTCTCCCCCCGGGAGAGGGGCCGGGGGTGAGGGAAGCAGGCGCAAAGCCAGGCGAACGCGTCGTCGCGCTCAACAACATCCGCCGCCGCTCGGGGGCCGCCATGGCGCGCGCCTGGCAAGTCGTCCCGCATGTGTTGCAGGCGGTCGAGGCAGACTATTCACGCATCGAGCAGGCGCGCCGCGCCAAGCAGGCCGCCTGGCAAGCGCGCGAAGGCTTCGAGCTCACCTACCTGCCGTTCCTCGCCTTTGCAGTGTGCCAGGCGCTCACGCGCTACGATCAGCTGAACGCGCGCCTCGACGCCGACACCCTCATCGTTTCGCGTCGCGTGCATCTTGGCATCGCGGTCGATCTCAACCACGACGGTCTGATCGTCCCGGTGATCCGCGATGCGCAGGACCGCAACGTCGCGGCGCTGGCGCGCGAAATCCGCCGGCTCGCGCTGAGTGCGCGCAGCAGCAAGCTCAAGCCCGATGAGCTGTCGCAGCCCACGTACACCATCTCGAACTCGGGCGTGTTCGGCACGCTCATCACCGCACCCATCGTCAACCCGCCGCAGGTTGCGATCCTCTCCACCGACGGGGTGAGCAAGCGCCCGGTCGTGGTGGAGTCGCCGGAGGGCGACAGCATCGCGGCTCGCCCCGTGGGTGTGCTGGCGCAGACGTTCGACCATCGCGCAGTCGACGGCGCCTACTCGGCAGCATTCCTGAAAGAGTTGAAGCGGATTGTCGAGACGCGCGCTTGGATCGAGGATATCGTGTGACGCAGTGACAAGTGACGCTGCGCAGTGAGGTGTGACGGGATTCCATTCACTTTTCACGCGCGCAACCGTCCCCGTCCACGATCTCTTCACCCTCCCCCTTCACCCCTTACTCGACAGCTACGGAGCCCCAATGAACCAGCACAAGATCGGATGGATCGGTATCGGCCGCATGGGCTATGCCATGGCGCAACTGCTCGCCAAGGCGGGCTGCGATCTCTCGGTATGGAACCGCACGCGCGCCAAGGCCGAGCCGCTCAAAGAATACGGCGCCAAGGTGGTCGATAAGCTCACCAACCTCGCCGCATGCGACATCGTCTTCACGATGGTGGCGGCGGGCAAAGACGTGAAGGAGGTGCTGTACGGGCCCAACGGTGTCATGTCGGGCGGGAAAGCGCCCAAGATCGTGGTCGACTCGACCTCGATTTCCATTCCCGAATCCGCGGAGATTCGCGCCGAGCTGGCGAAGCGCGGCGTGAAGCTGCTGGCGGCACCGGTTTCCGGTAATGCCAAGGTCATCAAGGCGGGTAAGCTCACCATCGTCGCCTCCGGCCCGCAGGATGCCTACGACACCGTGCTGCCGTATCTGAGTGCGGTCGGCTCGGGCGTCACCTACGTCGGCGACGGCGAGCTCTCGCGCATCGCCAAGATCTGCCACAACGTCATGCTCGGCGTCGTGATCCAGAACCTGTGCGAGATCACGCTGCTCGCGCAGAAGGCTGGCATGAAGCGCCACGCCTTCCTCGACTTCCTCAATAAGAGCGTGATGGGCTCGATGTTCACGCGCTACAAGACCCCGGCGCTCGTGAATCTCGATTTCGCCGTGACGTTCACGCCCGAGCTGCTGCGCAAGGACATCGAGCTCGGCCTTTCCGCCGCCCGCGAACTTGGCGTGCCGATGCCGCTCGCATCGGTTACGCGCGACATGGTGCAGACGCTGATCGGCCATGGCTACTCCGACCAGGACTTCGCCACGCTGCTTTTGCTCGGCGCGAAAGCTTCGGGCATGGAAATGAAAGCCGAGAACGTGAAGGTCGGCGACGGGTTGTCGTAACGAACCGCGGCGGGTTGCGGAATGGTCGACGCGAACGCTATCGCGTGAGAAACGAACGCTGGCGAGAGCCTGCCAGCGTGCGGATGTTTCGACGCCGCCGGGCGCAACCGGCATTTGCGCGAACATATCCCGGCGCCAGCGCAGCAGCCGCGATTCGTGCGTGGCCAAGCCGCCATTCTGCGGTACGTGCAAATCGAATCGCCCGAAGCGGAGCGCACACCGCTACGCGCACAGGAAGCGCTCGATAACCGCGGCGAGCTGCTCCGGCTGGTCGTGGTGAACGTTGTGGCCGGCGCCTTCGATGCGCTCGATCACGAGGTCCTGGATAGCGGCCTTGCGCGCTTCGTACTCCTCGGGATTGCGCGCGATGCGGGCGATCAATCCCGATTGCCCGCCTTCGATCCATAGCACCGGTGCGGTGATCTCGCGCCAGCATGCGAGCAGATCCTCGGTGCTGGTCGGCGTGGGATTGCCGCGCTTGTGCGCCGGGTCGGCGCGGCGAACGACGCCGCCTGCCTCGTCCTCCCTGCCCCAGTGCTCGGCCAGAAAGCGTGCACGCTCCTCGGTCAGGCGCGGGTTCTCGGCGCGCATGCGGGCGGCGAATTCGTCGAAGCTGTCGTAGCCGCGCTGCTCGGCTTCGTCCCTCAATTCATCGAGCCAGCGGGCAAGCCGATGGGGCGCCGGCTCCTGCCGCCGCCCGCCGCCGATGCCGAAGCCTTCGATATTGACAAAGCGCCGGACGCGCTCGGGTCGCACGCCCGCATACAGGCCGGCGGCATTACCGCCCATGCTGTGGCCGACCAGGTTCACCGGCGCGTCCGGCGAGAGCTCATCGAGCAGCGCATCGAGGTCGCCAAGATAATCCGCGAACCAGTAGCAGTCGGCGCCGCTCCACTGCGTGAGGCCGTAGCCGCGCCAGTCGGGCGCGACCGCGAGCCAATCGCCTTGCAGGGCATCGACCGTGAACTGCCACGACGCCGAGACATCCTGGAACCCGTGCAGCATGACGATGATCGGTGAGCGCGGGTTGCCCCAGATGCGGCAGTGATAATCGAGACCGCGGATCTTGACGATGGCGGATTGGCTCGGCTTCATGGCGCGATGTGCTTGCGGGATGAAGCGTCGATGCTAGCACGCAACGCGCGCCGCTTGCCTGCTCGACAGCACCGGATGCAACGACCGACTATAGCGGGCGGATTCGCGGCACGACGTTACGTGAAGCCTGCGACAGAACGGGAAGCTGGATGAGTCCCGCTATATACTCGCAGCAACGCTCCGCCGCGCACGTGCGCGAGAACCACGGCGACGACCGCACGCTGTGGGGCAAGCTGTTCGGCCAGGAGAAGACCCTGATGACATCCGCCATCGCGCGGATGAACCTCTTCCTGCACGGCATCGAGGACTTTCATATCGTGCGCGGCGACACGCTGGCCGAGCCGAAATTCGTCCACGGCGATCGGCTCATGCGCTTCGACGTGGTGCTCGCCAATCCGCCCTACTCCATCAAGCAATGGGATCGCGATGTCTTCGCGGCCGATCCCTGGAGCCGCAACGCCTACGGCACGCCGCCGCAGGGCCGCGCCGATTACGCGTTCTGGCAGCACATCCTCACGAGCCTCGCGCCTCGCAGCGGCCGCTGCGCCATCCTCTTTCCGCACGGCGTGCTCTTTCGGCAAGAAGAGTCCGCGATGCGCCGCAAGTTGACCGATGCGGACCTGATCGAATGCGTGCTCGGGTTCGGGCCGAATCTCTTCTACAACTCGCCGATGGAAGCCTGCGTGGTGGTCTGCCGCACGGCCAAGCCCAAAGCGCGCAAGCGACGCATCCTGTTCATCAATGCGCTGAACGAGGTCACGCGCGAGGGCGCGCAGAGCTTTCTCACCGGCGCGCACATCGAGCATATCGTCAGCGTCTATCGCGCCTTCGAGGACGAGCCGGGGTTCGCTCGCGTCGCGACGCTGGACGAGATCCGAGCGAAGGACGGCAATCTCAGCATCCCGCTCTACGTCGGGGCCGCGGTGGCGCGGCAGGAGCGGGCAGCGCACGAAAGCGAGGCGCTGCCGCGAGCGCTGGATACCTGGTTGAAGAGTTCGACAGAGCTACGGCAATCGCTCGAAGCGCTCTTCCGGGAGGCAGGATCGACATCGGCTGCTTCGGACGAAGCGACCGCGGCTCGATCCGGTAGCGCGTCGGGGAAATAGTGGCCGCGGCCGAGGCTCCAAGGATGGGAGCCGCCGCGTCGATCATAGTGGCCACTGGACACTGTTTCGGGTGCATGCCGTATGGCCAGAGGGGAGATTGCTCAACGCAAACCGCTCGTTGTTTCTGTCAGAAAAATAGAGCAATATTTCTGACAAAAATGTACCTTCAACGCATGGGTAAACACGTCAAATCAATCGACTCCCGTATCCTCGCCCGAATCCGGGCGGGCGGACCCGGTCAGGTCTTCGCGCCCGGTCAGTTTCTCGATCTCGGAAGCCGCGACGCCGTCGACCAGGCGCTCTCGCGCCAATGCCGGGCCGGGACCATCCGCAAGGTCGCGCGCGGCCTCTACGACCTGCCGCGAGACCATGCGCGCTTCGGCCGGCTCGCCCCCAGCGCCGACGCCATCGCCGAAGCGATCAAGGGACGCGATGCCATTCGTCTGCAGCCTTCCGGCGCCCATGCCGCCAACGTGCTCGGCCTGTCGGACCAGGTACCGGTGCGGCTGGTGTTTCTCACCGATGGCCGCAGCCGGCGCGTGAAAATCGACGGACGTGAGATCGTATTGAAGCAAACCACCCCACGCAACATCGCCGCCGCGGGACGTACCAGCGGGCTCGTGATCCAGGCGCTGCGCTGGCTCGGCAAGGAGAACGTCGACGACCGGGTCATTGCGAAACTCGAGCGCATCCTCAAACCCGAGGACAAGGCCACCTTGCTGGAGGATGCGCACCTTGCGCCGGCCTGGATCGCTACGATCTTCCACCGGCTGGTCGGGGCGGCCCAGTAGCCATGGACGGCTTTCTCGAACTTTCCCCGGAAGATCGGCGTGAGGCTTGCCTGCAAGCCGAAGCGCGGCTGCGGCTCCGCGCTGCCAGCGTCGAAAAGGACTTCTGGGTGTGCTGGACGCTGCGCACGCTGTTCGAGCTGGCCGACTGGGGCCCGCGCCTGACGTTCAAAGGCGGCACGTCCCTCTCCAAGGCCTGGCAGCTCATCGAGCGCTTTTCCGAAGACATCGACGTCGTCATCGATCGGGACTTCCTCGGCTTCGGCGCCGAGCGCAGTCCCGACCGGGCACCCAGCCGCAACAAGCAGCGCCGATCGCTGGACGCATTGAAGGCTGCGTCTCGGGCCCGAATTCAGGATTCGTTGCGGCCAGCCCTCGCGGCACGCGTCGCGGCAAGAATCGGTGATACCTGCTGGCGCCTCGCGTCCGATCCCGCTGATCCGGACGGCCAGACGCTGCTCTTCGACTATCCCAGCGTATTCGAGCCGCAGGCCTACGTCGCGCCGCGGGTCAAGATCGAGCTCGGTGCGCGCTCCGACGTCGATCCGAACGAAACGGTCCGGATCGAACCCTATCTTGGCGGCGTCTTTCCGGACGTAATGGGTCCGAGCCGCTTCCCCGTGCGCGTGGTATCGGCCGGCGCACCTTTTGGGAGAAGGCGATGGTCCTGCACGAAGAGCACCACCGCCCTGTGGAAAGGAAGCGACTGACTCGTCTCTCGCGCCACTACTACGACCTCGCCTGCCTGATTCGAGGCGGAGTCGCGGATCAGGCGCTCGCCGATCTTGCATTGTTCGGGCGCGTGCTCGCGCATCGGCGCGTTTACTTCCGCTACGCCTGGATGGATTACGCCTCGATGAAGCCGGGGTCATTCCGGCTGCTGCCCGCGGATGCCGAGCGTAGCGCCTGGGCTCAGGACTACGAGGCGATGCAGGAAACGATGTTCTTTCGGGCGGCGCCGACTTTCGATGAGATATTGAAGCTCGTCGGCGAGTTCGAGCGGCGGTTCAATGCGAGTGCGGGAGGCGAATTGTGAAGACCAGCGCCGCGTCGGCGAAATCGCTGTCGCCGGCGTCGGCATCGACCGCCGAGTCGGAGGCCGCGTTGGACGCGCTCGATCCACGCGGTCTGCGCATCAATCCGGATTGGGCGAAGTTGCCGCTGTTCGATCGGAAGGGATGGCAGCGGGTGCGGTTCGGTGATGTCGTGCGCTCCCTCAAAGAGCAGGTCGACCCCAATTCCGGCGAAGTCGAGCGCTACGTCGCCGGCGAGCACATGGAATCCGAGAAAGTGCACATTCGCCGCTGGGGGATCATCGGCGATGGCTATCTCGGGCCGGCGTTCATTCGGCGCTTCCGTAAAGGACAAGTGCTCTATGGCTCACGCCGGACCTATCTCAAGAAAGTAGCTGTCGCGGAATGGGACGGTGTGACGGCCAACACAACGCTTGTCCTCGAAGCCCTCGAGGACAAGCTATTGCAGAGCCTGCTACCGTGGTTGATGCTTTCCGAGCGATTCACCAAGCATTCCATCCAGGAATCGAAGGGCTCAACCAATCCGTACATCAACTAGCCCGATATTGCGAAGTTCGAGTTCGACCTTCCGCCGCTCGATCAACAGCGTCGAATCGGTGCGCAACGACGTCGAGACGCTGGTGCTGGATGCGCAGGTTCTGGAGGAGATCCTGAAGGACATCGATCCCGCCAAGAAGGCGCGTGAAGTCGAGATCAAGCTGGTCGCGCGGCTGCGGAAGCACCTCGGCAACCCGAAGTTCACAGCCTTGGGCGAGCGGCTGGAGAAGATCAAGGAGCGGCACGAGCAGGGCTTTCTCACCAGCCTGGAGTTCCTGAAGGCCATTCTGGAGGTCGCGCGCGACGTGGTCGAGGCCGAGCGCGAAACCGATCCGCAGGAAGAGCGCGACCGCGCGAAAGAAGCGCTGACCGAGCTCTTCACCGAGGCGCGGACGAAGAACACGCACATCATCGTCGAGCGCATCGTCGCCGACATCGACGACATCGTGAAGAAGGTGCGTTTTCCGGACTGGCAGCAGACCGGACAGGGCGAGCGGCTGGTACAGCGGGAGCTTCGGCGTGCATTGTTGAAATACACATTGCACACCGACCAGGAATTGTTCGACAAGGCTTACGGCTACATTCGGCAGTACTATTGACGCCTATGGGCGAGCCGCCATCGAACGAGCGAGCTCGCTGCCCTCATCCCATATCCTCTCTTCCGCAGGGAGAGGGGGAGCGCATGGAGCCGCCATGAATACACAACAAGCGACGATCGAGCCATTGCCGCCCTACCAGGTGCGCACCCACAACGCCTCGGAGCACTCCGAGAACCGGATGCACAGCGACGAGGTCGCGCGAACGTTCGGCTTCAAGGGGGCGCTGGTGCCGGGTGTCACGGTGTTCGCGCACATGACGCGGCCGCTGGTCGAACGCTACGGTGAAGCGTGGCTCGGTCAGGCAATCGCCGAGGTCGCCTTCTCCAAGCCGGCCTACGAGGGCGAACTGCTGACCGTTACGTCGCGCGAGCCCGCGGGCAGGGTCGGCCACGGGGCGCCTGCCGCCTCCCACTCGCCTGCGGAATCACTCGGGGGAAAACCGCAGGATGCCGGCATCGAGCTCGCGTGCACGAACGAAGCAGGCGTCGAGCTCGCGCGCATGAGCTCGTGCATCCCCGAGGTGCGGCCGCCGATCGATCCGCGCAGCGACATCGCGCCCGCGCCGCCGCTCGCCGAGCGCCCGCTCGTCACCTGGGAATCGATGGCGATCGGTAAGCCGTTTCCCGCGCTCGCTTGGTCGCCGACGCGCGCCGACAACGTGCAGTGGTGCGAAGAAGTGCGCGACGATCTGTCGATCTATCGCGCCGGCGGATCGCCGCTGGTCCACCCCGGCGTCACGTTGAGGCAGGCGAACTTCATCTTGCGTCAACGCTTCACCCTGCCCGCCTGGATCCACACCGCAAGCCGCATCGTCTTCCACCGGCCGTTGCGAGTAGGCGAGGCGTACGAAGTGCGCGCCATTCCGGAGGAGAAATGGCAGCGCAAAGGCCACGAGCTGGTCCGCTTGTACGTCGCGATTCGCCGCGGCGGCGAAACGATGGCCGAGATCGCGCACACGGCGATCTTCCGCCCGCGCGCGAGTGCGTGAGCGGCACGGCATGCGCCTGTGAGGGACCCGGCGCAGACGCGCGACACATCGCTCGATCGCGATGCCACCATTCATGCGCCGAGCAGGCGCATGCAATATCGACAGTCCGTTGTAGAAGCCAATGTCACGCACGGACCAGGGCGGGTTGCACGCCGTCAGTGGCCGTTTGTGTGCAACGAGACATGCCGGCATGACGGCCAGATCACGCCGCGGTGTCGGGCTCAAGACGGACCTCGCTCGCGGCGAAGTAGCGCTCGATATCTGCGCCGCAAGGCGCCCCCCGCGGCGAGCGCGATGTATCCGTCGGGCCGCACGATGAAGTAGGAAGGTTTCAGCATCATCGATCGTAACCGAGATCACCTGCTTGCGCGCCGGCAGATCGCGCGGACTCACCCACCCGCGTTTGGGCTTTGCCGAACCCGCCATGACAAACGAGCGCGATTCGAACCATCCGGCTCATCGCAGGCGCCAGCCGATCCAGTCGCACAATGCACGGCCCATCACCAACTCCAGATCCCTGCCCTTGAGCCACGGCAGCTCCTCGGTGTACATGGTGACGCACTGGCGCCAGGTGCACGGCATGCGTGTCACGTCGGTGCCCCAGAACATGCGGCTCGGTCCGAACGCGTCGAATATCTGCTGCAGGTATTGGTGGATATTGCGGTAGGGGTAGGGATCCGTCGAGTAGCTGGGCGCTCCGGTCGCCTTGATCGCGACGTTGGGATACTTGGCGAGCGCAAGCAGCTCGCCGATGTCCGCCCAGCCCGCGGCGTCGGCACTGCCGCGCGGGCGTGCCATGTGATCGACCAGGAGCTTGAGCCCCGGGTGGCGCGAGGCGATCTCGGCCACCTTCGGCAGGCGATTGGGAACGAGCAGTCCCACCGGCAGACCGGCGCGTTCGGCAGCGGGCCACAACCAGTCCATGGTGCCGTCCGCGAGCCAGTTCGCTTCAGCCGGTTTCAGCATCGCGAAGCGCAGACCCAGCATGCCCGGCTGGCTACGCCAGGTATCGAGCACGGCGCGCTGCCTCGGGTCGGCGACATTGAAGAAACCGAGAATGGCGAAGCGGTCGGGGTGGGTACGCGCGGCTTCGATTGCAATCTCGTTCGCATTCGGATCCCAGCTCGGCGGATGTAGCAGCGCCGCGCTCACGCCCGCCTCGTCCATGTCGCGCAGCGCTTCGTCCTGCGTGTAGTGCGACACCTGCCGGTGGATGTGCACCGGCGTGCCGCTCGTCCAGATATGGACCTGCGCGTCTACGATCAACATCGTCTCGCCTCCTCGTCTGCGGCCCGTTGCGCGCGCGGCGCATCGTAACGCTCGCGCCGGTGAATCGTGCCGAATGATACGTCGCTGCCATGCAGGCGTCACCGGCGTCAGGCGCCGGGCGACACATCCCCCGCCGCGGCGAACGCGCGCGCTGCGTAGCACGCCAGCGGCGCCGCTCATCGCGGCAAAGCGCGCCGGCGTCAATCCGCAGTAGTGCCGTGTGGCAGTTGCCGCTACACTGCGGGTCGGCCGGGCCGCGGATCCGGCAGGCCGTCCGGGCGCACGATGTCGAAGCCGCTGCAGTACCGGCTCGCGCAGCGCTTACCCATCTGATCGAATCATAACGGGACGCTTTCATGGCGCAGCCAACCAACGCATCGAGCGCGCAACCGCGCGCGCTGCTCTCCGTGCCCGACGGCATCTTCCTGATGGTCGGCATGGTGATCGGCGCGGGCATTTTCAAGACGCCCTCGCTGGTGGCCGGAAACACCGCAGGGCCGGTGGAATTTCTCGGCGCCTGGCTGCTCGGCGGCCTGATCTCGCTCTGCGGCGCACTCGTCTACGCCGAGCTCGCATCGCGCTACCCGCATACGGGGGGCGAGTATTTCTTTCTCGCCCGCGGACTGGGGCGCGGCGCCGCTTTTCTGTTTGCCTGGTCGCGCATGACCGTCATTCAGACCGGCGCCATTGCCGCGGTCGCATTCGTCCTGGGCGACTACGCGTCGGAAATCCTGCCGCTGGGTGCGCGCAGCTCGGCGAAGTGGGCCGCCATCTCGGTGGTCGCGCTCACTGCGCTCAACTTCGCCAGCACGATCCAGTCCAAGACGGTGCAGACGGTGATGGAGGTGGTTCTCATCGCCGCGCTGGTGCTGGTGGCGCTGTTCGCGCTGTTCGCGACCCAGGCGCCCGTCAAGCCCGCCGCGGCAAGCAACCCGAACGCTTCCTTCGGCTTCGCCATGATCATGGTGTTGATCACCTACGGCGGCTGGAACGAGGCCGCGTACATTTCCGGCGAAGTGCGCGATGCTCGGCGCAAGATGACGCTCATCCTGGTGTCCGGAATCATCGGGGTCACCGCGCTCTACATGCTCGTCAACGCCGGCTACATGGCGGTACTGGGCCAGGGCGGCATGGCCGAATCGAAAGCGGTCGCAGCCGACGCGATGCGTATCCTCACCGGCGATCGCGGCGCGGTGGTGCTCGCACTGATCGTGTGCGTGGCCGCAGCCACCACGATCAACGCGGCGATCTTCACCGGAGCGCGCACGAGCTACGCCTTCGGTCAGGACTTCAGATTGTTCGGCCTGCTCGGCAGTTGGCGCGAACGCGGCAGCACGCCGGCCAATGCGCTGCTGGTTCAAGGCGTGATCACACTCGCGCTGATTGCCGCAAGCTCGGTCACGCCGGACGGATTCAGCGCAATGGTCGCCTACACCTCGCCCGTGTTCTGGACCTTCTTCCTGCTCACCGGTGCGACCGTATTCGTCTTTCGCGCCCGCGGCGGCGAGGAGCCGATATTCAAAGTGCCGCTTTATCCGGTCATTCCATTGGCATTCATCGCGAGCTGCGCCTACATGCTGTGGTCGAGCATCGACTACATCCGCAACCCCATGTACGGCCCGAGCTTCGGCGAAATGGTGCTGGCGGGAATCGCGATCATGGGCGCGGGCATTCCGCTCTATTTCGTCGCCAGAAAGTAATCCTGTCCGTCGAGCCGGCATGCAGCCGCGACGTCCACGCCGAATCGAGCATCCGCAACCGCCTCGGCGGCCGCATCCGCAGCGATCGGACGCACCCGCATCCGCACCCGAACCCGGGCTCGTGCGCGTTTCCAAGCGCATGGCCGCGATGGGCTTGTGCTCGCGACGCGAAGCCGACGAATGGATTGCGAAAGGCTGGGTGCGGGTCGATGGCGAGCGCATCACCGAGCTGGGCGCCCGCGCCGGCCCCGGCCAGCGCATCACGATCGAGCGTGCGGCGCGCGCGGCACAGGATGGTCGCGTAACGGTCCTGCTCAACAAACCGATCGGAATCGTCTCCGGACAGGCCGAACAGGGCTACAAACCTGCGATTGCATTGATCGGCAACGCCACGCACTGGCCGGACGACCCGGTCTCGATGCCTGTACGCGCCGCGCACCTGCGCGGCCTCGCGCCAGCCGGCCGGCTCGACATCGATTCCACCGGACTCCTCGTCCTGACGCAGGACGGCCGCATCGCACGCCGCCTGATCGGCGCCGATTCCGCGATCGAAAAGGAGTACCTCGTGCGCGTTGCCGGCACGCTCCCGGCCGCGGCGTTGCGGCGGCTCAATCACGGCTTGTCTCTCGACGGCGTGGCGCTCAAGCCGGCGAGGGTCGAATGGCTGAATGCCGATCAACTTCGCTTCGTGCTGATCGAAGGCCGCAAACGCCAGATCCGGCGCATGTGCGAGGCGGTCGGCCTGCAAGTGCAGGGATTGAAGCGCGTTCGCATCGGCGGCGTGATGCTGGGCCGCTTGCCGCTCGGCCAATGGCGCTACCTCGCAGCCGGCGAGCGCTTCGATTAGACAGGAGCTCGCATGCCGAGCGAGGGAAGCGAAGCCCGACGTTTCGCAGGAGCAGCGAGGCCTCAGTCTCGATCGTCCCCGAGATGTGCGGGTCTGCGCTCGTCGCGGAACTTCGAGGCCGGCCCCCATTGCGCTTGCGCAGACACGTGCCGTGCGGCCGCGCCGATCATGCGCATCTTCCTGAGCGTAGTGGCGGCCGCCCTGCTGCTTGGCGGTTGCAGCACGATCCGTATCGCCTACAACCAGGCCGAGCACATCATCGTCTGGCGCACGGATGACTACTTCGACCTCACCGACGACCAGAAGCGCATGCTGCGCGCGGAGCTCGACCGCATCCACGCCTGGCATCGCGCCACTCAGCTCGAGGTCTACGCGCACCTGCTCGAAGCGCTGGATCGGCGTCTGGCGCGCGGACCCAAGCTCGAGGACGCGAACTGGGCGGTCGATAGCGCCAGGGCGCAGTCGCGCGAGCTCGTCCTGCACGCCTACAAGCAGGCCGCAGCAGTTCTCGCCACGCTCTCGGACGAGCAGATCGCAGCCACGCGCCGGCGTTTCGAGCGCGACAATCGCGAGTTCGCGCGCGGGCACGGCGTTGGTGCGCCGGAAGACAAGCAGAAGTCGCTGCGCGCGAAACGCGACCTCGAAACGATCGAGCGCTGGGCGGGTTCGCCCGACCCGGAACAACGCGCGCACTTCATCGCCCTGAGCGCGGCCAAGCCGCTCGACGCCGCGCTGCGCCTGCAGGATCGCGTGCGTCGCCAAAACGAGTTCGTGGCGCTCCTGGGCGAGCGCCATGACGCGCGTTTTGCCCAACGCCTGCGCGACTGGTTGCTCGACTGGAATGCGCAGCGCCCACCCGATCTGCAGCGCCGTGTCGACGAATACCAGCAGGCGCACCGGCAGATGCTGCTGAGCGCATTCGGGGAGCTGCGCCCCGAGCAGCGCCACAAGCTGAGCGAGCGCCTGCGTTACTACATCACGGCGCTGCGCGACCTGGCGCGCGACGCGACGCGCCGCGGCGCCGCCGGCGCCAGCGCACGCGACGCCACGATGCCGTGATGCGTCGATGACGACCGGTCGCCTTCTGCGCCCCGCGCCCTTACAATGCTCGTCCGTGGAGGAATGCGCCATGCCCGAAAACTACTCGCTCAACGTCAACGGCAAGTCCTGCAGCGTGCAGGCCGAAGGCGATACGCCGCTACTGTATGTGCTGCGCAACGACTTGAAGCTCAAGGGTGCGCGCTACGGCTGCGGAGTCGGCCAATGCGGGGCCTGCACCGTGATCATGGATGGCAAGGACATCTACTCCTGCGATACCCCGCTGTGGGCCGCCGCTGGCAAATCGATCGTCACGATCGAAGGACTGGGCACGCGCGAGCAGCCGCACGCGCTGCAGCAAGCGTTCATCGACGAGCAGGCCGTGCAGTGCGGTTATTGCATCACCGGCATCATCATGGCCGCCAAGACCTTGCTCGACCGGACTGTGCATCCCACGGACGCCGAAATCGATGCCGCGCTCGAACGCCACTTGTGCCGCTGCGGAACCCATAATCGTATCCGGCGCGCCATTCATCGTGCCGCGCAGGCGCTGGACGCAAGCCGATGAGCGCGACGGCTGAGAAGCCGGCGTTGCCCGGCAGCCTGAACACCAACCGCAGCCTCGATCGCTGGCTGCGTTTCGAAGCCGATGCCACGCTGGGCGTGCGCGTGGGCAAGGTCGAACTCGGCCAGGGCATCCTCACGGCGCTCGCGCAGATCGCGGCCGACGAGCTCGACCTGCGCCTGGATCAGGTTCGGATCGTCACGGCCAGCACCGAGGCGAGTCCCAACGAAGGCATGACGAGCGGCAGCCGCTCGGTGGAGGAATCGGGCGAGGCGCTGCGTTATGCCTGCGCCGAGGTGCGCGCGCTCGCCCTGGAGGCGGCGGCGCACCGACTCGGCGTTTCGATCGAGAAACTGCAGCTCGCCGAGGGTGTTTTTCATGCCGGCGGCAAGCAGGCGAGCTACTGGGATCTCGCCGCAGAGATCGACCTCGCACGCGAAGCGAGCGGCCGAGTCAGCCCGAAACAGGCATCCGACCTTGCGCTCGTGGGTCGCTCGGCGGCGCGCATCGATCTGCCAGCCAAGGTTTTCGGCGAGCCGTCGTACGTGCAGGACATCGACCTGCCCGGCATGGTGCACGGGCGCGTCGTGCGCCCCGTCAATTACGCCGCGACACTGAGCTCGGTCGACGCGGAGGCGGTGCGCGCACTGCCTGGAGTGATCGCGGTCGTGCGCGACGGCAACTTCCTCGGTGTCGTGGCCGAGCGTGAAGAGCAGGCGATACGCGCGCAAGCCGCACTCGCGAAGGGATGCCGGTGGGATGCGCCGCGCGGGCTTCCCGGCGAAGCGAAGATCTACGATTATCTGCTCGGCTGTCCGGTCGAAACCGCCGTCATCAGCGACAAGCGCGACGCTGACGCCAAGAGCCGCGCCGACGTGACATTGCAAGCCACGTATCGCAAGCCCTACATCGCGCACGCCTCGATCGGGCCGTCGTGCGCGGTCGCGCGCTACGACGGCGACCGCTTCGAAATCTGGAGCCATAGCCAGGGCATTTTCCCGTTGCGCGGCGACATGGTGAAGTGCCTGCGGGTTCCAGCCGAGCGCATCGTCGTACATCACACCGACGGCTCGGGATGCTACGGTCATAATGGGGCCGACGATGTCGCACTCGACGCGGCGCTGCTTGCGCGTGCGGCAAGCCCGCGCCCGGTGAAAGTGCAGTGGATGCGCGAAGAAGAGTTCGGCTGGGAGCCATTCGGTCCGGCGATGGTGATGAAGCTTTCGGCCTCGCTCGACCGGTCCGGCGCCGTAGTCGACTGGAATCACGACGTCTGGAGCAATCCGCACAGCAATCGCTCCGGGCGCGGTGCTGGCTCCACCCTGATCGCCGCACCGCACTTGGCCGCTCCGGTACCGGTGTCGCCCCCGGTCGATATGCCGTTACCCGCGGGCGCGAGTCATCGCAACGCCATTCCGCTGTATGACTTTCCGAGCGAGCACGTTGCGCGCCATCTGATCACCGATACGCCGCTTCGCATCTCGGCGTTACGCGCGCTCGGCGGTTTCGCCAACGTGTTCGCGATCGAGTCGATGATGGACGAGCTCGCGGCCAGTTGCGGCGCCGATCCGGTGGCGTTTCGCCTGCGGCATCTTAAGGACCCGCGTGCGTGCGCCGTCATCGAACGCGCCGCGCAGATGGCCGGGTGGAAAGCGGGCGAGAAGGGAGACGGGACGCGCGGGCGCGGTATCGGTTTTTGCAAGTACAAGAACCTCGGCTCCTACTGCGCCGTCATCGCCGAGGTGGTGCTGGAACAAGGGCTGCGAGTCGTGCGTGCCTGGGCCGCCGTCGACGTCGGGCGCGTGGTCAATCCCGACGGCGTCGTCAACCAGATCGAAGGCGGGATCGTACAGGCGACGAGCTGGACGCTCAAGGAAGCCGTGCGCTTCGATACGGACTTCGTCACCTCGCGCCAGTGGGCGGACTATCCCATCCTCACGTTCGGCGAAGCGCCGCACGTGCAAGTGTCCCTGATCGATCGCCCCGAGGAGCCCTCCAAGGGCGCCGGCGAGGGCGCACAAGGCCCCACCGGCGGTGCGATCGCCAATGCGCTCTTCAATGCCATCGGCGTGCGCGTGCGGGAGCTGCCGCTGACGCGCGAACGGATCGCAACCGCAATAGGCTGATCGTGCCTCGGATGCCGGCGTGCCGATGCAAGCGCCCCTCCGCCCGCGCGGGTGAGGGCTGCAAGCGCATGCGCGCCCCGCCCGCGCGCTTTCGGTAACCACATCTCACTCTTCACCCTAGTACGGATACCCGGAGATCCTCGATGCGAATGCTCATTTACGGCGCCGGTGCGATCGGCGGCTATCTCGGCGCGATTCTCTCCGCCGCCGGGCGTGACGTGACGCTCGTGACGCGCGGCGCCCAGCTCGAAGCCTTGTCCACCCGCGGCCTGGTGCTCAAAGGCAAGCGCAGCGGCCGGCCCGATCCGATCCGCGTGCACGCGGTCGCACCGGGTGCGGAAGAGCCGCCGTACGATATCGTATTCGTGACCTTGAAGGCGCACCAGATCGCGCCGGCGGCCGGGCACATCGCGTCGCTGCGCGCGCACGGCGGCTGCTATGTCTTCCTGCAAAACGGCGTGCCCTGGTGGTACTTCGACCGCATCGCCTCGCCCTACGCCGGCAAGCCGCTCAAGACGCTCGACCCCGACGGCATGCTCGCGCGCGTGTTTCCGTCTGACACCATCGTGGGCGCTGTGGCGTATCTGCCGACGACAACGGGTGGCCCCGGCGTGCTCACCGTGGCCGATCTGCCGAGCGACCGGATGGTGATCGGCGAAGTCGACAACAGCGCGAGCGCGCGCACCGAGACAATCGCCGCGCTCGTCGGAGCCGCCGGATGGAAAAGTGAGGTCAGCACCGACATCCGCAGCGCCAAGTGGAACAAGCTCGTCAACAACGCGGTCTGGAATCTGCTTTGCGCGCTGACGCAGGCGAGCAACAACGAGATCGCGGTCTATCCCCCGGCGCGCGACCTCGCCAAGGCAATGATGAAGGAGGCGATCGCTGTTGCCCGTGCGGTCGGCGCCAAGGTCGACGTCGACGCCGACGCGGTGGTGGATGATGTCGCCTCGCGCCCAGCCATGCTCTCCTCCACGCTCGGTGACGTGCGTGCGGGCCGCCAGCTCGAGCTCGCGGCGCTCAATTCCGCCATCATCGAAATGGGTGAGCTGACCGGCGTGGCGACACCGCAGCTGCGCAGCATCGGCGCCTGCGCGGCTGTGCTCGATCAGCGCATCGTCGCGGACGGCGTCGCCATCCGACCAGTATCGGTGCGAGGCTGAGAAGCGATGAGTCCCGCCGCTGAACCAACCGTTCTGACGCGCATCGAGCAGCGCAGTGAAGGCGGGCGCGTCGCCTACGTGACGATCAACAATCCGGCCAAGCGCAACGCATTGGCGGCCGAAGACCGGGCGAAGCTCGCAGCCACGATGCGTGAGCTCGCGCAGGACCCGGAGCTTCGTGCCGCCGTCATCACCGGGGCGGGCGAGAAGTCCTTCATCGGCGGCGCCCACATCGGTCAGATGTCGACCTTTCCCAATCCCGACGCCGCCGCCGAAGGCAGCCGCATGACGCATCTTGCCTGCGACAGCATGCGGCGCATGCCGGTGCCGGTGATCGCGCGTATCAACGGCTACTGTCTCGGCACCGGAATGGAAATCGCGGCGTCGTGCGATCTGCGCGTCGGCTCGCAGAACGCACTGTTCGGCATGCCGGAGGTGCGCCACGGCATTCCGTCCGGCATGGAGGCGTGTCTGCTGCCGCGGCTGATCGGCTGGGGTAAGACGATGGAGCTGGTCTTCACCGGCAAGATGATCGATGCGGCCGAGGCGCATCGCTGCGGTTTTCTCGAGCGCCTGGCGCCGCTCGAGCGACTCGACGAGGCGGTGGAATACTGGGTCGAAGCGATCGTCACCGCCGGCCCGCGCGCGATCCGGTTGCAGAAGGCGCTCAACGCCGACTGGGAGCGCATGGCGATCGCCGATGCGGTGCAGCGCGGCATCGAAGCGATCGGCAAAGCGCATATGAGCGATGAGCCGCGACGGCTCATGCAAGCGTTTCTGCAGCGTCGACAGAAGCGCTGAACGTGCGACCAGCGAGAGCGCCCGACAGCCGCCCCGCAGCGCCATGTTAGATTGGCCAAGGATTGGGCGATACGGCGGACGGCCGATGCCATGGTCAAGGCCAGCAGGTTCGCGCAGTCAAGGCTCGAGCGCATGACCTCACTTATACGCGGAGGCGTCCATGTCCAAATCGGCCAAGCAAGCATTCGAGCAGGCGTCGTTGGGCGCGCACAACAGCGCCTACGAAAAGATCGCCCGGCTCGATCCCGAGTACTTCGAGAAACTGAAGGGTTTGTACGTCGATGCCACGTTCGGCCGCGACGGCGCGCTGCCCAGGAAGATCCGTGAGCTGATCATGGTCGGGATCACCTGCGCGCTGAACCGGCCGCGCGGCGTGCGACTGCACAGCGAGCGCGCGCTCGCCCTCGGCGCAACACCGCGCGAGGTGCTGGAGGCGATGGAAACAGCGGCCATCCCCGGCGGCATGCCCGGCCTGTGGCTGGGCGTGGAGACGCTCGACGAGATCCTGCAACGCAAGGGCATCGCGCTCGAGTGAACGCCAGATTGGCGGATCGGATGGCTGCGGCGGCGGCGCGAAGCACCAAGGGGCGCGCACGCATGCCGGCCGGACTGTGTCGATGAGCACCCGCCGTGGCGTCATTCTGCAAGCAAGCTACCGCGTCGCGGCAGACCGCGCCGGCGCTCGCTACCCGATCGTGCATCTCTACGGGCGGCTCGAAGACGGCAGCACCTTCGTCATCCGGGACGACCGGGCGCGTCCGTGCTTCTTTATCCGCTCGTCCGACGCCGAGAATGCGCGCTCGCTCGGCGCGCCCGCACCTCGGCCAGACACGCGGCGCACATTCGACGGCGACGCCGTCAGCCGGATCGAGGTCGCGCTGCCCTCCGACGTGCCGCCGCTACGCGATCGCCTGCACCGGGCCGGCATCGACACGTTCGAAGCGGACGTGCGCTTCGCGCAGCGCCACCTGATCGAGCGCGGCATCAAAGGCGGCTGCGCGATCGGGGGCGACGCCGTGCCGGGCGACGACATCGCGTGGTCGTTCGCGAATCCGACGCTCGAGCCTGCAACCCTCGCGCTCGAACCGCGCGTGCTGGCATTCGACATCGAGACCGACCCGAAAGGCGAGCGGCTGCTCGCGATCTCGCTTTACGCGGAAGGCATCGACGAGGTGCTGATCGTCGATGGCGCCGGAAGACCGATGCCTCAGAACGCGATCGGCTGCGCCGGTGAAGCCGCGGCGCTCGATGCGTTTTGCGCGCGCGTGCGCGGCTTCGACCCCGACGTGCTCACCGGCTGGAACTTGATCGACTTCGACCTCGTCGTGCTCGCTCGGATCGCAACGCGGCTCGAGCACCCGCTCGCACTCGGACGCGAGCCCGGCGCGATGCGCCTGCGTAAAGCGGAAGGCTATTTCGGTAGCGGCCGGGCGGCGATCCCCGGACGGCTCGTGCTGGACGGCATCGATCTGCTGCGCGGCGCTTTCGTGCGCATGGAGGACTACTCGCTCGATACGGTCGCGCGCGAGGTTCTCGGCGAAGGCAAGGCGCTCGCAGGCGATGCGCGCGACCGGGTCGCGGAAATCGAGCACAACTATGCGCACGACCTCGCGGCGTTCGCCCTCTACGCACGCACCGACGCGCGGCTCGCCTACCAGATCGTCGACAAGCTCAGACTCGTGCCGCTTGCATTCGCGCGTAGCGCGCTCACGGGCATGCTGCCAGACCGCGTCGCTGCAAGCATCGCATCGTTTGATTTTCTCTACCTGTGCGAGCTCGAGCGGCGCGGGATCGTCGCACCGACCGTGCGCTCGGACGATGCCCGCTTACACGCCGCGCAACATGGCGGCCACGTGCTCCCGCCGGTGATAGGGCTGCATACGAACGTCTGGGTGTTCGATTTCAAGAGCCTGTATCCGAGCATCATCCGAACATTCAACATCGATCCCCTCGCCTACGTCGCCGCGCCCGATGCCGGCGAGGATCTGATCCGCACGCCCGAAGGGTCGTTTCGGCGCGAGCCCGCGATCCTGCCGCAGATACTCGATGAACTCGTCCCGCGCCGCGAGGCGGCGAAGGCAAACGGTGACGAGGTCGCATCGCAGGCAATCAAGATCCTGATGAACTCGTTCTACGGCGTGCTCGGAACGCCAGCGTGCCGGTTCTTCAATCCGGCGCTCGCGAACTCGATCACCGGCATGGGTCGCGAGGCTCTGCTGTGGTCGAAGCGCTGGTTCGAAGCGGCCGGGTTCGAAGTTCTCTACGGCGACACCGACAGCCTGTTCGTCGCGTCCGGCAGCACCGATCCCGAGGCCGCGCGCGCCGAGGCGCGAAGGCTCGTGGCCGGACTCAACAGCGAGCTCGCGCGCTACATCGACGGGCGCTGGCGCGTGCAAAGCCGGCTCGAGCTCGTGTTCGAGAAGCTCTATCTGAAACTATTCCTGCCGCGCGCTCGCCACAGCACGCGCGGTGCGAGCAAGCGCTACGCAGGCCTCGTGCACGGCCGCGGTCGCGACGAGGTCGAGTTCGTCGGCCTGGAAGTCGTACGCCGCGACTGGACCGCGCTCGCACGCGAGGTTCAGCGCGAACTCTACGCGCGGCTTTTCACCGATCGCCCGGTCGATGACTATCTCGCCCAGACGGTACGGCGCGTGCGTAACGGCGAGCTCGACGGCGCGCTCGTCTACCGCAAGAATCTGCGCAAGGCCGCGCGCGACTACACCACCGGCACGCCGCCGCACGTCGCCGCGGCACGCAAGTCGGCGCAGCCGCACGGGCGGCTCATCAGCTACGTCATGACCCGCGCCGGCGCCGAGCCGCTCGACAACCGCAAGCACCCGCTCGATCGCGAGCACTACATCGCGAAGCAGATCAGGCCGGTCGCCGAGCCGATTCTCGAAGCACTCGGGCTCGAATTCGAGCGCGTGATCGGCGACGAGCGACAGGCGTCGCTGTTCTGAAGCAGCGACTGGCGGCTCGAACAGGGCTGCGATTGCCGCCAAATTGGCGGTAAATTTGGCGCAGACGTTCCGCCATCGCAGCGCCGGCATCGCAGGCGGCGCATTGGCACGCCGCGGGAGCCTGTCGGGCTATCAATCCGAAAGGCTCCCGGGCTACGGCAGCCTATACCGTTCCAGCTTCGCCTCGTCGAGCTCGAGCCCCAGGCCCGGACCCTGCGGCAGCGGCAGACTCCCGCTCGAAATATCGAGCCGCGTCTTCGTGACCGTGTCGCGCACCTTGAGTGGGCCGACGCATTCGAGCCCCGCTAGCACGTTGCGCGACGTTGCAGCCAGCATGATCTCGGCGATCGTGCTCGGATCGAGACCGAAGCCGTGACCGATCACGCACGGGATGCCGGCCGCCTCGGCTGTGGCGAGCATGCGCGCCGCCTGCAGGATGCCGCCCGCCTGCTTGATGCCGAACTTGACGTAGTCGGCGGCGCCGGCCTTGATCACCGCGACCAGACTCTGATGATCGCTGACGGTCTCGTCGGCCATCACCGGGATGCCGCCTTCGCGCCGCACGCGCGCAAGGCCGGCAATGTCCTCCTTGGGCGCCGGCTGCTCGAACAGCTGCAAGTCGTACGGCCGCACCATGGCGCAGAGTTTCAGCGACGTGTCGGCGTCGTAGAGGCAATTGGCGTCGACGCGAAGCTTCATCGCATTGCCGACCGCCGCACGCACGGCCGCGACCCGGTCGCGGTCGGCCTCGATGCCGCCGCCCACCTTGATCTTGGTTGAACGGAAACCGGCTGCAAGCCAGCGCTTCGCTTCGGCGGCGGCTTTATCGGGCGGCAGCATGCCGATCCAGCCGTTGAACTGCACCGCATCGAGCTTGGCGCCGCCGAGGTAGGTGTGCACCGGCACACCCAGCAGGCGCGAGGCAAGCTCCACGCACGCCATCTCGATTCCCGCCCCGGCGCCGGGCTGCGCCGGCGCGAGTCGCACCACGCGCTCGATCAGCGCATTGATGTTGAGCGCATCGAGCCCGACGATCGCGGGCGCGATGCGCTCGCGCATGGTCGCAGCCAGCTCGACCGCGGTTCCCGGCGAGGTGACGGCCGCCGAAGGCTCGATGCTGCTGATGCCGACCGTGCCGTCGGCGGCGGTGAGGCGTACGACGACACACTTGGTGACATCCTTGGTGACGCCGGCGCTCGTGAAAGCCCCCGTCAGAGGCATTGCGACACCGAAGATCTCGACCCGTGCGATGCGCGAATTCATGCCCGTCTCCGTTGCGATGCGCAAGCGCCGAGCGTATCACTTCGCCTGCGCGATCTCCATCAGGCCGCGCATGGCGAGGTAGTAGCCGTAGACACCGAACCCGGTGATGACACCGCGCGTGTGCCGCCCTACGTCCGAGATGCGGCCGCGCAGCGCCGGATTCGACACGTGCACCTCGATCGTCGGGAAATTCACCTGCACGATGGCTGTGTTGAGCGCGGTATAGCCCAGGGTGAAACCGGCCGGGTTGATGATACAGCCCGTCAAGCCGGTGTCGTGCGCGGCATAGAGCTTGTCGATCACTTCGCCTTCGGTGTTGGAGTGAAAGATAGCAAGCTCGATCGCTAGTTCCGTGGCGTACTCGCGCAGGCGCTCATCGTACTGCGCGAGCGTCATCGGACCGAATAGCTCGAGCTGCGACTTTCCCCGCATGTTCATGCCGGCGCCGTGAATCAGCAGAATGCTCGTCATTGCCGCCTCCCGTGCTTGGTCGCGCCACTCACTGCGGCTTGATCCCGGCTTCCTTGACGACTTTTGCCCACTTGGCCGTCTCGGCCGCTACGAACTCGCGAAATTCGCCCTGGCTCATCGCATCGGGCTCGGCGCCGTCGTTGGCGAAGCGCTTCACGATATCGGGCACCGCAACGATGCGCGCCACTTCCTTGTCGAGACGATCGACGATCGACTGCGCGGTACCGGCAGGAACGACCAGACCCCACCAGTTGGCCGCCTCGTAGCCGGGTAGTCCCGATTCGTCGATCGTCGGCAGGTCCGGCATCGCCGCGATACGCTTCTTCGACGCGAGCCCCAGTGCACGCAGCTTGCCGGCGCGGATCTGCGGTAGCGCCTGCACCAGCGTACCGATGATGTACTGCGAATTGCCGGCCATGACATCAACCATCGCCGGGAAGCCGCCCTTGAACGGAATATGCACCACATCGATTTTCGCCATCGAGCGAAACAGCTCGCTCGCCAGATGCACGGAGCTACCGACGCCAGCGCTGGCGAAGTTGAGCTTCCCCGGCTTGGCCTTGGCCAACGCAATCAGCTCGCCTGTGGTCTTCACCGGCAACCCGGGATACACCGACAGCACGTTGGGACCGTTGCCGATCTTGCTGACAAACGTGAACGACTTGACGGGGTCAAACGGCAGCTTCCGGTACATCGACGGGCCGAACGCGTACGCGGCCGAGATCATCAGCACGGTTTGCCCGTCCGGGCTGGACTTGGCGGCCATGTCGATGCCGAGATTGCCGCCAGCCCCGGACCGATTGTCGATGACGAAAGGCTTACCGAGCCGCTCGCCCAGGTGCAGGCCGATCAGCCGGCCGATGATGTCGTTGCTGCCGCCGGGGGGGAATGGAATGATGAACCGCACCGGCCGTGTGGGCCACTCCTCGGCCGCACGCGCGCCAGGGGCGATTGCCAGAAAGAGGGCTGCACTTGCGATCCACTTGCAATGCTCCGGCACTTGACCGCTCCTCTTCCATCGTACGAAAAAATCTACGGCCGCGGTGAACCCCGGCCGCACCGGGGTGATCCTAACAGAGCCGACGCTCGCTCGCAGGTCGGCTCGGATAAGGCGCCATGGCGATGCGAATGATGCGCAAGCAAACGGTAATCATTGTCCTGCTGGCGCTGCTCGTGCTCGTTCCGGGTTTGCTCTTCTATCTCATGACTCGCAGCGCGTTCTACGGCATGATCGTGCGCTCATTCGGCGCGAACACGGTGCTCATCGTCGCGATTGCATTGCTCGTCGTGCTGATCACGGCCGCAATGGGCTCGTTGATATACGGCTTCGTGCATGGTGACGCTGACGCGCGACAGCGCAAGGCGCGCAGCGGTCGCTGACGCGCGAGACTCTCAGCACACGACGCGGGCGGCGCGCTCGGCGCGAAATCGAGCAC
Organism: Burkholderiaceae bacterium; assembly: GCA_011525945.1. GTDB lineage: Bacteria > Pseudomonadota > Gammaproteobacteria > Burkholderiales > WYBJ01 > WYBJ01. Next base: position 6,381 of record WYBJ01000019.1, on the reverse strand, counting down.
GCTTGGCCGCGATGCCGCTCATCAATGCCTGCCACGACTTCACGAACGCCTGCGCGCCGGCACGCTGCAAATCCGCCGCCAGCGGGTCGATAGCGATGCCCGCGGCGCGAAATCGCTCCAGCATCGCGCCCGCCTCGATACCGTCTTCGGCAAGCGGCGCCGGCGGCGTCCCGTCGCGTGCGAACGCCAGCAGGGTCGCGTCGGGGACGGTATCGATGGTATCGGGCGCCGCCAGCGCTTCGACATAGATCGTTGCGGGAGCGCTTGGATCCTTGGTCCCGGTGCTGGCCCAGAGTAGCCGCTGCACTACCGCCCCGGATGCAGCAAGCTTGCGCCAACGCTCCGATCGAAGCAGCTCGCGATACGCCGCATAGGTCACACCGGCCACCGCGATACCGAGCCGATTGCGCAGCTCCTGCGGCGCCTTCTCGCTCACGGCCCGGTCCCAGCGACTCACGAACAACGACGCCACCGAAGCGACGTGCGGGTCGAGCCCCGCCGCGATGCGCCGTTCGATGCCGCACAGGTATGCCTCGGCCGCGGCCCGGTATTGCGCGCACGAAAACAGCAACGTGACATTGACCGGCACGCCGGCGAAGATCGACTCCTCGATCGCCCGCATGCCCTGCGGCGTGCCCGGAATCTTGACGAACAGGTTGTCGCGGCGCGCCAGAGTGCGGATCGACTTCACCGCGTCGACGGTCGCCGCAGCATCGTAGGCGAGCAGCGGCGAGACCTCCATCGACACCCAGCCGTCGAGCCCGGCAGTGGCCTTATGGATCGGACGGAACAGATCAGCCGCGCGCCGCAGGTCATCGAGCGCGAGCGACACGAACACGGCCTCGTCGCTTTCGCTGTCATCCGCGCCGGCGCGAATGGATGCATCGTAGGCCTCGGAAGAACCGATCGCGCGCTCGAATATGGTGGGATTCGAGGTGAGCCCCGTCAAGGCGTACTCGGCGATGTAGCGTTGCAGAATGCCCTCCTCCAGGTGGCGGCGGCTGATGTTGTCGAGCCACAGCCGCTGGCCGAGATCGTGCAGGTATTGCGTAGCATTCATGGTTGCTCCTTCGTTCGCGGATCCGTCGGTCGAGCGCCCGCAATATACGTGCACGCGCACCGAGACCGCGCGATCAGCGCGTATACTGCCTATTTGCAACGGAGGCAGCATGAACAGCATCTGGCGGTTCTACCAGGATGAAAGTCGGAAGTGGCGCTGGCAGCAGGTTTCCGTGAGCCGCGTCGTGCTGTCCGAATCGTCGCGTGGCTACGCCGCCTACGAGGCGTGCATCGCCGACGCGCAGGGCCAGGGCTACGTCTACGTAGCGCCCAGGGACAAGCCGGCCCGGCCGCGGCGCTAGGCAAAGCAGCGGCCGCGACCCGGCCGACCCGCGCTGTATCACGGCCCGTTACGCCGCGTGCGCGTCGCATCGCCGGCTTCACCCGCACGCGGTGAGCGGACGGACCACCCGACGTCCCGGTTCGCCCATACCGGATACCGAAACCGGCGCCCGGGCGGCGAGAAATCGGTTGACCGCGCCCAGACGAGCCCGTATAAGGGCGCCTGGATCCTTCAGGCGTCGATTTTTCTGGTCCGCTGTAAAGCCTCCGGCACTACTCTGATCTCCTTAATCCTCCCTCGACGGTCCGCGGCGAGCGCCGAGCGCGCTCAAATCAACTTTTCAGGAATACAGCAAGCATGAGTACAGGTACCGTCAAGTGGTTCAACGATGCGAAGGGTTTCGGCTTCATTACGCCCGATGACGGCGGCAAGGATCTGTTCGCACATTTCTCCGCGATTCAGGGCAGCGGCTTCAAGTCGCTCAGCGAAGGCCAGAAGGTCAGCTACGACAAGACCACGGGCCCCAAGGGCGACCAGGCATCCAACATCCGGCCGGCGTAACGGCAGCGGTGTAACGCTAGGCCCGGCGCACCGGGCCTAGCGTCTCGAGTCAGAAGTTCGCCGCGCAAAAGATGCGGCGCTCGACGCCATATCGCGTCAAGCGTTCGCTATGACACCCTCGGCGGCAAGCCGATCGATCTCGCTGGCCGCATAGCCAAGCTCCTGCAGCACGCTGGCGTTGTGCTCGCCGACACGCGGAAGATCAAGTCGGGTGCCGAAACGCCGCCCGCCCATCGCGATCGGTAACGCGGGTATCCGCGTCGTCACGCCATTCGCGAGCGAGAGCTGCGCGAACCCCCCCGATTGCTGCAGATGAGGATCGGCGAACAGATCCTCGGGTTTGGCGATCGGAGCGTAAGGCAATCCGAGATCGTCGCACTTCGCCATCAACTGCGCTTTGGTCATGCCGCCGAAGAGCGCAGTCACGATCGGCAGCAGCCGCGGGCGCGCCAGCACGCGCTGCGGATTGGTCGCCAGTTCCGGATCGTCCAGCAACTCGGGGCGCTCGAACGCCTGGCAGAAAATCCGCCACTGCGAATCGGTCACGATGCCGACGAACACGCGCTCGCCGTCGCTCGTGACGAATGTGTCGTACACCGCCCACGCGCGCACGCGCTCGGGCATCGGCACCACCGGCTTGCCGGTCATGAAGCCTTCCATCATGTGCTGCCCCATGAGAAACGCACAGCTCTCATAGAGCGCACTCTGGACGTACTGGCCGCGTCCGGTACGATTGCGCTCGCTGATGGCCACCAGGATCGCAATCGCGCCGAACATGCCGCCCATCACATCGATCACCGACGCACCCGCCCGCAGCGGTCGCTCGCGGCCACCGGTCATGTATGCGAGCCCGCCCATCATCTGCGCCGTCTCGTCCAGGCCCGCGCGATGATCGTAAGGGCCGGGCAGAAAGCCTTTGAGCGAGCAGTAGACGAGCCGCGGGTTTAGTCGGCTCAAGGGCTCGTAACCGAAGCCGAGCTTGTCCATGGCGCCCGGTCGAAAATTTTCGCTGAGTGCATCGGCGCTACCGACGAGTTTGAACACCAGTTCGCGCCCGCGCTCGGACTTCAGATCGACCGCGATGCTTTTCTTGTTGCGGTTGTAAGCCGGAAAAAAACCCGCTCCCGACGCGGTGAGCTTTCTCGTGTGGTCGCCGCCGAGCGGTTCGATCTTGATGACCTCCGCACCGAGGTCGGCGAGCACCAACCCGCAGGTCGGTCCCATGACAACATGGACGAATTCAACCATGCGCAGGCCTTGCAGGGGAAGCGAGTCGCTCATGAGATGCTCCGCAGGACATCGACATCACCGAACGGTGCGACCGATCGCACCTGTGCCGGACGAAACGGATGAACCAGCCCCACCCGGCCGGCACGGCAGCCTGCCGCGCGCGCAGAATGTCGTGGTGTAACGGCACCCTTCATAGCCCCGTGACCCGGCCTTCCCGAAGCGCATCCATCGTCGAGCGCGCGAAGCACAGATCGACCCAGGCCTTGCCCTTCTCCTGCAGACTGCGCAGCAGGTAGGCCGGGTGATACGTCACGATCAAGGGCGCGCTGCGATACTGGTGTACACGCCCGCGCAGGCTTGCGATCGAGGCGTCGGTCTGCAGCAGGTGGTTGGCCGCCACGCGCCCGAGCGCGATGATGAGCCTGGGTCCGATCAGCTCGATCTGGCGCGCGAGGTAGGGCTCGCAGCAGCTCATCTCGCCCGAATCCGGGTTGCGGTTGTTCGGCGGCCGGCACTTGACGACGTTGGCGATGTAGACGTTCTCGCCGCGCCTGAGCTCAATGGCGGCAAGCATGCTGTCGAGCAGCCGCCCCGCTTGACCCACGAAGGGCTCGCCCCTCGCGTCTTCTTCCGCCCCCGGACCTTCGCCGACAAAGAGCCAATCGGCGTTCTCGTCGCCGACGCCGAACACCGTCTGCGTGCGGGCGAGATGCAGCCCGCACGCGACGCATCGCGCGACCGCAGGCTTCAGTTCCGCCCAGCCCATCTGCATGATCCGCTGCCGGCGCGCTTGCGCCTCGCCCGCTTCCATCGCGGCAACGGCCGCGGGCGGCCCGCCGGCGCCCGCAGCACCTGCGCGCGCCGCGCGCCGTTCCCCAGCTCGCTGAACAAGCGAATCTTCGGGCAGCGGTGGCGGCACGCGCGGCCTCGTGGCGCCATGCGCGTCAGGCTCGACGGCGGTGGGCGCGCGCCGCGCCGGCGCGATGGCGCTCGCCGGCGATATCACCGCGGAAGGTTCGATGCGAGATTCGACTGCACCTGGCTGCGGCAGGTCGATGGGACCGGCGTGCGGCGGCGCGCGCAACCGCCACAGCGGCGCAATCCCCATCTCCGCCAGCATCATCCGCTTGCGACTCATAGCGGCAGCGCGAGCAAAAGCGCATCCTCGCGCCCGCCGTGGTCCGGATAGTAGCCGCGGCGCACCGTTATCTGCTGAAAGCCCAGGTCGCGATAAAGTCCGCGCGCGACGACGTTGGATGGCCGCACTTCGAGCAGCAGCAGGCGTGCGCCCTGCCCTCGCGCGAGATCGATCTGTTGCAGCAGCAACGCCCGACCGTGGCCGTTGCCTTGCTGCGGGGCGTCGATGCTGAGATTCAGCAGATGCGCTTCCCCGGCGCCTGTCGTGAGAACGGCGTAACCGATGATGCTTGTCTCGCACGCCATCACCGTGCAGTGGTAGCGCGCGATCAGGGAATCGGCGAAGTTTCCGCGCGTCCACGGGAAGGCATAGATACGCTGCTCGATCTCGCACACGCGATCCAGATCCTCGATGCGCATCGCCCGATATACGATCGGCGCCGCGCTCGGCAGCGCGCTCACGGCTGCTCCTCGATCGTCAGCGCGACCTTGTCGCGCACGTACACGGGTACGGCTTCGGCAGCGGGCTTACCGCCACCGCGCGCTACCTCGGCCGCCGCCAGGATGGCGATCTCGCGCGCGTGCGGTAGCTCGATCGGCGCGACGGCGGCGAGCGCGGCGCCGAGCCTCGCCCGCAACGCATCGGCGTAGGCGACAAAACCGTTGCCGCAGCCCGTCCACGCACCGCTAGGAAGCTCCGGTACGGCTTGCGGGGCGTGCACCTGCGGCGACCGCACCGTCTCCCAGCCGTCGGCGTTACGCCGGTAGGCGGCGAAATAGACCTGACGCATGCGCGCATCCAGGCAGCATACTGCTTCGGTCTCCCCCGACGCCTGCGCCAGCGCAAGCAAGGTCCCGATCCCCACCACCGGCAGGTTCGCGCCGAAGGCGAGGCCTTGCGCCACGCCGCAGGCGATGCGCAAGCCGGTGAACGAACCCGGACCTTCGCCGTACGCGATCGCATCAAGCTCGCGCACGCCGATGCCGGCGCAGCGCAAGAGCGCGTCGATCATGGGTAGCAGCAACTCGGAGTGGCGTTGCCCCGCATGCACTGCGTCCGCCGCGACCTCGCCCTCGAGCCACAACGCGGCCGAGCACAGTTCGGTGGAGGTATCGAACGCGAGAAGCTTCACGGAGCAGGAGAAGGCGTGCCTGTGACAATGGCAGATCATTATACGGCGGCGTCGCACTCGCTTCGTGCGCTACGTAAGGGAGCGCCATCGGGATGGCGTCGGTCGTTGCGGGCGGCCACCTCAACGCTCACAATCGCTGCATAACGAATACTGCGAGGAGGAATCGTGAAGTCACTTTGCGCGCTGTGGATCTCCATCGCATGCGTCGTGCTGAACGCGTCGGCCCTCGCACAGGGCTACCCGAGCAAGGCAATCCGCGTCATCTCACCGTCCGGCGCGGGCGGGCCCGTGGACGTGATCTGCCGCGCGATGTCGCAGAGCCTTTCAACCGTGCTGGGCCAGCAGCTCGTGGTCGAGAACCGCGAAGGTGATCATAGCGACCGGGATCAAGCACCGTTGAGGCCGAAGCGCAGCCTGCTCGACGCACGCAGAGAGCGGCACCATGCTTGACCTCGCCATCGTCGGTCTCGGACGCTGGGGCAAGAATTTTGTCCGGTCGGTCCAGTTTCAGAGCGAGCGGGTACGATTCATCCGCGGCGTCGATGCGGCACCCGAGCGGCTGCGCGAGTTCGCACGCAGCCATGAGCTCGCGTTGTGCGCCGACCTGGGCGAGGCGCTCGCCGACCCGGCGGTGAAGGCGGTCGTGATCGTCACGCCGCACTCGCTGCATCGGCCGATGCTGGAAGCGGCCGTCCGCGCCGGCAAACACGTGTTCTGCGAAAAGCCGCTCGCGCTCAATTCGGCCGATGCGCGCGCGATGATCGAAACCTGCCGCGATTCCGCACGCGTGCTCGGCGTGGGGCACAACCGGCGGCTGTGGCCGTCCATGCAGGCGCTCAAGCGCATCACCGCCTCCGGTGAGCTGGGGCAAATCCTGCACATCGAAGGGCATTTCAGCAATCTGCATTCCGACAACACGGCCGGAACCTGGCGCGACTCGCCGCTGGAATCGCCCGGTGGCGGCATGACCGGGGCGGG
>WYBJ01000193.1 GCA_011525945.1 Burkholderiaceae bacterium | reverse complement strand
CGCTATAGGGGAGTGTCGTGACATCGACGTCGTTGCCCATCGGGCTCGAGCCGAAGAAAACGCGCCCGAACGGATCGAGCAGGCGCCACCACGTATCCCCGCCGCTGGTCGTCCCGTCGAAGAAATAGCGCTCGCCGGCGGCGGCATCGAACCGGTACATGCGAGTGGCATTAGCCGGGTCGAGCGTGCCGCTCACCACCGTGCCGGGATCGATGTCCGTGGCGGCGGCAAGATCGAGCAGGCGAAAGCCGTATACGCCCGTGGTGGCGCCACGGCCGTCGATGGTGAGCCGATACTCACCGGCCGGAAGCTCGGTAAGCGAAAGCCCCTCGGCCGAATCGGAGCCGTTGAACGCGCGATCGGAAACGACCACACCGCGCGGACCGGTGAGCGACCAGCGCAGCTCGCTGCTGTTCGTGAGGCTGTCGAAATAGATACGACGGGTTGCGCCGAGCTCGAACGTATAGACATCGCGCTGCCCCGCGGTCGCGATCGCCCCCATGACGGTACCGCCGGCCCGACCCGAGACGTGGACGACGCTGCCGTCGTGGCCGTTGCTGGTCGCATCGGCAAGCGTCTCGCCTGCCGGCTCGTCAGCCTTGAGATACGCGATGAGCCCCGCGGGAATCGCATCGAACGGTGCGTTCATCGCGGCGGCGATGTCGGTGTTGCTGCGCACGCTATTCCAGATGCGTATGTCGTCGAGCGCGCCGCGGAAATATTCGTAGCCTTCGGCCGAATAACCCAACATCAATGGCCCGGTGCTGCTCACCGCGGCCGAGGTGCGCAGCCCCGCTTGCGCCCGCTCGACGCCGTCGACCAGGATGCGCATCAAGCCGTTGCCGCGGTCGAATACACCCGCCACATGGTGCCATGCACCTGGCATGAGCGCCCCGGGCGTGGTTTCAACTACCTGATTGCCGCCGTCGCCGGTGGAAAGGTGCAGCAGCCCGTCGCTGCGCAGCCACAGGCTTGCGGTGCGCTGCGAGCTGTTGCCGTTGCCCTGGAAGAAAAGTGCCGTCCAGCCGCCGGGCAACTGGTCGACCTTCACCCACATCTCGATCGTGGACGAGCCGGTGAGGTCGAGCTGCGGATCGTTCGCCACCGCGATGTGACGTGTGCCGTCGAGCACGACCGCCGAGCTGAGCGCGCCCGCGATGCGGGTGGTATCGAGCCCCTGCGATTCGCCGATGACCAGCGCCTTCTCCTCGTCGATGACCGGCTGCACGTTGAAGCTGTAAGCCGAATCGCCGCCGAGGTAATAGCGACCCTCGACCAGCAGCGTGTACTCGCCGCCAAAGGCGAGCGTAGTTACATCGACGTCGTTGTTGATATAGCTCGGCCCCCACACCGCGCGCCCGAAGGGATCGAGCAGGCGCCAATAGGTATCGCCGCCGTTGATCGTACCGTCGAAGTAGAAACGCTCGCCGGCCGCGGCGGAGAATACGTAGGCGTCGGTTTCGCGCGCCGGCGTGAGCGTCGCGCTCACGCGCGTTCCCGGCTGATAGGCGAGTGCGTCGGCCAGATCGAGCAGGCGAAAGGCGTACGCGCCGCGCGCATCGTCGTTGCCATCCACGATCAGGGTGTAATCACCCGCAACCAGATCGAGGATCGAGGTCCCGTCGGCCGAATCCGAGCCGTACATCGGCCGTTGCGAGACGAGTGTGCCGCGCGGACCCGAGAGCGACCAGCGCAGCTCACCGGTGTTGGTGAGGTTGTCGAAATAGACCCGGGTCGTCTGCGCGACGGAGAACGAATAGAGGGTGCGCTGCCCCGGATACTCGAGGCAGCCGAATACCACGTTGGTCGCGTTCGGCCACTGCCGCACGACGTTCGCGGCGAGCCCTGCGCTGCTGGCATCAACCAGCGCCTCGGCGTTTACCTCATCAGCCTTGAGGTACAGCACCAAGGTGTCCGGTGGCGCATCGATTGCCGTATCCTTGGTGGCCGCGATCTCGGCTTGCGTGCGCGCGACATTCCACACCCGCATCTCGTCGAGCGCGCCGCGGAAGTATTCGTAGCCTTCGGCCGGAGCGCCGAACTGCAACGGATTGCTGCCGCCGATCGCCGCCGTCGTGCGAAGCGCCCCCTGTGCCCGCTCGACGCCATCGACCAGGATGCGCATCGCACCGTTGGCGCGATCGAACACGGCGGCAACGTGATGCCAGGCGCCGGGCATGAGCGCACCGGGCGCGGTCTCGACCACCTGATTGCCGCCATCACCGGTCGATAGATGCAGCACCCCGTCGCTACGCAGCCACAGGCTCGCCGTGCGCTGCGAGCTGTTGCCGTTGCCCTGGTAGAAAAGCGTCGTCCAGCCGCCGGGCCACTGATCGACCTTGACCCACATCTCGATCGTGGCCGAGCCGGTGAGGTCGAGTTGCGCCGCGGGCGGCACTTCGATGTGGCGTATGCCATCGAGCGCAGCCGCCGATCCAAACACGCCATCCACTACCCGGGCTTCCCCGCCGCTACCCTGGCCGATCACGATCGGCGCCATCTGGTCGACGACCGGCTGCACGGTAAAGCTGTAGCCCGAATTGCCGCCGACGTAATAGCGGCCTTCGACCAGCAGCGTGTACTGGCCGCTGAAGGGCAGTGCCGTCACATCGATGTCGTTATTGATGTAGCTCGGACCCCACACCGTACCGCCGTAGGGGTCGAGCAGGCGCCAGTAGGTGTCGCCGCCGCTGATCGCGCCCTGGAAGTAGAAGCGTTCACCCGCGTCGGCGGAGAACGCGTACACGTCGGTTTCGCGCGCCGGCGTAAGCGTACCGCTCAGCTGCTCGCCGAGGACGATCGGCGTCGTCTGCGCGAGGTCGAGCAGGCGGAATGAATAATCTCCGCTCGTCGCCCCGTCCGCATCGATGGTTATCGTATAGATGCCGGGGGCGAGGTTGTAGATCGACGTGCCGTCGTAGGAATCGGATTGATAGAGCAAGCGTGCCGATACGATCGCGCCGGTAGGCCCGGCAAGGCTCCAGCGCATCGGCACCGAAGTCGTGCCGTTGTCGAAATAGACCCGAGTGGTGTCGCTCAACGTGAACGTGTAGCGATCGCGCTGGCCGGCGTGCGCGATCGTGCTCTGCACCTGCTCGCCGAGCACGATCGCGCTGGCATCGTCGACCACGCGCTGCAGCGTGAACGCGTAGTCGGAATTGCCGCCGACGTAGTAGCGGCCCTCGACCGCGAGCACGTAATCGCCGTCGTAGGCAAGCGTCGTCACGTCCACGTCGGAGTTCATGCCGGTCGGACCCCAGTAGGTCCGGCCGTAGGGATCGATCAGCCGCCAGTGCGTGTCGCCACCGCTGAACGAGCCATCGAAGAAGAAGCGCTCGCCCGCGCTCGCACTGAACCGATACAGCTGCGTGCTGTTGGCCGGCGAGAGCGTGCCGGTTACCTGCGTATTCACGGCAGCCGGCGTCGCCTCGGCGAGGTCGAGCAGGCGGAACGCGTAATCGCCGACGTTGGCGCCGTCGGGGTCGACCGTCAGGGTGTAGCTGCCGGCCACCAGGTCGAAGATGGAAGTGCCGTCGTAGGCATCCGAGCTGATGAAATTGCGCTCGGCCACCAGGCCGCGCGGCCCGGTCAGTTGCCAGCGGAAGCTGCCGTTGTTGGTCTGGCTGTCGAAGTAGACGCGCTTGGCGCTGGCCAGGTCGAAGCGATACACGGCGCGCTGGCCCGGATGGGCGATGGCGCCGCTCGCGAGCGCACCCAGAGTGAGCGTGGCGGCAACGTCAGCGACCTTCTGCACCCGCATCTCGAACGCCGAAGTGCCGCCGACGTGAACGCGGCCTTCGACGAGCAGCGTGTACTCGCCGGCGTAAGCGAGCGTCGTCACGTCGGTGTCGTTGTTGATGTAGGTGGGCCCGAGGTAAGCGCGGCCGAACGGATCGATCAGCCGGTAATAGGTATCGCCGCTGAGGATGCGGGCATCGAAGTAGAGGCGTTCGCCCGCGGCGGCGGTAAATCGCCAGGCGCGGGTGGAATTGGCGGGATCGAGCGTGCCGGCGAGTGTCGTGTCGAGCGTGAGCTCGGCGGCGCCGGCGAGATCGAGCAGGTTGAAGCGGTAATCGGCGGGCGTGTTGTAGATCGTCAGTGCATAGTCGCCGGGGGCCAGGTCGAACACCGACAAGCCGAAGTAGGAATCGGAGCTGGTGAAGGGCCGATTGCTGGCGACGGCGCCGCGCGGCCCGACAAGGTCCCAGCGCAAGTTGCCATTGTTGGTCTGGGCATCGAAATAAAGCCGCCGCGTCTCGCTCAGGGAGAAGCGATAGACATCGCGCTCGGCTGCGGTCCCAAGCGTGCCCGACACCGGCGTGCCGAGCGTGAGTGCGGCGCCATCGGGCAACGCCGCGGGTGGCGTGTTGCCCTGAAAGACGACGTTGAAGCTGTAGCTCGTCGCACCGGTGCTGAACGATCGCCCTTCGATAAGCAGCGTGTAGCGCCCACTGTAGCCGAGGGTCTGGCCGGCGACATCGTTGAACGACGACGGACCGAACACCTCGCGCCCGAACGGATCGAGCAGACGCCAATACGGTGTACTGCCCGACAAGCTCAGCCGATCGAAGTCGAACCGGTCGCCGGCCACCGCGTCGAAGCTGTAAACGTCGGTCTCGGCCGCGGGATCGAGGCCGCTCGATACCGCGGTCCCCGGCGTCAGCTCGGTCGCGCTAACGAGGTCGAGCAGGCGAAATGCGAACGCTCCCGTGGCATCGTCGTTCGCATCGATCATGAGCACGTAGTCGCCGGCGAACAGATCGAAAATCGAGCTGCCGTCGGCCGAGTCGGAGCTGCGCAGGCTGCGGTCGGCTACCACCTGTCCGCGCGGGCCGCTCAGATACCAGCGCAAGCTGCTATCGCCGGTATGGCTGTCGAAGTAGACGCGCCGGTCGTCGGCGAGCGAGAACGTGTAGATCTGGCGCTGGCCGGCATGCTCGATCGCGCCCGACACTTGCGCGCCAAGCGCCAAGGCGCTCGAGCCATCGGCTACGGGCTGGACGCGAAAGCCATAGCTTGCGGCCGCGCCGGAATTGGCGACCCGCCCTTCGATCAGCAAGGTATGCGTGCCGCTGTAATCGAGCGTGACAACGTCGATGTCATTTATCCCCGACGGGCCGAACAGCGTGCGCCCGAACGGATCGAGCAGGCGCCAGTCGACGGTACCGCCGCTCGCGCCGACGGTGCGATCGAAGTAGTAGCGGCTGCCGGCGAGGGCGTCGAAACGATAGGCGTGCGTGCGGTTCGCCGGCTCGAGGGTGGTGCTCACCGCCTCACCCGTAACGAGTGGCGCGGCCGCTGCCAGATCGAGCAGCGCGAAACCGTAGGCCCCCGTCGCGTCGCCCACCGCCCGCACGCTGAGCTGATAACTGCCCGCAACCAGATCGAGGATCGAGGTTCCGTTGGCCGCATCGCTCTGATCGAAGCGCCGGTCGGAGACGACACCGCCGCGCGGCCCGTTGAGCGTCCAACGGAAACTGCTGCTGTTGGTATGCGCATCGAAATAGACGCGCGTATCGGCGGCGAGATCGAGCGTGTAGACATTGCGCTGGCCGGGTTGCGCAATCTCGGCGTCGACCGGCGTATCGAGCGCCAACGCGGCTACGTCGTCGGTCACTCGGTGCATGACGAAGCTGTAGTTCGAAGCCGCGGTCTCGTGCCGCCGGCCTTCGACGAGCAACGTGTAGGACCCGTCATAGTCGAGTGTGGTCGGGCCGACATCCGTATTGGTGTGGGTCGGACCCCAGACGGCGCGACCGAACGGATCGAGCAATCGCCAATACGCATCGCCGGTCGATTGCGAGCGATCGAAGAAGAAGCGCTCGCCCGCGGTGGCGCTGAACTTGTAGGCGTCGGTCTCGTTGGCCGGGTTCAGCGTGCCGCTGACGACTTCACCCGCAACGATCGGGCTCGCGGCATCGAGGTTGAGCAGGCGAAAGCCGTAGGCGCCGGTGGTATCGCCGACGCCGTCCAGAGTAATGGTGTAGTCGCCGGCCACCAGATCGAAATACGAGCTGCCGTCGACCGAATCGGTGGCGGACAATGCGCGATTGTCGACGACCGCACCGCGCGGCCCGGCGAGTGACCAGCGCAGGTTGCCGTTGTTCGTCAGCGAGTCGAGCGCGATCCGCGCCGGCTCGTTGAGCGTAAAGCCGTAGCGATCGACTTCGCCGGGAACGTCCAGTGCGCCTTCGACCTCACGCGCGAAATCGGGCGACAGACTGGGATCGGCCGACAACAGGATGCGCGGCTCGAGCGCCTCGAACAGCACGGGGCGCGGTCGCGGCGCGACCGGCCGAAGCGCCCCGATCGCACGTGCGACCAGGCGATCGAGCAAGCGCCGTGTCGAAGGAAAGCGGCGAACGGTCTTCTGTCGGACGTGCTCGTACTTGGAACCACTTCGAATCTGGTCCATATGCGCCTCCCTGGCGCCCAACAAAAAGGCCGGAGGCAAAGCCCCCGGCCGGAACCATCACGACGTCACGACAGCCGCGTACGAAACGCGCACGCGATGCAAACCGCGAGTAGCAGAATGAATCATGCAGATACCTATTGCGTGCGATCGAGTATGCAATAGCGATGCCGGAAATCGCAAGCTTGTCGTTGATTTCTGTAAACTTTTTCGACAGAACCGGGCTCCGCGGCAGTCGCGCAGGAATAATTTCACACGCGCGCTGTGCAGACCCGCACGGCGAGCACGCCGGCGGTCCAGCCGCGCGCTTCGGCGCGCGATCGATGCGCGCGCCGCGGGTGCTGAGCTCGACGACCTGGAGACGCGATGCGCGCTGCGCACAAGCGCGTCTCAATCCAGTACCCTTACGTCGGCGAAGCCGGATGCCGCTCGGTTTCGCGGGCGTGCGCCGAGCGCGCGCCGTCGATCGCCGATTCCTCAAGGAGCTCACATGACCAGCGTACTGTCGCGTTACGAGATCGATGTCGAGGACCTGGAATACCTTCGCCACGGCGCGAAGCCCCTGCTGCTGCGAGCGTTCAAGCCGCGCGGCCAAGGACCCTTCCCGATCGTGATCGATCTGCACGGCGGCGCGTGGTGCCGCGGCGATCGCAACGACGACACGGCCATCAACGAAGCGCTGGCGAGAAGCGGCGTGCTGGTTGCCGCGCTCGATTTTCGTCAGCCGCCCGATGGCGGCTATCCGCACGCACAGGCCGACATCAACTACGCGATCCGCTGGCTCAAAGCGCGCGCGGGCGAATTCGCGGCGCGTGCCGACAAGGTGGGCGTCATGGGCATCTCCAGCGGCGGGCAACAGGCCATGATGGCTGCATTTCGCCCTGCCGATCCGCGCTATGCCGCGCTGCCGCTCGCGGGCGAATCGGCCGATGCGAGCGTGCACTGCGTGATCCTGTGCTGGCCGGTGATCGATCCGCTCGGCCGCTACCAGTACGCCAGGAATCTCGTGGGAAGCACGCGGTCCGGCGCCGACATGGCCGAGCGCTGGATCGAGAGCCACGACCAGTACTGGGGGAGCGAGCAAGCCATGGCCGACGGCTCGGTCACGCGCGCGCTCGAACGCGGTGAGAAAGGCCCGCTCCCGCCGGTCATCTATCTGCAGGGCAGCGCCGATGTGGCGCACCCGCGTCCGAACCTGGACGCCTTCGTCGCCGCCTACCGCAAGGCAGGCGGGCGCGTCGAGTTGAATTTTTTCGACGGCGTCGGCGAAGCGTTCGTCAAGAAGGATCCGACCTCGGCCGCCTCGATCGCCTGTATCGACAAGATCGTCGAGTTCGTGCATCGCGAGCTGGACTGATTCGGGCATGGACGTCGCGGTCCTGGGCGCCGGCATGGTCGGCGTGTGTGTCGCGCTGCACTTGCAGAAGCGCGGGCGCGCGGTCGCGCTGATCGATCGGCGCGGCGCCGCGGAAGAGACGTCGTTCGGAAATGCCGGCATGATCCAGCGCGAGGCGGTGTTCCCGCACCCGTTTCCGCGCGAGTTCGGGGTGCTGTTGCGTTATGCGCGTAACCGCTCGATCGATGCCAGTTACCATCTTGCCGCGCTGCCGCGTATCGCGCCCTTCCTGTGGCGCTACCGGCGCCATTCGCAACCGCAGCGCTACGCCGAAATCGCGCGCGCCTATGCACGCTTGATCGCGCCTTGCGTTGCGGAGCACGATGTGCTCGCTGCCGACGCAGGAGCGACGGGCCTCATGCGCCGCGACGGGTGGATTCGCTTGTACCGCACGACCGAGAAGCGCGACGCGGGATTTGCGGACGCGGAGCGCGCACGGCGCGATTTCGGAGTCGACTGCCGCACGCTCGATGCGCGTGCCGTGCGCGCGCTCGAACCATCCCTTACCGCGGCACTCGCGGGCGGAATTCACTGGATTCAGCCGACCACGGTTGCCGACCCGCAAGCGCTCGCCCTTGCCTACCTGCGTCGCTTCGAGTCGCTCGGCGGGCTGCTCCTGCAAGGCGACGCCGCAACGCTCGAAACCGATGGCTCGGGTTGGCGCATCGCCGGCGCGCGCGGGCCCATCAGCGCCGCCAGCGCCGTGATCGCGCTCGGGCCCTGGTCGGATGTCGTGACGCGAGCGCTCGGCTACGAGCTGCCGCTGGCGGTGAAGCGCGGCTATCACATGCACTACCGCCCACACGGCGGCGCAACGCTCAACCATCCGGTCGTGGATAGCGAAAACGGCTTCTGCCTCGCACCGATGGCGCGCGGTATCCGGCTGACCACCGGTGCGGAATTCGCGCTGCGCGACGCGGCGCACACGCCCGTACAGCTCGAGCGCGCCGAGCCCGTCGCGCGAGGTTTATTTCCGTTGGGCGATCGGCTGGACGCCGAGCCCTGGATGGGTGCTCGCCCCTGCACGCCCGACATGTTGCCCATCATCGGGCCGGCGCCGCGCCACGACAACCTCTGGTTCGCGTTCGGCCACGCGCACCAGGGTTTCACGCTCGGCGCGGTGACCGGGCGCCTGATCGCGGAGATGGCGGCGGGCGAGCAGCCCTTCCTCGATCCGGCCCCGTATCGGGCCGAGCGATTCCTTGCTTGATCGCGCCTTGCGGTGATCGCCAGGAAGGTCCGGCGCGACCGTCACGGCGCCGCACCGCTGCGTGAGCACGCGAGCCACCGGGCTGGGCGCCACGCGCTTCGACTGCTACCGCTGCCCGTGACCCGCGTGAAGCCCGCCGGCTTTGCCAATCGCTCAGCGCGCGGCAATCGACCACGCCGCGCCCGCCACGGGTCGCGTCACTGCGGCTTGATCCCCGCCGCCTTGAACAGGCGGGCGTTCAATGCCGTCTCGGCGCGCACGAACTTGCTGAACTCGGCCGGCGTTGACGTCATCACCGTATTGCCGAGCGTGCCGAGGCGCGCGTGCACGGTGGGATCCGCCATCGCGTCCGAGAATCCCTTGCGGATCTTGCCGAGGATCGGCGCGGGTATTCCCTGCGGCCCCCACAGGCCGAACCAGAGCACGTACTCGAACTTGGGCACGCCCGACTCCGCGATCGTCGGCACCTTGGGCAGTTGCGGGCTGCGTTTGGCCGAGGTCACCGCCAGGCCCCGCAGCTTGCCGTTATCGAAGTAGGGCTTGCCGGCGGACAGCGGTGCGAAGTAGGTATCCACGCGCCCGGCAAGGAGGTTGGGAAACACTTCCCCCGAGCCCTTGTAGGGCACGAGCGTGAAATGCACACCGGCCTCGAGCATGAACTTCTCGGTGTTCAGATGCGTGCCGCTGCCCAGCCCGGCGATCGCGAAGTTGATCTTGCGCGGATTCGCCCGCGCTTCGGCGAGGAATTCACCGAACGTCTTCCAGCGCGAGCCCGGATTGACGGCCAAGACGTTGGGCATCTCCACCAGCGCCTGGATATCGACGAAATCCTTCACCAGGTCGTACGGCAGCTTGGCGTACATGGCCGGTGCTGCCGTGTGCGCGCCCGAGTTGATGATCAGTGTGTAGCCATCGGCCGGCGCGCGGGCGGCAAGCGCGGAGCCGATCGAGCCGCCCGCGCCGCCGCGGTTGTCCACCACGACATTCTGACCCCACAGCTCGGTGACCTTCTGCGTAATGACGCGGCCGATGACATCGGTCGCGCTTCCTGGCGGAAATGCAATGATCACGCGTACCGGCCGCGTGGGGTAACTCTGCGCGCCGACCTGCAAGGCACACCCGAGCACCACAGCAGCGGCAACGCTTCGCCACATCTTCATGTCATCCTCCTCGGTTGGTTGCGTCGCTCAACTCTCGACCGCCTGCCGCGTCGCTGCTACCCGCGTGGGTGCGATATTCGATATGTATATGCGCAGCGGCGGCGCCGGCAAATCCTATCCGGGCGGCGGTTGCCGATCAAGATCCACGCGCGGCGCGCGGGGATCTTCCGCCACCGGTACCGCCGAGCGCTGCGTCAGACGGAACGAGTGAGGATGTTACGTAGGGGTTTTGACGGGGGGTGAGGCTCTTGCGGCACTCAGCGCGAGCAGGCGCTGCGGCGTGACGGGCAGATTGCGCGCGCGCACGCCCGAGGCGTCGGCGATCGCGTTGAGGATGGCGGGCGCGACCGCGACGCTCGCGCACTCGGCGGCCCCTTTTGCACCGAGACTCGCAGACGGATCGACCAGTTCCACCAGGAGCGTCACGATCTCGGGGGTCTCGCGCGCCGTCGGGATGCGGTACTGCTCGAAGCCGGAGGTCACGCCGGGCTGGAAGTCTTCTTTCAGAGCGAAACCGAGCCCCATGGAAACCGCGCCTTCGATCTGCCCCTTGAGCCCTTGCGCATAGACGACGCGACCGACGTCGTGCGCAGCCACCACGCGCAGCACGCGCACCGTACCGCGGCGCATGTCGACCTCCACCTCCACCATGTGCGTGGCGGTAACGTGCACGTTGTACGCGCTCGGCTCGCCGCTGAGCGTATCGCGCACCGCGGCAGGCTGGAACTCCCCCCTGAAACGCAGCGCCAGCCCCGCCGCACGCCGCGCATCCGCGACGGCGGCGAGTGCGATCGACGGACCGCGCGCACCCGTTTCGGCTCGCGGCCGCACGCAACCGTCACCCAGCTCCAGGCTCTCGTATGATCTTTGCGTAAGCTCTGCTGCCGTGGTGAGGATGGCGCTCTTGAGCAGCGATGCGGCGGCCTTCACCGCGTTGCCGTCGGTATAGATGACCCGGCTGCCTGCCGTGGTGCCATTGTCGGGTGTAAGGTCGGTGTCGCCGCTCACCACCGTGATCGCTTCCAGGGGCAGTTTGAGCTCGCGCGCGGCGATCAGCCCGAGGGCGGTTTCGGTGCCCTGCCCCATGTCGATCGAGCCGACAAAGAGACGTACACGACCGTCGGCTTGAAGCTCGATGATCGACTCGGGCGCCTTCACCCCGCTGTAGCCGATGCCGTAGCGCATCGACGCAATGCCGATGCCGCGGCGGAAACGATCGTCATCGCCCGTGCCTGCCTGCCGGGCGCGCAGGGCCGCGTGGTAGTAAGGACGCACGGCCTCGAGCGTGGCGAGATACGCCGCCTCCTGTTCCCGGTCGGGGGCTGTCGCGATCGCTTCGGGCGAGCGGCGCCGGTTCATCGAACGGAACTCCAGCGGATCGATGCCGAGTCGGGCGGCGATGATATCCATCTGCGATTCGAGGGCGACCGCAACCTGTACGGCGCCATAACCGCGCATCGCACCCGCCAAAGTATTGTTGGTGTAGACCACCCGACCGTGCAGCGCGACATTGGGAATCTGATACGGGCCCACGATGGAAACGAATGCGCGCACCATGATTCCGGGGCCCGCCGAAGCGTACGCGCCGGTGTCCGCGAGGACCTCGGCCGCGAGCGCGGTGAGCCGGCCGTCGCCGTCGACGCCGGTGCGCAGCCGCATGCGAAACGGATGGCGCTTGGTGGTTGCCGCGAACGACTCGGCGCGGCTGTAGACGATCTTCACCGGCTGCCCGGTCTTGAGCGCGAGCAGCGCCACCACGCATTCGCACGAAACATCGGTCTTCGCGCCGAAGGCGCCGCCGATCACGGTGGGCACGATCCGCACCGAATCGAGCGGGAGCGCCATCGTCTCGGCGACGGTCCTGCGGTGCAGGTGCGGGTGCTGCGTCGCCGACCGGACCACCAGGCGCCGCGCGTCGTCCCAATAAGCCAGGGCCGCCTCGGGCTCGAGATAGGCATGCTCGATGAACGGCGTCGTGTAGGTTTCGTCGACGACCATGGCGGATTGCGCCAGCGCGGCCTCGGCATCGCCCCAGCATGTGCGCTTCTCGGCCAGCAGGTTGCCGTCGTCGTGAATGCGCGGAGCGCCATCGCGCAGCGCCTCGGCCGGATCGAACACCGCCGGCAGCGGACGATACTGCACGCGGATCAGCGCGAGCGCCTGAGCCGCGATCTGCGGCGTGCGAGCGGCCACCGCGGCGACCGGATCGCCCACCTGGCGCACGCGGGTGTCGGCCAGCACACGCTGATCCTTCAGCGCCCGGCCGAAGCGATTGAGGCCAGGCACGTCGCGCGCGGTAGCGACAAATGCGACCCCCGGCAGCGCACGCGCCTCGCTATCGTCGATGCCGAGAATATCGGCATGCGCGTGCGGGCTGCGCAACACGGCGGCGTGCAGCATTCCCGGCATGACGAGATCGGCCGCATAGAGTGCCGTGCCGAGCACCTTGGCAAGCGCGTCGGCGCGCTGCACGCGATCGCGATCGCCCTGTTGCGACTCGTCCGCGTGGCTGTCGCGCGCTACCTGCTCCGCGTCACCGCGCCGCAGCGGATTCATATCGCTGCACAGCGTCTGGGCCGTGTCGCTGCGCGCTCGCGGATCGGTATCGCTGTGTCGCGCTCTATCCGCAAGGCGCAGCGAAAGATCTGCATCGCACACTGCCTGCCCGATGCCGCGGCAGCGCACGGCCGCATTTGCGACCGCATCCAGGATGCTCACATAGCCCGTGCAGCGACACAGGTTGCTCCCCAGCGCCTTGGCAATCTGCTCGCGCGTGGGTGCGCGATTGCGTTCCAGCAAGGCCTTGCCGGCCATGATCGCGCCCGGCGTGCAGAAGCCGCACTGGACGGCATCGGCCTCGATGAAAGCTTCCTGCAGCGGATCGAGCCGCCCGGGGGCCGCCAGGCCCTCGATGGTCGTTACTTCCTTGCCGTGCACGCGGTCGAGCGTCACGCGGCAGGCACGTGCGGCCGCGCCATTGACGTTGATCATGCACGTCCCGCAGGCGCCGTCGTCGCAACCCTCCTTGGTGCCGATGAGCCCGAGCTCGTCGCGCAAGACCGTGAGCAAGGAGCGTTGTGGCTGCGCCGGCAGCCGCTGCAGGGCGCCATTGATCCGAACTTGGAAGTACGGCCCGCCGTCGTCTTGCCGCATCGTGAGGCTCCATTCGCCGCGCTTGCGCCAAGCTACGCGGACTGACGCCGCGCGCATTTAATCTGGATCAAGGGCTATGCGCTTGAGGTCAAGCTGCCGCACGCCTACCATCGCTTTGCCCGGATCGCAATGGTGAGCGTGCCTGTGCCGCACGCAGCCGGTGCACGAAGAGGAGGCCGTCGATGGCGCGACTTGCCGATCTGCCCGAATGGGAACGCGAGCATCACCTGGCGAAAATTCGCGACCTGCCGGATTTCGGCCCCACGCCCTGGGCCGCAGGACCGCCGCTATCCGAGCGCCGCGTCGCGATCATCACCACGGCTGGGCTCTCGCTTCGCAGCGACGCGCCGTTCACGGCGGGCTCGGCGGACTACCGCGTGCTGCCGGCGGATACGCCCGCCAACGATATCGTCATGAGTCACGTCTCGGTCAATTTCGATCGCACCGGCTTTCAGGAGGATGTGAACGTCGTGTTCCCGATCGGGCGGTTGCACGAGCTCGCGCGCGACGGCGTGATCGGCGCCGCCGCCGGCTTCCATTATTCGTTCATGGGTGCGGCGTCGATTCGCGCCATCGAGCCGCAAGCGCAAGGGCTCGCCCGACTGCTGCACCAGGACAAGGTCGACGCCGTCGTGCTATCGCCGGTCTGACCGAACTGCACGTGCGCCGTCGGCGCACTCGGTCATTACCTCGAGCGCGCGGGTGTCCCGACCGCGCAGGTGAGCCTCATCCGCGAGCAGACCGCGGCGATCAAGCCCCCGCGCGCGCTGTGGGTGCCGTTCATGCTCGGACGCCCGTTCGGCGCGCCGAACGACGCTCGGTTCCAGCGCCGCGTGCTACTCGCCGTGCTGCGGCTGTTCGAAGCGCCGAGCGGCCCGGTGCTGGAGGATTTTGCGCAAGATGCGCCGGCCGATCCCGGGGATGCGATCGGTTACGCCTGTCCGGTCAGTTTCGAGCCGCAAGCGCTAGGCACGGACGACCTCGGCGCCGAGTTGCTGCGCGAAATCGGGCAGCTCGCAGCGTGGCACGAGCTCGCACGCCGGCGCCGCGGCCGCAGCACGGTCGGCATTTCGGGCCTCCCGATCGAGGATGCCGCGCGCCTGGTCGCGGCGATGATCGCGCACCGAACGCTTGCACGCCCACACACCGATGCCGCGCTCGGCACCGTGCTCAAGCGCTGCTGCGACGACATCAAGGCGTATTACTTCGAAGCGCTCGGCGCGCAGCCCGGGCAGCTTTCCGCAAGCGCCATCGATCACACGTTTTGGCATCGGACGACAGCGGGGCGTGCGTTCATCCGTTTGCGTGCGGCCGCCTTGACGCATCCCGACAAATCCGTCGTCGCTTTCGTCGAGCGCTCGCTCGTGCCGCGCGCGCTGCTGCACGAGCGAGCGAGCGCCCCGTGAGATGCTGCCCGCACGGCGTGTCTCGAGCAAGCGGCAACAGGATTCTTGCCGACCGGCCCACCGCGTCATGCCGGCAGCCGGCGGCGCGTGCGCACGCGGGCGGAATCAGATCCGTGATGCATGCGCAAACCGGTGCTCGGTCATGCGGCGCAAGCCCGGGCGAGATCGCTATTGCGGTTTGATCCCCGCGTCCTTGATCACCTGCGCATAGCGCACCGTCTCGCTTTTGATGAACGCGGCAAACTGCTCCGGCGTGTCCGCATGCGGTTCGATGCCTGCCGTCGTGAAACGCTCGCGCAAATCTGCGCTGGCGAGCGCCCGGCCGATCTCGATGTTCAGGCGATTGACGATATCGCGCGGGGTGCCGCTCGCTGTGAGTATGCCGTACCAGATCGGGACTTCGTAGTTGTCCACGCCTGCTTCCTTCGCCGTCGGTACGTTCGGCAGAACGGCTTGCCGCTTGCTCGCGAGTACCGCCAGCGGGCGCACCTTGCCCGCCTGTATCTGCGCCGCAGCCGCCGGCACGGCCATCACCAGCATGTCGATCTCGCCGCCGACCATCGCGGTCAAGGCGAGCCCGGTGCCCTTGTAGGGGATGTGGACCATGTTGAGCTTGGCGAGCGAGAGCAGCAGTGCGGCCGCCAGGTGGCTGGTCGTGCCCACGCCGCCAGAGCCGAAGTTGAGTTTGCCCGGGTTGCGCCGTGAGATGTCGATCAGTTCGCGCAGCGTCTTGGCCGGCACCGACGGATGCACGATGATCACGTTCTGGATGAACGCGACCAGCGATACGGGCGCAAGATCGCGCGCCGGATCGTAGTTGAGCTTCGAGTAAAGGGACGGACTGATCGAGACGAGCGGCGAGGACAGCACCACGGTATAGCCGTCGGCCGGCGCCTTCGAGGCAAGCTCCAGGCCCAGGTTGCCGCCCGCGCCAGGGCGGTTATCGGCAACGACCGGGTGCGCCATCAGTTCGGACAGCTTCTGCGCGAGCGCGCGCCCGAGCATATCGGTCGGGCCGCCGGGCGGGAAGGGCAGGATGAAGCGGACCTGCTTCGTCGGATAGGCCTGCGCCTGGGCGGTCGCGGGCGCGCCGATCGCGAGTACGATGCTCAGCGCGCCGAGCAAACCGTGGTGCAACACGTTCACGCTCGTCCTCCTCGATTTTGAGTACGTCGACCAGGCCAGCGGTGTCGTGCCCGCCGCCGCTTACGGAAAGTCGCGCGTACGGAGCATAGCAGGCCGCCTTTTTGTCCCGCAATCTACCGGGCCGTGCATGCTGAATTTCGTGTGCGCTCGCTGAACGGTCGAACCCGCCAAGACCT
>WYBJ01000192.1 GCA_011525945.1 Burkholderiaceae bacterium | reverse complement strand
CTCGCCAGGTGTCCAACCTGGCTGCGGTTCGCTTCGCGTCTGGCGTCGATTTCGACACTTTTGCCACTCGTGGCGTCGCGAGCATCAAGAACATTGTTGCAACGACTTCTGACTCGGGACACTAGGGAGCGAACCATGGAACCTTTCACCACGCTGAGCGCCGTCGCCGCGCCGATCGAGATCGTCAATTGCGACACCGATCGCATCATCCCGGCGCGCTTTCTGCGCAAACCGCGCGTGCCGGGCTACGAGCGCTGGCTGTTCCACGACATGCGCTTCGATGCGCAAGGCAACGAGCGCGCCGAGTTCGTGCTCAACCAGGCCGCATATCGCAATGCGCGCATTCTGGTCGCCGCCGCCAACTACGGCTGCGGCTCGTCGCGCGAACAAGCCGTCTATGCCATGTACGAATACGGCATTCGCAGCGTGATCGCACCTTCGTTCGGCGACATCCATTACGGCAATGCGCTGCAAAACGGCTTTCTGCCGATCGTGCTGCCGGAAGCCGACTGCGCGCGGTTGCGCGGCCAGTTGCGCGCTCGGCCGGGTGCGGCGCTCACGATCGATCTACCCGCGCAAACGGTGACGGCGCACGATGGCAGCGTGTTCCGATTCGACATCGACGCGGCGGCCAAGGAGCGGTTGATGAAGGGGCTGGACGACGTGAGCCTCGTGCTGCAGCACATCGAACGCATCGAGGGGCTCGAGCGCGGGTACCTGCAGGCGCACCCGTGGGTGTCGGTGTAAACCTTTCGAATCAACACACTAAGGCACAACCATGACGCAACAGATCGTGTTCGTGGGGGCTGGCAATATGGGTGCTGCACTGATCGGCGGGTTGATCGCCAACGGCGCGCCGGCCGCCTCGCTGTGCGCGGTCGACGTCGACGCGGAGCGGCGCGAGCGCCTCGCGGCCGAATTCGGCATCAAGGTCTGGCCGCAAATTGCCGATGTAACGCACGACGCGGACACGATCGTGCTGGCGGTGAAGCCGCAGCACATGCGCGCAGCCGCCACGTCGCTACGCCCGTTGCTGCGTGAGCAACTGGTCCTGAGCATTGCCGCCGGCATACGGACCGACGATCTGGCGCGCTGGCTCGACGGCTACCGCAAGATCGTGCGGGTGATGCCGAATACGCCCGCGCTGGTGCGCTCGGGTGTATCGGGTTTGTACGCGCTTGCGGAAGTCACCCCGGCCGAGCGCGAACGCGCCGAAGCGGTGCTGCGCGCGGTGGGTGAAACGCTTTGGGTCGCACGCGAGCAACTGATCGACGCGGTGACCGCGGTGTCGGGCAGCGGGCCGGCGTACGTGTTCTATTTCATCGAGGCGCTGCGCCAGGGCGCGCTCGAGCTGGGGTTCGACAAGGCGCAGGCGCAGCAACTGGTGCTGGGCACTTTCGCCGGCGCGGTCCGCCTGGCGCAGGCGAGCAGCGAAGACGTCTCTACCCTGCGCGAGCGGGTGACTTCGAAAGGAGGTACCACGGAACGCGCGCTGGCGACGATGGACGAGAGGCGCGTGTCGGCGGCAATCGCAAGCGCGGCGCACGCGGCCATGCAGCGTGCCGAGGAACTCGCTCGGGAACTGGGGAGGGCGCACTAGCGTGCTCAATCAAGCTGCGATCTTTCTGGTCGACACGATCGTCGGTCTTTTCTCGCTCGCGCTGCTGCTGCGCTTCTACCTGCAACTCGTGCGCGCCCCCTACCGTAACCCGTTCTCCCAGTTCCTGTGCGCCCTGACCGATTTTGCCGTAATACGGGCACGGCGCTTCGTGCCCGGCTTGTGGGGCGTGGATCTGGCGAGCCTCGCGCTCGCGTGGCTGTGCGAGGTGCTGTTGTTGGTGGCGCTCATGGTTCTGCGCGGCATGGGCGCCGAAGCGGCTTCGGGCGTCGTGATCGTCGCGATCCTGGTGCTGGCGGTGGTCAAGATCGTGAAGATGAGCGTCTACATTCTGATGGTGGCGGTGATCGTGCAGGCGATTTTGTCGTGGGTGAACCCGTACAGCCCGATCGGGCCGCTCGTCAACAGTCTCACCCAGCCGTTCCTGCGCCCGCTGCAGAAGCGCGTGCCGACGGTGGCAAATGTCGACCTGTCGCCGCTGGTGCTGATCATCGTGCTGCAATTGATCCTCATGCTGCCGGTGGCGTGGCTGGAGATCAATGTCGCCCGGTTGTTTTGAGCGCCATGGCGACACGCAACCCTAATCCGCAACCGCTGCCTGTCTGGGCCAAGGCCCGCCCCGACGGCAGCGGGCTCGTGCTCGCGTTGTACGTGCAGCCCGGCGCACGCGTAAGCGGCCCCGCCGGCCGGCACGGCGAAGCCCTGAAAATACGTATCGCCGCACCGGCCGCCGACAACAAGGCAAACGAGGCGCTCACCGGGTTCCTGCAGGAGAAACTCGGCGTCCCGCGCGCGCGCATACGGATCGCCCACGGGCGCAGCTCCCGGCACAAGATGGTGGCGATCTCGGCCGAGTCGCAGGCGCTGGCTGCACAACTCAATGCCTGGGACCGGGGAGCCGAACAATGAACACGCTGCTCGAGGCGCGCATCGCGAGCTTCGCCCGGTGGCGCTCGGAGATGATCTCGGGGATCGAGTACTACAAGTCGTGGCTCGACTCGAACGGTATCGCCGACATCCAGCAGTCGCTACGCATCTACGACCTGGTCGAGAGCCTCAGACACGATCGCATCACGCTCGCATTCATCGCCGAGTTCTCGCGCGGCAAGACCGAGCTCATCAACGCGATATTGTTCGGGCAATTCAAGCGCCGCATCCTGCCCTCGGACGTGGGCCGCACCACCATGTGTCCGACGGAGCTGATGCACGATCCGAACGATGCGCCCTATATCCGCTTGCTGCCGATCGAGACGCGCAAACGCGCCGAGACGATCGCCTCGCTCAAGCGCAAACCGGTCGAGTGGATCACGATGCGCATCGACCCGACATCCGAGGCGGGGCTGGTCGAAGCGCTGAAGGCACTGGTGCAGACCAAGACGGTGACGAAGAACGAGGCGATGGCGCTCGGTCTTTATGACCATGCGGCCGATGAAGCCACGACCGTGGTGCTGGACGACCCCGACCAGATCGAGATCCCCGCATGGCGCCACGCACTGGTCAACTACCCGCACCCGTTACTCGCGAGCGGATTGGTGGTGCTCGATACCCCGGGATTGAATGCCCTCGGCGCCGAGCCCGAGCTCACCATGAGCATGATCCCGAGCGCGCACGCGGTGCTGTTCCTGCTGGCGATGGACACCGGGGTCACCCGCTCCGACATCGACATCTGGCGCAAGCAAGTGCAACCGCGCGTGCCGCGCAGGCTCGCGGTGCTCAACAAAGCCGATCTGTTGTGGGACGACTTCAAGAGCGACCAGGAGATCGCCGAGAGCGTGCGTGTGCAGGTGGAGACTACCGCCCGCGCGCTCAATCTGCCAGCCACCTCGGTGCTTGCCGTATCGGCGAAGAAAGCGCTGGTCGCGCGCATCCGAGGCGACGCGGATCTGCTCGCACGCAGCGGCATCGAGCACCTCGAAAGCATGCTCGCCGACGAGGTCGTGCCGGCGAAGCAGGAAATCCTGCGCGCCGCGATCGAGCGCGAGATCGGCACTATGGTCGAAACATCGCGCCAGGCCATCGTCACCCAGTTCAACGCCCTGCGCGCCGAGCACAAGAGCTTGCGCGAGCTGGCGGGCAAGAATAGCGCTGCCGCGGCAGCGATGCTCGCGCGCCTGGAAAGCGATCGCGCGACCTATCTCGATTCGGTCGCCCGCTATCGGGCTTCGTTCGACGAGATCCACCAGCGCGGCGGCGCCTTATTGGAGAGTCTGTCGGACGACGCGCTGGAAACGCTGACGAACAAGGATCGCAAGTACATCGAGAACGCCTGGTCGACGGCAGGTCTCATGAAGAACATGCAGGGTCTGTTCGCGCACTTCGCCGTGCAGTCGGACCGCATCCTCAAGTTTTCGCGCGAGATACTCGGCCTGGTGCAGTTCGCCTACGTGGATTTCCAGGACACTGCCGGTTTCGAGACGCTCGCCCCGCCCGTGCTCAACCTGGAGAAACACACACTGGCGATCCACCAACTGCGCGAGACGACCGTCGCGTATTGCCATCATCCCAAGCAGATCCTTACCGAGAAGCATTTCCTGGTGCCGAACTTTTATGCGAGCCTGGTGGCCGAAGCGCGCAACGTGTTCGAGATGACGCGCGCCGACACCGAGAGGTGGCTGCGCGCCGCGCTCAATCCGCTCGAAGCCGCGGTCAAGGAGCACGAAGTCCAGCTCGACAAGCGAGTGGAGAACCTGCGCAAACTGCAGGAGAACCTGCACTCCGTGGGCAGCCGTACCAGACAGGTCGAACGTGAGCTCCTGGCGCTGAAACGCCAGCACGACGTCCTCGTTTCGATCCGCAAGAACATTGGCGCCACCGAGCTCGACGCAAGCGCCCAGCAAGCGACCAGCGCGCCCGCGTCACCCGCCAACGAAGCCCACATAGCGAACCGGGCGCGCGCCGCCTAGAAACCGTCGCAGCACAGCACCTCGACCGTCCCGGGCGCGAAGCGCGAGCGAGCGCTCCGCCGCATCCGTGCGGTATGCGTGCATCCCCCCGCACGGCGTTGCACGCCTTGACCTGCGGGCATCGTTGTTATATAGCTGATCCGAGCGTGACGGAATACTCGCGCTTCGAGCAGGGTAGCGCGCGGATCATTTTCTTGGAGGAGATTGCAATGAAGCTCGGCTCCACACGGTCGTCTTTGATGAAGGGGACTGCCCTGGCTGTCGCGATGCTGGCGTCCCTGGTGGTGGCGACCGGTACCGCTGCCCAGGACAAACCGCAGAAGGTCGTGGTGCGGTTTGTCGGCGACTTCCCGCCGCCGCCGCACCCCGCGGGGCTTGCCATGAAGTATTTCGCCGACCGTTTGCCCGAAGTCATCCCAGGCAGCGAAGCGCGGCTCTACTTCTCGGGCGCGCTGTACTCCATTCCGGAGGCCTTCGAAGCCATGCGCTCGGGCAATCTGGAGTTGACCTGGATGCAGATGGGCAAGGCCGCCCCGGTCGATCCGTGGATGATGGTCGTGGTCGGCCCCGGGATCCTCACCACCGTCGGTGCGGTCGACAAGATCGATCAGACGAAGACGCTGCGCATGCTGTCCGATCGACTGGCGAAGAACCAGCTCATCAAGGTGTTCGGCACCGGCAACATGAGCTTCGGCATGGGTGTCGGCGGCAAGAAGCGCTACTTGAAGCCGGAAGATTTCACCGGCGTCAAGGTGCGCAGTATGGGTCCAGCGGAAAATCCCGTGCTGGCTGCGTGGAAGGCTAATCCGGTCGTCATGGGCTTCGGCGAGGTGCCGAGCGCGCTCGAATCCGGCGTGATCGACGGGCTCATGACCAGCATCGGCGGCTGGCTGAGCGTGCGCCAGCAGGCGCCGTTCTACACCACCGGCGGCGCGGGTGTAGTCACCGGCGACTACTACATGATCAGCGGCAGCCGCAGGTGGTGGGACAAGCTCACACCGGCCACCCGGGGCGCTCTGGAGAAGCTGCTCACCGACACCATCCACGTGCAGAAAGAGCTCAACTGGTGCGTCGACAAGCTCACCTACGAGAAGTACGGCACCAAGGATCCTGCCAAGCCCGGCGTGTACTGGATGACGCCGGAGCAAAGCTCTGCGCTGACCAGTATGCTTGGCGACGGACCGATGAAATGGGTGAAGAGCAAGGTTCCGGATGCGGCCAGGCCATGGGTGGATACCTTCCACAAGGAAGGCGCCGAGTTGTCCAAGCAGAACCCCCCGGGCAGCTCCTGGATCGAGAAGGTGGATTGCACCAAGTACGCCTCCCAGATCGTCATCAAGTAGGCGCGGGCCGGCGTGGAAAAGGCCTACGTGCTGTGGCGCACGTTTCAGGAACGGATCCTGGGGCAGTTGTGCGCGCTGCTGTTGCTCGGCAGCACATTGCTCGCGTTGCTCGAAGTAGTGCGCCGCTACATCTTCGGCCATTCGTTCGAGTGGCAGCAGGACGCGGTCACCTACTTTACGCTCAGCGGTGTGTACCTGTATTTCGGCATCGCCCAGCGCCGCGACGCGCACTTGAGCGTTACGCTCATCCCCGAGCTGTTCGCGGTATTTGGCCCGCGCTGGAATGTCGCGGGCGAGGTGGTGCGTCTGATCGCGACCGTATTCTCGCTCGTATTCCTCGTCGCCGTGGCGTGGTGGGGCGTGCACGAGGTCCGTGACGCCATCAGCTACGAGAGCCGCACCGAGAGTCTGGCGTTCCCGCTGTGGCCGTTCCTGCTGGCATTGCTGATCGGCTTTGCCTTCATGGCGTTGACGATGGTCTTTCAGGTCTACCGTCAGGTGAACAAGCTGTGCGGCCGCAGCGTGCTGGAAGAACCCGCCGAAGAAGACGACAGCATCGACTAGGACGGTGCTGCCCCCCAAGGGAGGAAGGCAATGCATGTGGTATGGACCGTAGGCATCGTCCTGCTTCTTTTGAGCGTGCCGATCGGCATCGCCCTGAGCGCGGCCGCCGCCGCGTACATCATCGGCGATCCGCTGCTCGATCTGACGGTCGTCTTTCGCCAGTTCTTCAGTTTCATCGGCAAGTATTCGCTGATCGCGATTCCGCTGTTCATCTTCGCCGGCTTTCTGATGGAAAAGACCGGCCTGGTCGGGCAGTTGTTCCGCTTCGCGGACGCGCTGGTGGGCTGGATGCCCGGCGGGTTCGGCGTTGCCACCGTGCTCGCCTGCGTGCTGTTCGGCGCGATCTCGGGCTCGAGCGTGGCGATGGCGGCAGCGATGAGCGTGATCGCCATTCCGGAGATGACCAAGCGCGGTTATCCGGGCTGGCTCGCTGGCGGCCTGGTCGCAACCGCCGGCGGCATTGCGATGCTGATACCGCCGAGCATCATCCTGGTGATCTACGGCATCATCACCGAAACCTCGATCGTCGATCTGTTCTTCGCCGGGGTCCTTCCCGGGCTGCTGCTCGCGTTCTTCAATGCACTGAGCGTCGTGCTGATCGCGATGTGGTTGAAGCTGCCGCGCGGCAAGTTCGATCGCAGCCGCGTGTGGCCGGAGACCAAGGGCGCGCTGCCCGCGCTCGGCATGCCGGTGGTCATCCTGGGCGGTCTTTACGGCGGGGTGTTCACCCCCACCGAGGCGGCCGCAGCCGGCTGCGGCTACGCGCTGATCTACGGACTCATCGTCAAGCGCGGCGAGTTCGTGCGCGCGCTTCTGCCCACGGCCTGCCGTTCGCTCAGGCTCACCGCCGTCATCGTGTTCCTGATCGGCAGCGTGGGTGTGTTCCAGTTCCTGCTCGCCAACCTCTATTGGCCGCAGAAGATCACCCAGGCGATCGTGAGCTGGGGCCTCACGCCGCTCGGTTTTATTTTCGCCTTCATGGGCGTGCTGATCATCCTCGGCATGCTGGTCGACGGTGTGGCGATGGTGCTGCTGACGGTGCCCGTGGTTTTTCCGGTCGCCTTGGCGCTCAAGATCGATCCCGTCCATCTCGCCATCATCATCACGTTGAATGTCGAGATGGGGGTGGTGACACCCCCCGTCGGCTTGAACCTGTTCGCGGTCAGCGGGACATCCAAGATCCCTCTGCCGCAGGTGTTGAAAGGTACGATTCCATTCTTCTTCGGCGACTTGCTCGTGCTACTGGTGGTGATCTTGTTCCCTGCTCTGGCGACCTGGCTGCCGAGTCTGCTCGCCAAGCCGGTGTTCTGATTCCGGGAAAGGCGAGCGCGTTGCGGAATAACAGCGTGCGCGCTGTTTTCCGGTTTTTTCTAGAGGGGGAACTAACGATGAGACTGTTGGCTCTTGCATCGATCGCACTCGCACTGACCGGCTGCCAGACGATACCCGACGACGGCACGCGCGCGACAGCGCAGTTGCAGCCGACGCGCGGAAACAAGACGTTTGGCGAAGCAACGTTCGAGCAGACCGGTGCTAAGGTGCGGGTTGTCATCTACGTGCAGGGCCTGAAGCCGGGGCAGCAGTACGGCTTGCATATCCACGAAGTGGGCGACTGCGGCAACCAGGCCGAGAACGCGAAAGGTCATTTCAACCCCTCCGGCAAACCGCACGGATCGCCGACGAGCGCAGAGCGCCACGCCGGCGATCTGCCGATGCTGAACGCCGACAAGCGCGGTCGCGCCAAGGTGCAGACGGACGTCGACCTCATCACGGTAGACACCGGGCCGAGCGGGATCATCGGTCGCAGCCTGATCGTGCACGCCAGTCCGGACGACTACAGATCGCAGCCCTCCGGCAACTCCGGCGCGCGGATCGCCTGCGGCGTCATCCGCGCCGGTTAGGCGCGCATTGGCCTGCGCGCGGGTGCGATTAGAGTGCGCGGCCCACGCCTGCCCGCCTAAGGTACCCGCCGCAAAATAGAGCCGCGCGAGGGGAGTCCGCCTTTTTCGACCACGGACCGGCACAACGCGGGTTCGTCGCACTTCGTCCGCAGCACGTCGTGGCCGATTGCAGGACGTAGCGGTCGATCACGGGGCGCGGCGGGCCGCGCCAGCGTGCGTTTGCGCGCGACTCGAGCTGCGACCGAGGCGTACGCGTAAGCGTTTCGAAGCCGCCGCTGGCGCGCGTGTCGAACCACCGCCGAGGGCACCCTCGCCGGAGCTCTGCTGACGCGCGCAGCAGGCAGCAAATCTCCACACGGCCGGAATCCAGGTACGCTACTCCCTCCGGGCCGAATCCCACATGACGCGCCACGACTGGAAACGCAGGGAGCGCGCAGCGCTGCCACAACTGCGAGAGCTCGCCACGCGGGCGTTCTCGCGTGCGGCCGGCGCGCCGCTCGTGCACGGCAATCGAGTACGGCTGCTCAAGGACGCGCGCGAGAACTATCCCGCCTGGCTTTCGGCGATACGCGCGGCACGCCGACACGTGCACGTCGAGATGTACTTCATCCAGGACGATGCGATCGGCTGGGAGTTCGCCGAGGCGCTCATGGACAAAGCACGCGAAGGCGTTGCGGTCCGGCTCGTCTATGACTGGATGGGTGATTTCAGGAGAGCCTCGCGGCGCTTCTGGAATGCGTTGCGGGGCGCCGGCGTGCAGCTGCGCTGCTACAACCCACCGCAGCCGGGAAGCCCGCTCGGCTGGCTGTCGCGCGACCACCGCAAGCTGCTCGCGTTCGACGGCGAGGTCGGTTTCATCAGCGGCCTGTGCATCGGCTGCGAGTGGCTCGGCGATCCGGCGCGCGGCATCGATCCGTGGCGCGACACGGGCCTCGAAATCCACGGCCAGGCGGTCGCCGAGATCGAACGTGCGTTCGCCGAGACCTGGGCAGCGTGCGGCGAGCCGCTTACCGAGATCGTCCTCGCCGCCGCGCCGCCCGCAGGCGATATCAGCATGCGCATCGTCGCAAGCGAGCCGGCGACGGCCGGGATGTTGCGTCTCGACCAGCTCGTCGCCGCCCTGGCGCGCAGTCGCCTGTGGCTCGCCGACGCCTACTACGTCGGCATGCCATCGTATGTGCAAGCCTTGGGCGCGGCCGCTCGCGATGGCGTCGACGTGCGGCTGCTCGTGCCTCACAGCAGCGACATTCCGATCCTGCGGCCGATCTCGCGCGCGGGCTACCGGCCGCTGCTCGAAGCCGGCGTGCGCATCTTCGAGTGGAACGGCGCGATGATGCACGCCAAGACCGCGATCACCGACAGCCACTGGGCGCGCGTCGGCTCGACCAACCTCAACCTCGCGAGCTGGTTCGGCAACTGCGAGCTCGACGCGGTGATCGAAGACGACGCTTTCGCGCAGCGAATGGAAGCAATGTACCTCGAGGATCTCGACAACGCGACCGAATTGGTGCTCGGTCGCAGGCGCCGCATGTTGGCGCCCGGTGAAGCGCGTCCGGCGCGCAGCGGAACAGGAAGCCCCGGCAGTGCGAGCGGCGCCGCCGCGGGGGCGCTGCGTATCGGCAACGTGATCGCCGCGCTCTTCACCGACCGCCGCGCCCTGGGACCGGCCGAGGCGCGCGTTGCCGCCGCCGCAGGGCTGCTGCTGTGCGGCCTCGCGGTGCTGCTCGCATTCTTTCCACTGCTGTTCGCGTTACCGCTGATCGTGTTCGCTGCGTGGGGCGGCGGCGCACTTCTGTACCGCGCCTACGAGCTCTACCGCACGCGCAAGAACGACTGAGTGCCTTTCTCCACGCCTGAGCGCCGGGGTAGCGGTGAGTCGATGCGACCCGGTGTGCTGCCGATACCCGGTACGGCGACGGCCCCGCGCTGCGCGCGCGGCCGCCGCGAGGCTTGTCGGTTTGCGAACCTGCACCGCTGCCGTTAGAATCCCGCCACCCGCGAATAGGCCGATCGGGTCATAGCGTTACGCGCGCGACGACGCGATCCCGCCTACCACACCGCCTGCGCCGGTGTAGCGGGTTGCGCGCACGGAGCCGTGCGAGCGCGCACAGCATCGACCTTCGCTCACTCCCCATCGCTCATTCCCGCCGTGAG
Source organism: Burkholderiaceae bacterium (assembly GCA_011525945.1). GTDB lineage: Bacteria > Pseudomonadota > Gammaproteobacteria > Burkholderiales > WYBJ01 > WYBJ01. The sequence continues at coordinate 18,280 of WYBJ01000192.1, read as the reverse complement.
ACGACCCCATCGCATCCAGCGCAAGCAGCTCGCGGACGTTGCGTTCCGGCTCACTTACGCCAGCATGTTCGACCCTCCGCGCGAACTGCACGAACGCTTCGATGCGGCGTTGGCGCAAGTGCGCGCCAACCTCGGTGTAGAGCACCCGATGCTGATCGGCGGCGAAGACGTGCGCTCCGACGGCCAATTCGAGTCGCGCTCCCCGATCGACGCCGACTGGTTGCTCGGCCGCTTCCAGGAGGGCTCGCCCGAGGACGTGGCCGCGGCGATGCGCGCGGCCCGAAACGCGCACCCGGCGTGGGCGCGAACGCCGTGGCCCCGCCGCGTCGACATCCTGCTGCGGGCGGCGGCGCTGCTCGAAGCGAGCGCGTTTCATCTCGCCGCGGCCGTTGCGCTCGAAGTCGGCAAGAACCGGATGGAAGCGCTAGGCGAGGTGCAGGAGACGATCGACCTCATTCGTTGGTACTGCCACCAGATGCAGGACAACCACGGCTTCGTGCGCGATCTGCCCAAAGATCCGCTGCCCGGATTCTCCAGCCGCAACCTCAGTTGCCTCAAACCCTACGGCGTGTGGGCGGTGATTGCGCCGTTCAACTTTCCGTTTGCGCTCGCCGGAGGCCCGAGCGCCGCGGCCTTGATCGCCGGCAACTGCGTGGTCTGCAAGCCGGCCAGCGCCACACCATGGAGCGGCTGGTTGCTGGCGCAATGCCTGCGCGCGGCCGGCGTACCCGCGGGCGTCTTCAATTACCTCAGTGGCGGCGCCGCGCGCGTGGGCGACCCGCTGGTGCGGCACCCGGACCTCGCCGGCATCACGTTCACCGGCTCCCATGATGCCGGCATGCAGATCCTGCGCAGCTTCTCCGCCCACCCGCACCCCCGCCCGTGCATCGCCGAGATGGGCGGATCGAACGCCGCGATCGTGAGCCGCAACGCCGATCTCGAGCGCGCGGCACTCGGCATCGTGCGCGCCGCATTCGGCCTGCAGGGGCAGAAGTGCTCGGCGTGCTCGCGCGTGCTGGTCGAGCGTGTGGTCGCCGATCAGCTCGCGGACCGGATTCTCGCTCTGACACGAGCGTTGCGAATCGGCGATCCGACCAGCCGTGACAACTGGCTCGGTCCGGTGATCGATCGCTCGGCACAGGAGCGCTTCATGCGAACGACCGCCGAGTTGGAGCACGATGGCCAGCTCCTGTGTGGAGGGCGCGCCCTGACCGAGGGCGCGCTGGCGCGCGGCTACTTCTGCGAGCCCACCGTGGCGCAGCTTCGGCCGGGGCATCGGCTGTGGTCGCAGGAGTTGTTCCTGCCGATCGTGATCGTGTCACCGGTGGGCGGGCTCGAGGAAGCGATGGAATCAGCCAACGCTTCGAACTTCGGCTTGACGGCTGGGTTTTACGGCGCGCGCGAAGAGATCGAATGGTTCCTCGAGCGTATCGAGGCCGGGGTGACGTACTGCAACCGCCCGCAAGGCGCGACTACGGGCGCCTGGCCCGGCTACCAGCCGTTCGGGGGTTGGAAAGGCTCCGGCTCGACCGGCAAGTCGGCGGGGTCGTACTATTATCTGCAACAGTACCTGCGCGAACAGTCGCAGACGATCGTGGACTGAGTTCTGCATCGACCCGCGATGGGGTCTCGTTCGCTGCACGACCGCGCAACAGGCGCAACCCCGGCGCGCATACGAAAACCCTCGACGGAGACCTGACCATGAAAGCTGCGCTGGTCGTATTCGACGGCATGACGATGCTCGATTTCATCGGCTTTTACGATGCCATCACGCGCCTGCCGCGCATGGGCTTCATGCCTGAGTTCACCTGGAGCGTGTGCGCGCGTACTGCACAGGTGAGTGACGAGCGCGGCCTGCGCCTGCTCGCCGACCGTACCGGCGAGAGCCTCGAAGGCTGCGATCTGCTGTTCGTTCCGGGTGGCATGGGAACGCGCACGCTGCAGCACGATGCGCCGTTCGTCGAATGGCTGCGCAGCGCATCCGCGGCACGCTACAAAGTCTCGGTCTGCACCGGCGCATTGCTGCTGGGCGCAGCCGGTTACCTGCGCGGTCTCAGCGCGACCACGCACCCCTCCGCGCTCGACGAACTGAAACCGTACTGCGCCAAGGTCTTGCGCGAGCGCATCGTCGACCAGGGTCCGATCGTAACCGGTGGTGGTGTCAGCACGTCGATCGATCTCGGCTTGTACCTGGTTGAGCGCCTGGCAGGCACGGAAGCACGCGAAAAGATCGCACGGCAGATGGACTATCCGTACACGCCGCAAGGCATCGTCAAGTCCTGAGCCCGCTTACATCAGAATCACATCGTACTGCTCCTGCCCATACTGACTCTCGACCTGGAGCGAGATCGGCTTGCGGATGAACTCCTCCAGCATCGCCAGGTGCTGCGATTCCTCGTCGAGGAACATGTCGATCACATTCTGCGAGGCGAGGATGCGGAATTCCCGCGCGTCGAACTGGCGCGATTCGCGCAGGATATCGCGCAGGATCTGATAGCACACGGTCTGCGCGGTCTTGAGTACGCCGCGGCCCTGGCACACCGGACACGGTTCGCACAACACGTGGGCGAGACTCTCGCGCGTACGCTTGCGCGTCATCTCCACCAGACCGAGCTGGGTGAAGCCGTTCACGGTCATGCGCACGCGATCGCGCGCAAGCGCCTTGCGTAACTCGCCGAGAACGGCGGTGCGGTGCTCCTCGGTCTCCATGTCGATGAAATCGAGGATGATGATTCCGCCGAGATTGCGCAACCGGAGCTGGCGTGCGATCACCTGAGCCGCCTCCAGGTTGGTCTTGAAGATGGTGTCGTCGAAGCTGCGATTGCCGACGAAGGCGCCGGTGTTGACGTCGATGGTCGTAAGCGCCTCGGTCTGGTCGATGATGAGGTAGCCGCCGGACTTGAGATCCACGCGCCGCGCGAGCGCCTTCTCGATCTCATCCTCGACGCGGTGGATGTCGAACAGCGGCCGCTCGCCCATATAGTGCTGGATGCGGGCAGCGACGTTCGGGATGTAGTCCTCGGCGAATGCCAGCACCTTGCGATACGTTTCGCGCGAATCGATCAGGATGCGGCCGGTCTCCTCGTGCACCATGTCGCGCAGCACGCGCAAGCTCAGCGTGAGGTCCTGATACAGCGGCGCCGGCGGGGTCGCCGTCGCCGACCGCTGCTGGATTCCTGCCCAGATCTTGCGTAGGTACTCGAGGTCGAATGTGAGCTCACGCTCCGAGGCCGTCTCGGCCACGGTGCGGATGATATAGCCGCCGCTGCCCCGCTCGGGCAGCAGGTGCGTGAGCTTCTCGCGCAGCGCCGCGCGCTCGGTCTCGTCCTCGATGCGCTGCGAGATGCCGATGTGCGATTCCTGCGGCAGGAATACGAGCAAGCGGCCGGCGACGCTGATCTGAGTGGAAAGCCGCGCGCCCTTGCTGCCGATCGGATCTTTCACGACCTGCACCATGAGCCCCTGGCCCTCGGAGAGCATACGCTCGATCGGACGAGAACCTTCGTCGCCGCGCGCTTCCCAGATATCGGCAACGTGCAGGAAAGCGGCTCGCTCCCAGCCGATGTCGACGAAGGCCGACTGCATGCCGGGCAGCACGCGCACAACCTTGCCCATGTAGATGTTGCCGACCAATCCCAGCGCGCCCGAGCGCTCGACGTGCAACTCCTGCACCACGGCCTGCTGCATGAGCGCGACGCGCGTCTCCTGCGGCGTGACGTTGACCAGGATATCTTCGCTCACCGGCATGCGCTCACGGTAGAACCAGCCCGAACGACTCCAGCAACTCGATCGTTTCGTACAGCGGCAGGCCCATGACGCCGCTATAGCTGCCCGAAAGGTGGCGCACGAAGGCGCCGGCACGGCCCTGGATCGCGTACGCGCCCGCCTTGTCGAGCGGCTCACCGGTCGCAACGTAGTTGCGGATCTGAGCCGGCGTGATTGGCGCGAACTCGACCGTCGAGATCGACAGGCGCGTTTCCAGGCGCTCGCGGCGGCCCACGGCTACCGCGGTGAGAACCTGGTGCGCGCGCCCCGAAAGCTCGGCCAACATGGCGAGCGCTTCGGTTTCGTCGGCCGGCTTGCCCAGAATGCGCCGGCCGAGCACGACCGTGGTATCGGCCGCCACCACGGGATACGCCGGTAGCCGCCGCTGCATCAAGCGCAGGCTCGCCGCCTCGGCTTTCGAGCGTGCCACCCGCAGCACGTAATCGGCGCTTTCTTCGCCTTCCCGAGGCGATTCGTCCACGTCGAGCCCACGACGCGAATCCTCGCGGAAGAGGACGATCTCGAACGAGATGCCCACCTGCTTGAGCAGCTCGCGCCGGCGCGGACTGCGCGAGGCGAGATAGATGCGCTTGCCCGGTGCGTTCATGCGCGGTGATACGGATGGCCGATCAGCATGGTGTGCGCGCGATACAGTTGTTCGGCGAGCACCACTCGCGCGAGCCCGTGCGGCAGCGTGAGCGGAGATAACGACAATAGCATGGCTGCGCTCGACTTCAAGGGCGCCGACAGGCCATCCGCGCCACCGATCAGGAACGCGACGTCGCGCCCGGCGCCCCGCCATTGCGCGAGGCTTCGGGCAAGCGCGGCGCTGTCGAAACTGCGGCCGCGCTCATCGAGCGCCACGCGCAGGCAACCGGCGGACACGGCCGCTTCGATGCGCCCGGCTTCGCGTTCCAGCGCACGAGCGACCGACATCCCGGCGAGGCGCTTCTCGGGCTTTATTTCCTTCAGCTCGATGCGCGCGTCGTGCGGCATGCGGGCGCGGTAGTCGTCGAACCCCGCCGTCACCCAGGCTGGCATGCGGGTACCGACGGCGACCACCAGTAGGCGCATCTCGGCCTCGGCGCACGGCTCACTTGGCCGGAACGCCCGCTTGTGCTCGGCGGCTGCCCGCCTTGCGCGCTGGGCGCGCGCTCCACAGCTCCTCCAGGTTGTAGTGCGCGCGTACCGCCGGCAGCATGATGTGGACGATGACGGCTCCCAGGTCGATCAGGATCCACTCCGCGTTCTGCGCGCCCTCGACGCCGTTGACCTTCGCGCCCAGCGCCTTCAGCTTCACCTGCACGTTGTCGGCGAGCGACTTCACCTGCCGGGTCGAATCGCCGCTGGCAATGATCACTCGATCGAATATCGAGGTGAGCTTGACCACATTGAGTACGACGACGTCACGCGCCTTGATGTCGTCCAAGGCTGCCACCACGGCTTTCACGATCCGGTCGATTCTCATTGGGCAAGATAGAGGTGATGGCCGGCAATATAATCGACCACCGCCGGCGGCAGCAAATAGCGCACGCTCGCCCCTCGCGATACGCGCGAGCGCAGGTCCGAGGCCGAGATCTCCAGCAGCGGGATCGTCAAGCAAACGATGGTGCCGCCGGGCGCTGCGTCACGAGGCGCTACACCGGCGCCGCCAGGAGTGCCGGCGCAAGGCGCAACGATGGCGCCGACCGGGCCGCCTGTGCAGGCGGTCTGCACCGAAACGACGCGGCGCCGCCATTCGACCGCAAGCGGCTCCGATTGCTCTACGGCCTTGTTCAGCGCCGAGCCCGGCCGGGTCGCGACTGCGATGTGCGCCAGATCGAACAACTGCCGCCAGCGGCTCCAGGCGGGCAGCCGCAGGAAGGCATCCGCGCCGAGAATCAGCCACAGCGGCCTCTCGACCCCGAGCTCGGTGCGCAACTCGAGCAGCGTATCGACCGTGTAGCTCGTGCCCGCGCGCTTCAGCTCGCGGCCGTCCGCCGCAAGCCGCGAATTGTGCGCAGTCGCTAACCGCACCATCTCCAGGCGCTGCTGCGCTTCGGTTCCGGGGCGCGCACGCAAGTTGGGCGATGCAGCCGGAACGAGCAGCACTCGCACGAGCCCGAGCGCATCTGCCGCCTCTTCGGCCAGCCGCAAATGCCCGTAATGCACCGGATCGAAGGTCCCGCCCAGGATGCCGATGGGCCCCGCGGGGATAGAGGCCAGGCTCGGGTTTCTCGACGGCTCCGCGTGGTTCATGACGCGAGGCGACGAGCGAGCATCGGCCGGAATCGGTTCGAGGAAATCGAGCTTGACCCCTTTCCTATCAGAGAACCAGGCGCCGAATGTCGCCCAGAACCGCGCTCAGGAAAGTGATGAAGCGAGCGCCCTGAGCGCCATCGATGACGCGATGATCGTAGGAGAGCGATAACGGCAGCATGAGCCGGGCGCGCAGCTTGCCGCCCTCGCCGTACATGGGCTTGAGCGCCGCGCGGGCAACGCCGAGGATCGCGACTTCCGGTGCATTGATGATCGGCGTGAAGGCCGTACCGCCGATGCCGCCGAGGCTGGAAATCGAGAAGCTCCCGCCCTGCATATCACCGGGTGTGAGCTTCCTGTCGCGCGCTTTCGCACTCGTCTGCGCCAGCTCGCGCGCGATCTGCAGCGCACCCTTCGTATCGGCGTCGCGAATGACCGGCACGACCAGACCCTCCGGCGTATCGACCGCCACCCCGATATGAAAATACTTCTTGACGATGAGCGACTGGCCATCGGGCGCGAGCGATGCGTTGAACTGCGGAAACTGCCTGAGCGCCGCTATGCACGCTTTCATGATGAAGGCGAGCAGCGTCAAGTGCACGCCGTCCTTCTTGGCCGTCTCACTGTGCGCCTTGCGGAACGCTTCGAGCGCAGTGATATCGGCCTCGTCGTGCTGGGTGACGTGCGGAATCATCACCCAGTTGCGCGCGAGGTACGGCCCCGAGATCTTCTGCACGCGCGACAGCGGCAGCGTTTCGACCGCACCGAACTTGGCGAAGTCGACCTGCGGCCACGCCGGCAGATCGAGCACGGCGCCGCCGCGCGCCTGCGGGCGCGTAAGCGCTTGCTTGACGAACGCTTGCACGTCCTCCCTGAGGATGCGCTCTTTGGGTCCCGTGCCGCGTACTTGCGCCAGATCCACGCCAAGCTCGCGCGCCAGGCGCCGGACCGCCGGGCTCGCGTGCGCGAGCGCAAAACCCGCCTCGTCGATCTCGGCCGCTACAACCGGCGGATGCGCGCGCGCGCCCGCCTGCGCCGCCGCCGCAGCCTCGTGTGTTTCGGCTGCGCGCGCGGGCTCGGGCTCGACGGGCGGCGCGACCGGGACTGGCGCATCTTGCGTGCCGGTGCGATCGGAGGCGGCTAGCGGCGCCGGCGGTGCGGTCATCGACCCCTTCGCCGCCGCTGCAGGCGCGGGGTCCGCGGCCTTCGCGACCGCCGGCGCGCCGCCGGCGTCGAGCGTAAGCACGAGCGAGCCCTTCGAGACCTTGTCGCCGACCTTGACTCGGATGGCCTGCACTACCCCACCGATCGGCGCGGGCACGTCCATGGTCGCCTTGTCCGACTCGAGCGTAACCAGCGGATCCTCGGGCTTTATGGCATCACCCGGATGCACCAGCACTTCGATGACCGGAATGTCCTCGAAGTCGCCGATATCGGGGACACGGACTTCGATCGGAGATGACATCGACGACCTCCCTTACCGCAGCGAAGCGTGAAGAGCAAAACGCGCAAAAAAGCCGAAGGCCGTTACACCGTCACCGGATTCGGCGCCTCGGGATCGATGCCGTACTTGCGAATGGCCTCGCCGACCTGCCTGGGCGAGACCGACTCGGTCGTTTCGGCCAGAGCCTTGAGGGCGGCAACCGCGACGTGATGCCGGTCGACCTCGAAGAAGCGCCGCAGCTTCTCGCGCGTGTCGGAACGGCCGAAGCCATCGGTGCCAAGCACGATATAGCGATTGCGCACGAACGGCCGGATCTGGTCGGCGTACGCCTTGATGTAGTCGGTCGCAGCCACCACCGGCCCCGGCCGATCCTTCAGGCACTGCTCGACATGCGACAGGCGCGGCTCGGCCTCCGGATGTAGCCGATTCCAGCGCTCCGCATCGAGCCCGTCGCGACGCAGTTGCGTGAAGCTCGGGCAGCTCCAGATGTCGGCCGCCACGCCGAAATCGCGCTCGAGCAGTTCCGCCCCCGCGATCACTTCACGCAGTATCGTGCCGGATCCGAGCAATTGCACACGCGGCGCGCGGCTCGCATCCGCTTGGCCCTCGCGCAGCAGATACATCCCGGCGAGAATACCCTTCTCGGCGCCCTCGGGCATCGCCGGGTGCGGGTAGTTCTCGTTCATCAGGGTGATGTAGTAGAACACGTCCTCCTGTTCGGCGTACATGCGCCGCATCCCGTCCTGCATGATGACCGCGAGCTCGTAGGCGAACGTCGGGTCGTACGCCATACAATTCGGGATGGTGGAGGCGGCCAGATGACTGTGGCCGTCCTGGTGCTGCAAACCCTCGCCGTTGAGCGTGGTCCGCCCGGCGGTAGCGCCGAGCAGGAAGCCGCGTGCGTGGATATCGCCAGCAGCCCAGCACAGATCGCCCGTACGCTGAAAGCCGAACATCGAATAGAAGATGTAGAACGGGATCATCGCCAGGCCATGCGTGCTGTACGCGGTGGCCGCGGCGATCCACGACGACATGGCGCCGGGCTCGTTGATTCCCTCCTGCAGGATCTGGCCGCTCTGGTCTTCCTTGTAGAACATCAACTGCTCGGCATCCTGCGGCGTGTAGAGCTGTCCGACGTGCGAGTAGATGCCGAGCTGGCGGAACATCCCTTCCATGCCGAAGGTGCGCGATTCGTCGGGCACGATCGGCACGACCAGCTTGCCGAGCTGCTTGTCGCGCACCAGCATCGCGAGAATGCGCACGAACGCCATCGTGGTCGACATCGTGCGCTCGTTGCCGGTCGCCTTGAGTAGCGATTCGAATGCGGACAGCGGCGGCACGGGCAGCGGGTCGGCATTGCGCCGCCGCCACGGTACCTGGCCGCCAAGGGCTTCGCGTCGCTCGCGCAGGTACTTGAGCTCGGCGCTTCCTTCCTCGAACTTGAGATACGGCACGTCCTCGACTTTGTCGTCGTGCACCGCCACGCCGAAGCGGTCGCGGAAAGCGCGGATCGAGGACGTCCCCATCTTCTTCTGCTGGTGGGTGATGTTCTGCGACTCGCCCGACTCGCCCATGCCGTAACCCTTGATCGTCTTGGCGAGGATCACGGTCGGCTGGCCGACGTGTTTCGTCGCCGCGGCGTACGCCGCGTAGACCTTGTGCGGATCGTGCCCCCCGCGGTTCAAGCGCCAGATGTCGTCATCGGTCATGGTCGCGACCATTTCCAGCAGCTCGGGATACTTGCCGAAGAAGTGCTTGCGCACGTACGCACCGTCCTTCGACTTGAACGTCTGGTATTCGCCGTCGACGCACTCCTCCATGCGCTTCAACAGGATGCCCTTGGTGTCGCGCACGAACAGCGGATCCCAGTACGAGCCCCAGATCACCTTGATGACGTTCCAGCCAGCACCCCGGAACGTCGACTCGAGCTCCTGGATGATCTTGCCGTTGCCGCGCACCGGCCCGTCGAGGCGCTGCAGGTTGCAATTGATGACGAAGATGAGATTGTCGAGCTTCTCGCGCCCGGCGAGCGAGATCGCGCCGAGCGATTCGGGCTCATCCATCTCGCCGTCGCCCATGAACGCCCAAACCTTGCGGCCCTGGTTCTCGATGATGGCGCGGTCGCGCAGATAGCGCATGAAGCGCGCCTGGTAGATTGCCATGAGCGGCCCGAGCCCCATCGATACGGTCGGGAACTGCCAGTAGTCCGGCATGAGCCAGGGGTGCGGATACGACGGCAGTCCGTTGCCGTCGACTTCTTGCCGGAAGTTGTCGAGCTGCGCCTCGGAGAGTTCGCCGAGCAGGAACGAGCGCGCATAGATCCCGGGCGAGGAGTGTCCCTGGAAGTAGACGATGTCGCCGCGGAACGTGTCGGTAACGCCGCGCCAGAAGTGGTTGAAGCCGACATCATAGAGTGTCGCCGCGGAAGCGAAGCTCGCGATGTGGCCGCCCACGTTGGTGTTCCGGTTCGCCCGCACGACCATCGCCATCGCATTCCAGCGCACGTAGGTGCGGATGCGATGCTCGAGCTCGTGATTGCCTGGAGAGCGCTCTTCCATCCCGGGCGGGATGGTGTTGAGATAGGCCGTCGTGCCGGTGTAGGGCAACTGCGCGCCGGCCCGGCGCGTGCGCTCGATCATGCGCTCGAGCAGGTAGTGCGCGCGCTCGGTGCCCTCGACCTTGATCACCGCGTCCAGGGCGTCCAGCCACTCCTGGGTTTCCTGCGGATCGACATCCGGCTGCAGATCCTTCATGTCCATGACGGCACCCTGTTGCGTTAACCGATAGACGGCAGGCCCGATTGCACCGGGCGATTATAGCAGCGCCCATCTTGGTGCTCGCCACCCGAAGACGGGCGCAAGTACTCCGGCGCACAGGCGTCATCTGCCGCCACGCCCGAGCGACGCGTCGGATCGCACCACGCCCGGGTAATATACGAGCTCCGCCGACATGCGACCCGCCCCAACGCCACCACGTCGGCGCCACCCCCTATCGGTACAGGACTTGCCATGAAGCGAATCGCCGCGCTCGTACTGTTTGCGTCATTGCTCGCATCCGCGCACGCCCAGGTGAGCGTCCAGGACGCCTGGGTCCGCGCGACAGTCCCGCAGCAGAGCGTGAGCGGGGCGTTTCTGCGCATCACTTCGGCCAGGGATGCGCGTCTCGTCGAGGTCGGATCGCCCGTTGCCGGCCGCAGCGAAATTCACGAGACCCGTCTGGAGAACGACATGATGAAAATGCGCCCGGTCGCGAGCGTGGCGCTACCGGCCGGCAAGGCGGTCGAGCTCAAACCCGGCGGCTATCACATCATGCTGATGGAGTTGAAAGGTGCGCTCAAGGAAGGGCAAAGCATCCCGCTCATGCTGGTGGTCGAAGACAAGGACGGCAAACGCGAGAACATCGAAGTGAAAGCGACGGTGCGCCCGCTCAGCGCACATGGCGGCGGGCATCGCGGACACTGAGCTGAAATTCAGCGCCCGAGGAATTTCGCCGGGCGCTTGTCCAGGAACGCTCTCATCCCCTCTTTTTGATCCTCGGTTGCGCACGTCAGCGCGAACGCATAGGCCTCTTGCTGGCACGCGTTGGCGAGATCCATGTCCTGGCCGCGCTGGACCATCTGCTTGGTCAGGCGCACCGCAACCGGACCCTTCGACGCAATCGTGCGCGCCACCTCCAGCCCGGTCTCGCGCAACCGCTCCGGCGCGACGAGCTGGTTGACAAGCCCGATGCGCAGCGCTTCGTCCGCTTTGACGATGCGTCCGGTGACCAGTAGCTCCAGCGCGCGCGCGCGCCCGATCAAGCGCGGCAGGCGCTGCGTCCCACCGAAGCCCGCGACCACGCCGAGATTCACTTCCGGCTGCCCGAACATGGCGCGCTCGGACGCGATGATCCAATCGCACGCAAGCGCGAGCTCGCAGCCGCCGCCCAAGGCGTAGCCATTCACCAGCGCGATCACCGGCAAGGGCAGCATCTCCAGCGCGCGCAAGGCGCGATGGCCCCTTTCGGAAAACGCCTGCGCATCGGCCGGCCCGAAGCTTTGCATCTGCGCGATGTCGGCGCCGGCGACGAACGCTTTCTCGCCCGCGCCGGTGACGAGCAGTGCGCGTGCCGCCTGATCGCATCTCACTTGCGCGATCGCTGCGGCGATCTCGTCCAGCGTGTCGGCGTTGAGCGCATTGAGCGCCTTCGGACGATTCACCGTCAGGCAGTAAACTCCGGCCTCGGGCTGATCGAGCACGATGTTGCTGTAGTCCATGGAGGATCTTTCTCGTTACGGGCTGCGGCTGCGTTTACTTCGGTGCCATGCGAATCGCGCCATCGAGCCGGATGGTGGCGCCGTTGAGCATCTGATTCTCGATGATCTGGCGCACCAGCGCAGCATACTCGTCCGGACGCCCGAGCCGCGCGGGAAACGGAACCTGCGCGGCGAGCGAGTCCTTCAGTGCCTGATCGAAGCCGCCGACCATGGCTGTATCGAAAATCCCGGGCGCGATGGTGACAACGCGAATGCCGCTGCGGGCGAGCTCGCGTGCGAGCGGCAAGGTCATGGACGCGACTGCGCCCTTGGATGCCGCATAGGCCGCCTGCCCGATCTGGCCATCGAAGGCGGCAACCGAAGCGGTGTTGACGATTACGCCGCGCTCGCCCGACTCGCCGGCGGGATTGTTCGCCATCGCCGCCGCCGCGAGCCGAACGGTGTTGAACGTGCCGATCACGTTCACTTCGATGACCCGGCGGAAGGATTCCAGGCGATGCGGACCGCTACGCCCCAGCACGCGTTCGCCGAGCACGATCCCGGCGCAGTTGATGGCGCCGTCGAGGCGGCCGAAGGTTCGGCGCGCGAGATCGACAACCGCCTGCACCTGGCCCTCGTCGGTGACGTCCGTGGAGACGAACCGCGCACGCTCGCCGAGTTCGGCGGCGAGGCGCCCACCGGCGTGCGCATTCATGTCGCCGAGCACGACGTTCGCACCGGCCTGCGCCAGCAGGCGGGCCGTGCCGGCGCCGAGGCCGGAGGCGCCGCCGGTGATCAAAAAGGTGCTGCCTTCGATGCGCATGCTTTCTCTCCCGAATTTCCCTCACCCCCGACCCCTTTCCATGAATATCGCGCTTCGCATGAGGTCGCGTGCCGCAAGTCGCGAGCTCGCATCATGGCATCGCTCCGCCACTCACATATTGCGCCGGTACTGGCCGCCGACCTCGAACAGTGCGTGCGTGATCTGGCCGAGCGAACACACCCGCACGGTATGCATCAGCTCTTCGAACACGTTGCCGTTGGCCATCGCCACTTGCTGAAGCCGTTGCAACGCCGGACCGGCGGCATCGCGATGTCGATCATGAAATGCCCGCAGGCGCGCGAGCTGGCTTTGTTTCTCGGCCTCGGTGGAGCGCGCCAGAGCGATCTCGGTGAGCGTATCCTGCGCCTGCTCGCTGCGGAACACGTTGACGCCGACGATCGGATACGAGCCGTCGTGCTTGCGCGTCTCGTAGAGCATGCTCTCGTCCTGGATGCGAGCGCGCTGGTAGCCCGTTTCCATCGCCCCCAACACGCCACCGCGCTCGGACAAGCGCTCGAACTCGCGCAACACCGCTTCCTCCACCAGATCCGTGAGTTCCTCCAGGATGAATGCACCCTGGTTGGGATTGTCGTTGCGGCCCAGGCCCCATTCGCGGTTGATGATGAGCTGGATCGCGAGCGCACGGCGCACCGAGTCCGCGGTCGGGGTCGTGATCGCCTCGTCGTAGGCGTTGGTGTGCAGCGAGTTGGCGTTGTCGTAAGAGGCGATCAGCGCCTGCAGCGTGGTGCGAATGTCGTTGTAGGCGATCTCCTGCGCATGCAGGCTGCGCCCCGAGGTCTGGGCATGGAACTTGAGCTTCTGGCTGCGTTCGCCGGCGCCATACTTGTCGCGCATCGTGGTAGCCCAGATGCGCCGCGCCACTCGTCCCAGCACCGCGTATTCGGGCTCCATGCCGTAGCTGAAGAAGAACGACAGGTTGGGGGCGAAGTCGTCGATCGCCATGCCGCGCGCGAGATAGGCTTCGACGTAGGTGAAGCCGTTGGCCAGCGTGAACGCGAGCTGCGAGATCGGATTCGCGCCCGCCTCGGCGATGTGATAGCCCGAGATCGACACCGAGTAGAAGCGCCGGATGGCGTGGTCGATGAAGTACTGCTGCACGTCGCCCATGACCTTGAGCGAGAAATCGGTCGAGAAGATGCACGTGTTCTGGCCCTGGTCCTCCTTCAGGATGTCGGCCTGCACGGTGCCGCGAACGCTCGCCAGCGCCTCACCGCGAATGCGAGCGACCTCGGCCGCATCGGCATCGTGCCCGCGCTCGGCGCGAAACCGATCGAGCTGCTGATCGATCGCGGTATTGAGGAACATCGCCAGCAGTGTGGGCGCCGGGCCGTTGATCGTCATCGACACCGAGGTGTCGGGCGCGCACAGGTCGAAGCCCGCATACAACGCCTTCATGTCGTCCAGCGTCGCGATCGAGACCCCGGAATTGCCCACCTTGCCGTAGATGTCGGGTCTCGGATCGGGATCGAAACCGTACAGCGTGACCGAATCGAACGCGGTCGAAAGCCGCTTCGCCGGCATGCCTTGCGAGAGCAGATGAAAACGCCGGTTGGTGCGAAAGCAATCGCCCTCGCCGGCGAACATGCGGGTGGGATCCTCGTCCTCGCGCTTCAACGCGAACACCCCGCCGGTGAACGGAAAGCGGCCCGGGATGTTTTCGAGCATGAGCCAGCGCAGCAGATCGCCATGATCGCGGTAGCGAGGCAATGCGATCCGCGGCACCCGCGTGCCGGAAAGCGAGACGCTGACAAGACGCATGGCGCCGACTTCGCCTTCGGCCGCGGCCGAGTCACCGCCATAGTGGGCCACGATCTCGGGCCAGCGCGCCAGTAGCTCACGCGCATCGGGCGCGAGCCGCGGCTCGTTCCGCGTGAGCAGCGTGTCGATCGCTCCGGTATCGGCGTCCGCCGCGGCGAGCATGCGGCGCGCTTCGGCCAGATGCCGCAGGTCGGTTGCGATCCGTGCCTGCTCGTCCACCCGGCGACGGTACGCGCGTACTGTCTGCGCGATCTCGGCGAGATAGCGCGAGCGGGCGGCAGGGAGGATAGGGTATGGTTGTCTTCCCTCTGCCTTTGGGAGAGGGATCGAGGGTGAGGAAAAATTATGCGTCATGCGCATGACTTCCCTCACCCCCGGCCCCTCTCCCGGAGGGAGAGGGGAGGTTCTCACCCCCGGCCCCTCTGCCGGAGGGAGAGGGGAGGTTGACGCGAAAAGGTCGCTGCCCGGAATCTCCCCGCGCGCCAGGAGGGGTGGCACGAAGTGCCGGGGTGGTGTCTTGAAGCCGCGAGCCCCCAGCAACTCGCGCAGCGCATGGTAGAGCTGCGAGACGCCGTCGTCGTTGAAACGCGCAGCCACCGTGCCAAACACCGGCATATCCTCGAGCCGGGCGCCGAATGCCTGGCGGTTACGCTGCAACTGTTTGCGCACGTCGCGCAATGCGTCCTCGGCGCCGCGGCGATCGAACTTGTTGATCGCCACCACGTCGGCGGCGTCGAGCATTTCGATCTTCTCGAGCTGACTGGCGGCGCCGTACTCGGGTGTCATGACGTAGAGCGACGCATCGACGTGCGAGACGATCGCGGCATCGCCCTGGCCGATGCCCGAAGTCTCGACCAGGACGAGATCGGCGCCCGCCGCGCGGCAGGCGTCGATCGCGCCCGGCAGGCAGCGTGCGATTTCCGCCCCCGACTCGCGCGTGGCGAGCGAGCGCATGAAAACCCGCGGGCTCGCGATCGCGTTCATGCGGATGCGATCGCCCAGTAGCGCCCCGCCGGTGCGCCGGCGCGACGGGTCGATGGCGATGAGCGCGATGCCGAGCCGATCGCCATGGTCGGAGCGAAAGCATCGCACCAACTCGTCGGTGAGGGACGACTTGCCGGCGCCGCCGGTGCCGGTAATGCCGAGCACCGGGGCGCGCTTTTGCGCGGCGCGTTGCGCGATGGCGTCGCGATCGTGCTTCGCCAGCGCGTCCGATTCGAGCAGCGTGATCGCACGTGCAAGCGCGCCGTGCTCGCCGCGAAACAGTGCGTCGATACCGCCGGCAATCGGATCGAGCTTCACCTCGGCCGCGATCGCCAGAATGTCGTCGATCATGCCCTGCAAGCCCATGCGCGCGCCATCCTGCGGCGAATAGACGCGCGCAACGCCCGCGGCATGCAGCGCTTCGATCTCGGCCGGGATGATGACACCGCCACCGCCGCCAAACACCTTGATGTGGCCCGCGCCACGCGCGCGCAGCAAATCGAGCGTGTAGCCGAAGAACTCGACGTGCCCGCCCTGGTAGGAACTCACCGCGATCGCGTGCACGTCTTCCTGGATGGCGGCGGTGACGATCTCGTCGACCGAGCGGTTGTGGCCGAGATGGATCACCTCGGCGCCAGCGGCTTGCAGCATGCGGCGCACGATGTTGATCGAAGCGTCGTGGCCGTCGAACAGACTCGCGGCGGTGACGAAACGCAACCGCCGGGTCGCCGACTGGCCGCGTACAGCGCTGCTGATGCTGAGATCAGTCATCGGTGTGCCGGGCTCGGGCGAGGGAACGCGCGCCCATTGTAGCCCGGCTGCGCGTCCGGGCGTCTATTCGTGCTGACCGGAGAACGCGAGTGTCTTCTCCAGGCGCCGATCGAGCTTGAGATTGTCGTGCCGGATACGGGCGTTGTGACGTTCGGCGGCGGCCTGCGCGGCAAGCCGCAGCAGCGCCAGCATCCAGCGGGAACGACCCAGCGTCTCACCGCAATTGCGCGCGTAGCCGGTGACCCAGGGGGCGTGGATGCGAAACAGCTCGTCGTCGAGCGCCACCAGCGTCGCGCAACTCCCCGGATCGCCCTGGCGCGCGCAGCGCCCGGCGAGCTGCCGGTCGATGCGTGCCGACTCGTGGCACTCGGTGAGGATGACCTGCAAACCGCCGCGTTCGACCACCTCGGCGGGCAGACGGATGTCGGTGCCGCGACCCGCCATGTTGGTCGCAACGGTGATACGCCCCGCGACTCCTGCCTGAGCGACGATCTCGGCCTCTTCGCGGTCCTGCTTGGCGTTGAGCAGTGCGTGTTCGAGGCCGCGTGCCGCCAGCACCTGCGCCAGCTCTTCCGAGGCGCGCACCGAGCGGGTGCCGATCAGCACCGCCCGGCGCTCGACGCGGGCGACACGCTCGGCCAGATCGGCCACGGCCTGCCACTTCTGCGCCGTGCTGGCGAACAGCCGTCCGGGCGCGAAGCTGCGCCGGTCGGGTCGATTGAGCGGCACCTTGATCACATCGAGACGGAAGATCGACCAGACCTCGGGCGCGACCTCACGCGCCGTCCCGGTCATACCCGCCAAGCGCAGGTAGCGCCGGAACAGGCGCTGATAGGTAATACGGGCGAGCGTGTCGCGGCGCGTGGTGAGCTCGACCTCTTCTTTCGCTTCGATCATCTGGTGCAGGCCGCGCTCCCAGGAGCGATCGGCCATGATGCGTCC
Source organism: Burkholderiaceae bacterium (assembly GCA_011525945.1). GTDB lineage: Bacteria > Pseudomonadota > Gammaproteobacteria > Burkholderiales > WYBJ01 > WYBJ01. The sequence goes on along the minus strand of WYBJ01000192.1, from coordinate 1,300 downwards.
CGTGAACTCGTCGACGATCTGCACCTTGCCTTCGGTTACAACGTAATGCTGATCGCGTACGAATAGATGCAGGGCGGAAAGCGCCTGGCGCAGCAGCTCCTCGCGCGCGCGCTTCGCGGTCCACGCGCCGTGCTTGTCTTCGCTCCACGCGCTCAGGCGATCCTTGCCAGCCTCCTTCAGATCGACGATGCGGTTGCGGCGATCGAGCGTGTAGTCGTCGCCTTCGCTGAAGCTGCGCGCAAGCTCGAGCGCTTGCGCGCAAGTCTCTGTCTCGGTGTCGTCGCCCTTGGCAGCGGAAAGAATGAGAGGCGTGCGCGCCTCGTCGATGAAAACGCTGTCAGCCTCATCCACGATGCCGAAGTGCAGGCCGCGCAGGACGACGCGGCTTGTGCGTCCCCCGCCACGCAAGCGCTCGAGCGCGAGATGCGCCGCGCTGCCGGCGTTACCGAGCGCGACGCGGTCGCGCAGGTAGTCGAAGGCGAGATCCTTGTTGGTGCAATAGGTGATGTCGCAAGCATAGGCCTCACGGCGCGCATCCGGCGTCATGTCCTGGACCACGACGCCGACTGTCAGCCCGAGGAATTCGTACACGCGCCGCATCGCCTCGGCGTCGCGGCGCGCGAGATAGTCGTTCACGGTGATGATGTGCACGGGAACGCCGGCGAGTGCCGCGGTCGACGCCGGCAGCGTCGCCGTCAGGGTCTTGCCCTCCCCCGTCGCCATCTCCACCAGGTGGCCTTGTAACAGGCCCCAGCCGCCCATGAGCTGCACGTCGAAGTGGCGCTGCCCGAGACGACGCTGCGCGACTTCGCGCACCAGGGCGAAGGCGTATCCGGCCGCCTCGAGTGAAAAGCCCTCCCGGCGCAACTGGCGGCGCAAGTGCGCCGCCACGTCCTGCAATGCCTCGTCGGAGGCCTCACGCAGCGCGGCTTCGTGCGCGGCGACGCGCGGCACGATGCGCGCAAGCCGCCGGGACGGATCGACCAAGGTACGCACGAGCGGTCGCGCCACCCGGCTCACCAGCCAATCCGCGATCCGGTCGTGCCACTTGGGCTCGTGCTCGGCGCGCTCCGGATAGGCGCGCGCAGCCGCCAGCTCGACATCGGCGCGCAGCAGCGCCGCCCGCGTCATGCGGGCTCCTGATTGGAGGCAATGCGCAACATGGGAATAACTTCCCTCACCCCCAACCCCTACCCAGGAACCTGCCCGCCGCGCGGGCACACAACGCTCCCCTCTCCCACCGGGAGAGGGGTTGGGGGTGAGGGAAGAGGCGCCACGCGAGGTTCCAGGGCGCAAGTCG